>JBCCZQ010000036.1:0-29758 GCA_039187315.1 Planctomycetota bacterium | reverse complement strand
CAGCACCTCCGCCTCACGCAGCTTGCCGATGATCTGCTCCGCCGAATGCCTGATCCGTGCCATGAAATCCCGCCTTCCCAGATGCGTCCGATGCCATGGATTCTCGCATAGCAACCGGACTGGTTTCTGGGGGGCAGGTCATAGCAGGATGTCAAGAAGATACTCCGCGCTCCCGTCGTCATCGGTCCACGCCTCAGTGGCACGGATGTCCTTCCAGCCAATTTGGGCGGGATCTCTGACCAGTACTTTACCGATGCCCTTCTGGGTACTCTCAATGAACGGTGCTGTTTGCATCTGAATGCGGTCTATCCGCCACGAGTAAATCATCGGGACAGCCGCCGCATCTCGGTGGAGGTACTCCATGTAGAAGAATGGGTCGATTCCGAGAGCGATAGAGCCGGACACCGTTTGCCCCAAGCGAATCGCATCAGTTGGACGTTGCTCCCTGAATGCCGTCACGCCGAAGTCGATTGCGTACCAGGTGTCAGTGCAGACGACTACCTCTGCGGTCACCTGGAGCAACGAATCAGCGGTTAGGACGACCGATTTGGGACTCTCTTGCCCCAGGGGCGTTAGAGTGTCGTCGTGCCAGAACTCGATCGAGAAATCGCGCTGTTGACCACACGCGAAATCATCATAGTTTCCGTCCTGGATGATCCACGAGGCGAGATTGACTTGGAGGCGCGTGTCAGCCATTCGTGAATATTCCCATCTGCGTCGGCGACCCAACGGCTTCATCGACTAGCCCGACGGGAAGAGACCGCACCGAATAGCCGTGCTCCGACGCCACCCGCTCCGCCCACGAACGAAACTCATCGCGTGTCCACTCAAACCTGTGGTCGCGATGACGGAACTGCCCAGCGGGCAGCGTCTCCCACATCACGTTGTACTCAGCATTCGGAGTGGTGATGACGACGCACCTTGGTCGAGCGAACTCGAAGACTGCCCGCTCGAACGCCTTGAGACGAGGCGGGTCCAGATGCTCGATGACTTCGACACACGCAGCAGCGTCGAAACCGACGAGTCGTTCGTCGCGGTAGATAAGCGAGCCGTGCAGCAACTCGATTCGTTGCCGCTGCATGTCTGGGAGCCGCTCGAGCCGTAGCTTCTCGGAGGCGCGCTCAAGCGATCGGATGGAGACGTCAATGCCGACGATGCGTGTGAACTGTCGTTCCTTCAAGAGGTCGCGGAGGAGGTTGCCCTCGCCGCACCCGAGGTCGAGCACGTTCGTCGCCCCGCTGGCCTTGAGAGCGGCCAGCACCGAACCCATGCGCTGAGCGTTCAGGCTGAGCGGCTTCTCGATCTGCTCCTCTTCGGCGTCGTGCTCCTGCTCCAAAGCGTCCGGGTCGAGGTCGTCCTCGACTGCAAGACGAGCAAGGGCATCACGGGTCAGGCGGTGCTGATGCTTCAGGTATCGGCGTGTGATCAGGTCCTTCTCGGGGTGGTTCGGCAGCCACGACTCGCCGCGGGCGAGCAGCTTCTCAACTTCATCCTCGCCGACCCAGTAGTGCTTGTCGTTGTCGAGAACAGGAACCAACACATAGAGGTGCTGCAAAAGCGATTGGAGCGGCAGTGCCTGCTCGATCGTGAGCGTGTAGTACGGGCCCTCGCCCCAACTCGCGAACTGCTCGTCAAGCGGATGCCGGGTGGCGGTTACTGAGTAGCCGAGCGGCTCGAACAGACGGTGAAGCAGGTCTTCACCACCTCGGCTTGGAACAACAACCACCTTTGCCTTGAGCGGCAGCGGCGCCTCGACGAGCTCCTGCCGCTCCTTGCTCCGACCATTCATGGCCGTCGAGAAGAGCTTGTTCAGCGCGACGCTGAGGAACGAGGAAGCGACGTATGGGCGGTCGTTGACGTACTGGTCGAGCGAGCGCTCGCCACGGCCCCGAACCAGGCCGACCGGGTCAACGTCGAGAAGGACGCAGACCTGGCATCGATCCTCCTCGGCGACCGGATAGAAGACATGCACGGTCCCGAAGCTCTGCTCGAAGGACTGCAAGCCCGCTGGGTTCTTGTGCAGCAGGTAGCCAAGGTCCGTCGCTGGAGCACCGCCGGGCTCTCGTGATGTCTCAAGCGTCAGGAGCACCCACGATTATTCCTCCCCCCGGCGTCGGGGCACAGGTCACGCGCCCTTGGCCTCCAAGCAGCACGGCTCGGTTGCCGATACATCAGCCACAGTTGCTCATCAGCGGCGTGAGCTGGCGTTCTTGGGCCTCTCTGTGCCCTATATCGCGTCTTTTGGCGTGGACGATCCCTCGCAACGAAATGCATCGACTACATTTTCAAGCGTCGATGAATCGCTACAGACTGCCGTGCAAGAACTTGCGCGATCACATGGCATTGATTTGATTGAAGCTCCGGCAGCTTCCCAAGCTGAATGTCGTCGGTTTGATCCCGATCACCCGCTTTTGGAAATCTCGATAAGACAGTTGTCTACGAGATTCGTCTGAATCGCGCACTGATCGCCGGGGCGACGTAACGCCCGCTTGGTACAGATCTGACCCGCGTGCGCCGTCCTCATTTTCTGATGGGTGTGCATCTGGTCATCAACGTATCTGGCTGGATCGTCGATCACATCATCACCGCACGCCGGTTCATGGACCGGCTCGGGCATCTCATGCTGGGCGAGAAGAAGATCCTCCGGGATACATCCAAGGCCGCAGCAATTCGGTAGCGAGACACAGCACCTGTACATCCGAGACGGCATCGCCGGTGGTCTAGAGGCCTTGAAGGTCGTCTACCGTGCCTGAATTCTCGCCACGCGATAGGAGGCTCTTGCCCTGCATCGCGTACTCCTTGGCATATCCCCAGGCCTCCACACCGACCTTCGCGATGGTTGGCCCCAGCTTGGCAAGCAGCTTGCCGCCCGGGATGAGTCCCATCGCGATCATGCCGAGTGTTTCGACTTCTGACGGTTGATCCATCGCCATGAGCACGAGATCGCCAGCGATGCTCGCGAAGGGTACCAGCCCGCAGCCATCGGCTTCCGGCTTGCTATCAACACTGCCCCATGTGGAAAAGCCTTCCACGGCTCATTGGCGAATTCCAGGTGCCCACGGATCCGCTGCCGCGCTCTCTTGCGCCTCTCTGCCGCGCCACACGGAGGTCTGACCACGCCGTGCCCATGTGCCGGCCTGGTCATGCAGTCCGATGAGCACAGGTATGGACCGCTTGCATGTGGAAACACAAAACTCGCCCTATAGTCCGGCCATGAGAACACTCCGAGATTCCGCTCGCTCGCTTGTGCCCGCCGCCGTGCTGCTCTTGCTCACCACCGGCTGCACCGCGGGCCCTCGCATCGACATCGCCACGCCCGACCCCGAATCCCTGGCCGCAGCGCGGACGGTGGGGGCCTCGCCCGAATCCCCGATCGTGATGGATGAGGGCATCAATCCCGAGGTCGCCGACTGGATCGCCGACGCGGTCAAACGCGAGCTGGTCGCCAGGGGCTTCCAGACCGGCGACAGCCCCGACCTAGTCGGTCGGGCACGCGTCCTGCTCAAGGATGACACCATCACGTTCGATTACGCCCGTGGTGAGGACTATGTCTTCGACTACAAGCTCGGGACGCTCGTGCTCGAATTCATGGACGCGGAATCGGGGGATCTCGTGTGGCACGGCGCGGCTGAAGGTATTGTCGAGCCGGGCGTCGGGCCCGAAGACATCGATGCCGTCATCGTTCGCCTCCTTGAGGGCTGGCCGAGTGTTGAAGGCTAGCCGGACGCGGAACACGCCGACGCGCGTCCCTCCGATCCCTGTTCGAAACCCACGGAGCGTTCGACCGTGAGCGCCGCCGAAGAGCACGGCCAACCTGAGAACAGCAGCGGTCCACACGTGCGCACACGCCGCGACCACGCCGCTGAGACTGCCGAGGATTACGTCGAGGCCGTCGCTGAGCTCATCGACACGCACGGAGCCTGCCGCGTCAAGGACCTCTCCGAACGCTTCGGTGTCACGCACGTTACGGTGATCGGCAACCTCCAACGGCTCGAGCGTGAAGGCCTCGTCGTCACCCGCCCGTACCGGCCAGTCGAGCTCACCCGAGCCGGCAGATGCCTTGCCGATCGCTGCAAATCCAGGCATGAGCTCGTGGTCCGCTTCTTGCTCGCCATCGGCGTCCCGCCCGAAGTCGCGCTCTTGGACGCAGAAGGCATCGAGCATCACCTCAGCCCGGCCACGCTCGAACGCTTTCGCGCGATCGCCGATGGGGACCCTCCCGTCCGATAATCTGTTTCGCCGAGACACATCAAGCCCGACGAAACGAAACCAGGCCCACTAGGAGGCCGCCAGGAGCCCCAGCAAACAGCAGGGGATCAGATGATCGTCTTGACCAGAGTGTAGGCAAGGCTACAATTGGCCGATACAACCGATCCTTGTCCTTCTGGAGAACGCCATGCCCAACACGCACCATCACCCCAAGCACGCCTGTATCCGGTGGCTTCAGTCGGCAGCCGCCTTGCTCCTGCTCGTACCCGGCTTGACGGGCCTCGCGGCTGCGGATCAGGACGCCGAGCGCCCGACCGTCGTCGCCACCGTGGGGATGCTCGCGGATGTCGCGCAGCAGATCGCTGGCGACCGTGTCGAGGTTGTTGGGCTGATCGCGCCCGGCATCGATCCGCACCTGTACCGGGCTACACGCGCGGACACCATCCAGCTCCGCCAGGCCGATCTGATCCTGACCAACGGGTTCCGCCTCGAAGGCAAGCTCGACGAGCCGCTCGGCCGCGCCCGCGACTCGGGCACGCCGGTCATCGCTGTAGCCGAGGCCATCCTCCGCAGGGCACCATCGGAAACCGCATCTGTCACCACCGAAGAGTCCGGCGAGCGCGACCCGCATGTCTGGATGGATCCGACACTCTGGCGTATCGGCGTCGATGTCATCCGAGATGCGCTCACCGAACTCGATCCGGCCGGTCAGGACGTCTTTGCCACCAACGCCGACGCGTACAGCCAGACACTCGAGTCCCTCATCGACTACGCCGAGAGCGCCATCGCCACGGTGCCGAGCGAGGCGCGCGTGCTGGTGACTGCCCACGACGCGTTCGGCTACTTCGGGGCCCGCTTCGGCTTCGAGGTCGTCGGCATCCAGGGCCTGTCGACCGAATCCGAGGCAGGCCTGCGCGACATCGAGCGTCTCGTCAGCCGCCTTGTCGGGCAGCGCATCCCCGCGGTCTTCGTCGAGTCCACCGTTTCCGACCGCCATGTCCGCGCGCTCATCGCGGGCGCACGATCGCAGAACCACGAGGTCCGCATCGGAGGGGAGCTGTTCAGCGACGCACTCGGCGACGCGGGTACCTACGAGGGAACCTACGTCGGCATGATCGATCACAACCTGACCACCATCACACGCGCACTCGGCGGCGAAGCGCCCGCCGACGGCTTTCAGGGCCGGCTGAGCGATCGATGATCCAAGGGCGACGCACCAAACGCCCCGTCGGCGATCTGGCCGACCGACCCGAGCACTCGCCCCAGAGCCCGCTGTCCATCCACGCGATGACGGTCGCCTACAACCGGCGACCGGTCCTTTGGGACGTCGACTACGACGCCCCCGCTGGGAGCCTGATCGCTGTTGTTGGTCCCAACGGCGCAGGCAAGAGCACGCTCATCAAGGGCTGTCTCGGTCTGGTGCCGCTCGCCGCCGGCGCGGTCGAGTTCTGGGGACAGCCGCTGCGCGATGAGCGAGCGCGCGTCGGCTATGTCCCGCAGCGGGAGACCGTCGATTGGGATTTCCCGGTCTCAGCCCTCGATGTCGTTTGCATGGGACGCTACGGCAAGATCGGCTGGTGCCGACCCATCGGCCGGCAACACCGCAAGGCGGCCCGTGACTGCCTCGACCGCGTCGGGCTCGGCGAATACGCCGACCGGCAGATCGGCCAGCTCTCAGGAGGGCAGCAGCAGCGCGTCTTCCTTGCTCGCGCGCTCGCGCAGGAGGCGGATCTCTACCTGATGGACGAGCCCTTCGCGGGCGTGGACGCGGCGACCGAGCGGGCCATCGTAGATGTCCTCCGCGAGATGCGCGCAACCGGACGCACCGTCGTGGTTGTGCACCACGACCTGCAGACCGTCCCGGTCTACTTCGATCACGCCGTGCTGCTGAACATGCGTGTCGTGGCCGCAGGACCCGTCTCCGAAGTCTTTACAACGACCAACCTCCAGCAGACATACGGCGGCAGACTCACGCTGCTGTCCGAGGCCGCCGATGCTCTCGCGCGGGCAGATGGCGCAGCGCTGTGACCGCCGACTCCACCGGTCTCGTAGGAGCGCTCGTGCGCGACCTGACCCTCCGCGGTGGGTTCAACACCTCGACCGTGCTGCTAGGCACGTCGCTCCTCGGGCTCGCGGCCGGCCTGGTGGGAGCGGTCGCCATGCTCCGGCGGCGTTCGCTGACGGCCGACGCCATCGGCCATGCGACCCTCCCCGGACTCGCCGGCGCGTTCCTGATCGCATCCGCTGTTGGACTCGACCAGAGATCGCTGCCCGTGCTCCTAGCAGGCGCAGCGGTCGCGGCACTCGCGAGCGTCGCGGTCATCCAGTGGCTCGCACGCCAGCCCCGCACGCACGAAGACGCCGCCATCGGCATTGTCCTGAGCGTTTTTTTTGGTGTCGGTGTCGTCCTGCTCAGCCTCGTCCAGAACAAGGCGCCCAAGGGCTCTGCCGGATTGAAAGATTTCCTGTTCGGTCAGGCGGCAACGATGCTCCCCGGCGATGTCTACACCATCGGGGCGATCGCCGGTGTCTGCGCACTCGGCGTGCTGCTGTTCCGGCGGGAGATGGCCGTGGTCTGCTTTGATCGGGGCTTTGCGCACGCGGGGGGCTGGCCCGTTGCCCTGATGGATGCCGTGATCATGGTCCTGATCGTGCTTGTCACGGTCGCCGGCCTCCGCAACGTTGGCGTTGTCATGGTCGTCGCGCTGCTCGTCATCCCGCCGGTCACGGCTCGGCTCTGGACCGAGCGTTACCACCGCATGCTGATGCTCTCGGCGGCGCTGGGTGCGTGCAGCGGCTACATAGGCTCGGCGATCTCAGCGGCCTTCGAGCACGCGCCCACCGGGGCCGTCATCATCCTGACGTCCGGCGTGCTGTTCCTGGTCAGCCTCACGGCAGCGCCGAAACGCGGCGTGCTGGCCTCGGCAGCCCGCTCCGTGTTCCTCCGGCTTCGGATCGCCGGCGACCACGTGCTCGAGGCAGCCCACGACGCGGGCACCAGCCGGCTCGATCGACACGGCCTGATGCAAATCGCGGCTGACCGGAGATGGAACGCGCTGTTCCGCAACGCGGTCATCCTGTCGCTTCAACGACGCGGGCTGCTGAAAGCCCGAACCCCAGAAGGCTGGCAGCTGACACCGGGCGGCACCGGTCGCGGGGCACGCGTCGCCCGCACGCATGAGCTCTGGGCCGAGTACCTGGTACGCCGCGCAGACATCGCGGGTACACACGTCGGGTGGTCCGTCGACCAGGTCGAGCACGTCCTCGATGCCGAGACCATCCAGCGGCTTGAGACGGAGCTCGGCGGTCACGTACACGCAAGGGCACAGGCATGATCGCGCTCGACCCAGGCGCTGATCTGTTCCCGCTCATCGCCGCGGTGCTCGCAGCCGGGTCGTGTGCGCTCCTCGGCAACTACCTCGTGCTCCGCAGGCTCAGCCTGATGGGCGACGCCATCAGCCACAGCGTCCTGCCCGGACTCGTCGCCGCTTTCCTCGTCACAGGCTCACGCGCCTCGATGCCGATGCTGTTCGGAGCGGCCGCGGCGGGCCTGCTGACCGTCGTGCTCGTCGGCGCGGTCAGACGCCTCACGCGCGTCGAGCCCGGCGCCGCGATGGGCGTCGTCTTCACGATCCTGTTTGCGCTCGGTGTGCTCATGCTCGCCTACGTGCCTCACGAGATCGACCTCGACACCGACTGCCTCCTCCACGGCCAGCTCGAGGCGCTGTACTGGCACGACGCCCCGGCTTCATGGGGCGAGGCGCTCAGCCCTGCCGCGATCGCCGCCGCACCGCGTCAGGTGGTGACGCTCCTGGTCACCGCCGTCGCTGTTGGTGTCCTCGTCGGTGCTTTCTACAAAGAGCTGCGTATCGCGGCCTTTGACCCGTCTCATGCCACGGCCCTCGGTGTGCCTGCAGGCCTGCTCCATGCTCTGCTGATGATCGCTGTGGCCGCGACCACCGTGGCCTGCTTTGAAGCCGTCGGGTCCATCCTCGTCATCGCGATGCTCATCGTGCCTGCGGCGACGGCTAGGCTTATGACCGACCGCCTGGGCTCGCAGATCGCCGTCAGCCTCCTCGTCGGCATTGCTGCTGCGATCACAGGCTATCTTGCGTCATTCCAGCTCCCGGGGGTTTTCGATGCCCAGCCGGTCAATGCGGCTGGCAGCATCACCGTAGTGCTTGGGATATCCCTCACACTCACCCTCGTCGCGGGCCCGAAGCACAGCGTCATCGCCCGGATGCGTCGCCGCCGATCCATCGCAAAGACGATCACTTCCGACGATCTGCTCGGCCTGCTCTACCGCGCGGAAGAAGCGGGGGAGCCCGGTGTCCGGTTCGCCGATCTCCGAGCCATCCCCCGACTCACGGCCGCGGTTGTGCCCGCCGATCGCGCCGGACTTGTGACGCACAAGGACGACCGTGTCAGCCTCACCGAGCACGGCCGCCGACAGGCCGCGTCGCTCATCCGCCGCCACAGGCTCTGGGAACACTACCTTGTTGAACACGTGGGGCTTGCGCCCGACCACGTCCACGACCAAGCGGAGAAGCTCGAGCACATCCACGCCAGACCCGACGGCGACACGCCCCAAGACCCGCACGGCCGCCGCATCCCGCCCGCCCCACGCGGGAATCACTGAGCGTCGAAGACACCCCTGGGCCCGAACGCGAGCAGCCGCTCGCCGGCCTCCGGCTGGCTGCGCACCCCCGAGACGAATGACCCGAAAGCCGGGAGGACCAACCGCCGAGCACCGAGCAGCGCCGCCGGAAGCCTCACCGCGTCACCGCCGCCACGCAGCACCGCCGCGGGGTGCAGATGGCCGCCGATCGCAAACGCTGCACCAGGCGCATCGGCCGCATCGTGGACCAGCACCAGGCCCGGTGCATCTTCGAGGCGCACCTCCGGCGGCCGTAGCACGATCCCCAGCTCACCGCAGAGCCGCTCCAGCCCGGCCTGCCCGAGCTTGCGATCGTGATTACCAGGCACAAGCTCGACCCTCGCGCCCATCGCCCCGAGCCGATCGGTCGCCGACCGCACGAGCCGATGCAGCTCGTCTGTCACCCCTGTCGGCGCGTGCAGAAGGTCGCCCAGCACGATCACCCGCGCAGGCCGCACGCGATCGGCGACAGCCTCCAGCCGCTCCAGGCAAGCGCGGCCCGGGCCCGAAGGAACCGGCACACCCTTGGCACGCATCGCCGCGCTCTTGCCAAGGTGCGTGTCCGCAAGCAACAGCGCACTTGCCGACGGCACCAACGCGCACCGCTCTCGCAACAGGCGTAGGGAAACAGCATCGCCCCCCGAAAGCCGCAGCATGACGGTCATATCGCCCGCGTCCGTGGCACTTGGCTGCATCGCAGAACCCTGCATCCCGCATGTTACTCGCGCCCCGCCGCCTCGAACGATGCCCGCAGCTTGTCGACACGATCGGCAAGACTCTCGCTCGTCAGGCGAGCCCCGAGACGCTCGATCACCAACGGAAGACTCAGCGGCGTGGGCCGTCCGGGCTCACGCACCACCAACGGCGAGCCCGCCAGCCGCGCCATCGTTCGACCCAGGCGGCTCCGCTCGAACTGCTTCTCCAGCACCTCGCGTTTCGCCTGCGCAAGCAGCAAGTTCCCAGGATCGAACTCCTCGAACACGTCATAGATCAGCCCGCTGCGCGCCTCGACGTGCCGAAGGCTCCTCGGCGCGCCCGGCGTCGACTGCGGCACCAGCCCCGAGACGCGCGCCACCTCGCGAAACTGCCCCTTGGCGAGCGCCGACAGGTTCACGCTCTCGACCGCGTCGTCCGCGAGCCCGTCCGGCGCGAACACCGCCGAGACGCCGGCCTTCCCGCCTGCTTCCCTGAGCCGATCCAGAAACGGATACCCACGCTCCGTCAGCAGCTCGAAGCCGTAGTCGTTCACCGCCGTCGAGAACGTTGCGGGGGCGAGCCGGCTCAGCCGCAGCGCTAGCACCGCCGCCAGACCGCCGTGCACCAGCCGGCCATCGAACGGAAACACGAACAGGTGCGTGCCCTCGCGTGTGCTGTAGACCTCGATCAGGGTCTCGCCCGGCGCCGGCACAGCGCTCAGCGCCGCCTGCGCGCGCACCAGCCTCGCCGCAGCCAAGAGCTCCGGCTCAAGCTCCGGATCGAACTCGCCATCACCGACCGCACCGATAGCCTCTCGGACCGCGCCGCCGAGGCTCTCGCTGATCGGAAGCCGCGTACCGCCCCATTGCGGCGTGAACTGCGTCGTACCTTTGCCGGGCGTGACGTACGCCGTCAGCTCCCGCGTCGAGTGGTAGGCAAGCCGCGTCCCAGCGAACACGAACGTCTGACCTTTGCGAAGCTTGCCGATGAACGATTCCTCGATGTACCCCAGCTTCTTGCCGTTGCGGTAGCGGATCTCCATGACCGCATCACCCGTGATCGTGCCGACGTTCATCTTGTGCAGCTGCGCGATCCGCTTGTCCGCAACGCGCAGCCTGCCGCTCTCATCGGGCACAAGCTTCTTGTACTCCGGGTACGCCCGCAGCGTCTCGCCGCCGGTCGTCACCAGGTCCAGTGTCCAGTCGAACTCCCTCCGCGAGAGCTCGCGGTACGACCATGCCGAGCGGACCTCGCTGTACAACTCACCCGCGTCTACACCGGCCCCGAGCCCGATCGTCACCATGTGCTGCGCGAGCACATCCAGCGCGCACCCCTCGCCGCGCCGCGGCTCGATCACACCCGCCGCAATCGCCCGACGGACAGCCGCGATCTCGACCATCTCCAGCGCGTGCGTCGGCACGCAAACGATCCGGCACGGCGCCCCCGGCCGATGGCTTGCGCGCCCCGCACGCTGCATCAGCCGCGCGATGCCCTTCGGCGAGCCGATCTGGAAGACCAGCTCCACCGGTGCGAAGTCCACACCCAGATCCAGGCTGCTCGTCGCTACGACCACCTGGATCGAGCCGTCCTTGAGACCCGCCTCGACGCGCTCACGCTCGCCGCGGTCCAGCGATCCGTGGTGCAGCGCCGCTGCTTCACCCCAGCCAGCTTCCTTGACGGCCATCAACGCCGAGAACCACCGTTCCGCTTGGTTCCGTGTATTGACGAACAGCAGCGTACTCGATGCCGGCCGGCCCTCCGCGTCCACCGGGATACGCTCGATGACCCGCGGCAGTTGTGTCAGACCCATGTGCCCCGCCCACGGGAACGGCTCGGCCATATCCGGCAGCACACTCTCGACCTCGATCGGCCGCTCGATATCCGCGCGCACAACCTGCGCCGACCCGCCCACGCCCACCGCGGACTGCGCCGCCTCTTGCAGATTGCTGATCGTCGCCGAGAGAGCCCAGGTCCGAAGCCCGGGCGACCACCGCCGCAGCCGCGCCAGCGCCAGCTCCACCTGCGTCCCACGCTTGGTGCTCAGCAGCTCGTGCCACTCGTCGACAATCACGCACCGCACGCTCCCAAGCTGCTCGGCCGCGGTCTCACGTGTCAGCAGCAGGCTCAGCGACTCCGGCGTCGTGATCAGCACGGTCGGCAACCGCTTGGACTGCCGCGCGCGCACCGAACTGGATGTATCCCCTGTCCGCGTCTCGACAGAGAGCCCCGGCCGCTTCGGCCGCGTCGATGCCATCAAGCCCAGGTCATCGATCGGAGTGCGCCACGCCAGCTCGATATCGCGCGAGACCGCACGGAGCGGGCTGATATACAGGATCCGGAGCCCTTCGGCCGCGCCTTCCTGCTCGTACGCATCGATCGTCTCTGCGAGCGGGCCCATCGCCGCGGCATAGGTCTTGCCCGCGCCCGTAGGAACGTGGATCAGCCCGCTCGCGCCAGCCGCATACGCCGACCAGGCCTCGCGTTGGAAACCGTGGGGCGTCCAGCCGCGATCGGCGAACCACGCTTCGATCTTGTGGATGCCTGAAGCGCCCTTCATCAATGCGCCTCTCCGGGCGAAGGACCGAGCATCGCGCGCACACCGGCCAGCGTATCCGCCTCGGACGCGGGCTTGTCCTTCCTCCAACGCCGCATGCGCGGGAACCGCAGCGCGACGCCCGACGCGTGCCGATCGCTCGGCCGGATGCTATCGAATGCAAGCTCGAAGACGTGCACCGGTTCCACCCGACGCACAGGCCCGAAACGCTCGACCGTGTGCGCCCGAAGCCACCGGTCCAGCGCGACAAACTCCTCATCCGTCAGGCCCGAGTACGCCTTCGCCACCGTGACAAGCGAACCCGCAGCATCGTCCCGATCCCACACGCCGAACGTGTAGTCCGTCAGCAGCCCCGCCCGTCGGCCGTGGCCCGGCTGCGCATACGTCAGCACAGCGTCGAGCGTCAGCGGATCGACCTTCCACTTCCACCAGTCGCCTCGCCTGCGTCCAGAGCGATACGGCGATCCCCGCCGCTTGAGCATCAGCCCCTCGACGCACCGCTCGCGGCTTTCGCCACGGAGCGTGGCAGCCTGCTCCCAACCCTCCAGCCCGAATCGCTCACCAACCCGGATCCCGCCCATGCCGGGTTCGATCAGCCGGTCGAGCGATCCAAGACGCGACTCGATCGGGCCCTCGCGCAGATCTTTGCCCTCGATCTCGAGCAGGTCGTACGCCAGAAACACCGCCGGCGACGAACGCAACACGCCGGGCGTCAGCGCCTCACGCCCGATCCGTCGCTGCAGCACGCCGAAATCCATGGGCCGATCACGCGCCTCGTCCCAGCACAGCAGCTCTCCGTCGAGGACTCCATCCTCGAGCTGCGCCGCGACCTCAACAACTTCCGGGAACCGATGCGTCAACGCCTCGTCGCCCCGGCTCCAGAGGAACGTCTCGCCTCCGCGCCGGATCAGCTGCGCCCGGATGCCGTCCCACTTCCACTCCGCCAGCCAACCCGATGCGCTCCCGAGCTCGCGCTCCACCAGCTCCAGCTCGCTCGATACGTCCGCCGGCAGCACCGGAGGCGCCACCGGGGACGCCAGGAAGAACGGGTACGGCCGGCTCCGGTCCCCATCGCCCGCCTCTCCAGACAGCAGCGCCGTCAGCGCGGCATCCGCCCGACCATCCCGCCCGCCGCCCGCCGGCGACCATCCGCCCGAGAGCCGGTGCGCGACCACCGCCTGTTCCACACCCGCCGCCTCAGACAACGCACGCTCGACGAGCGTCCTCGACACCCCGATCCGCATCGCTCCCGTCAGCATCTTGCACAGCAGCAGCAGCTCGGTCGCAGACAGACCCTCGCACCACGTGTCGAGGAGCCCGCGCTGCCGAACCGAGTCCAGCCCGCGCAGCGACGCCAGCCGATGCTCAACCCACCACGCCAGCCCGCCATCGCCGGTAGAAGACCCGTCGGCATCAAACGACGGCGCGAGATCGGCCAGCAGCATCTGTCCGCCAGAAGGCACAACCCGCGCGCCGTCCGCGGGCGCCGCATCGATCAGGAGCGCAACCGTCTCTGCGAGATCGCCCACCGTCGAATAGCACTCGGCGAACAGCCAGCGGCTCACCCCCGCCCGCTCCCGGCACCACTGCCTAAGCACCTTGCTCGGCACCGTCCGCTTCAGCTTATTGCCCGCCAAGAACCAGATGCCCCACGCCGCATCGCATGCCGGCGATGACTCGACGTACGCGCGGATCGCCGCGACCTTCGCAGAGGTCGATGTCGTACGGTCCAGGGCCTCGAACACCGCCGCGAACCGTTTCACGATCCGTCGCTTTCTGCCGACGGCACCCCGTCGTCTGTCTCGCCCGCATACTCGGTCCGCAGCACCTCGGCACGGAAAGCCGTGTCACCCCGAGCCGCAGCCCGCTCGTTCAGAAAGGTCGCCAGGATCTCGCTCGAGCCGTGCGTGCACAGCACACGCCGCGCACCCGTCGCCTCGCATGTCTCGATCAGCCCGGGCCAGTCCGCGTGGTCCGAGATCACGAACCCGCGGTCGTACCCGCGACGCCGACGCATCCCTCGCACCCGCATCCAGCCGCTGGCGAAGCCGGTCTCGTAGTCGGAGTTCGCTCCGAAACGCTTCATCCACGCCGACCCAGATGCCGAGGGCGGCGCCAGCACCAGGGACCCCGCGAAAGGCTTTTGCCCGCCCACGGTCCGCTCATCCGCACGGATCCGCTTGGTCGCCACCAGCGGCACGCCCAGCTCGCGGTACGCATCGAGCATCGGCTCCAGCGCGCCGTGTGTCCGCACCGCACGTGTCCAGTCCTCGGCCTCCCGGCGCGCTTCAAGAAGCACCCGCAGCTCGCCCAGCACACGCTGCGCCTTGCCCAGCGCATAGCAGAAAAGGACGGCCGCCTTCCCGTCCTCCCGGCATGCGTCCCACCAATTCAGGATCTCGCTGGCAACCTCACCGCCCGCCTGCCATCTGTAGATCGGCAACGCGAACGTCGCCTCGGTCACAAACTCGTCGCACGGCACCACCTCGAACGGCTCGCACGTCGGGTCCGCCGCCCGTTTGTAGTCTCCTGCGGCGACCGCGACACCCCGTTCCGTCTCGACCCGCACCTGCGCCGAGCCCAGGCAGTGCCCCGCGGGGTGGAAGCTCACCCGTGCCCTGCCCAGCTCGAACACCTCGCCGTACGGAACCGCCACAATGTCAGCCCCCTTGTGCACCCGTCGTCGGAGCATCGGCTCGCACGGCTGTGCGCAGTAGTACCGCCCCATGCCCGGCCGAGCGTGGTCCGCGTGCGCATGCGTGATGACGGCCTCGGCTGCCGGCTTCCACGGGTCGATCCAGAAACCACCCGAGCCGCAAGCCAGCCCGGTCTCATCCGCGTGCAGGATCCGCTTCGCTTCGGGCTCCATTGGCAAGTCTACTGACGCATCCACGCTGACGCCCCCCGCGAAGCCCAATGCCACGCGCGGATACCATCCCCCTTGTCCGGACTCGACCGGGTCTTCCCAGCCTCCCGCCGACCGCAGGAAGCGACGCAGGTACGCATGCTCGACCAGCTCCTCGAACGCAGCAGCCGGACCTTCGCGCTGTCGATCCCGCTGCTGCCGGAGCCATGCCGCACACGCACCACGCTCGCCTATCTGCTCTTCCGCGTCGCCGATACCTTCGAGGACGAGACGGCCTGGCCGCCAGCCGAGCGTCTCTCCGCGCTCGCCCGCCTGCGCGACGCCCTCGCCGACGATGCCGAACCGCTCACAGAGCTCGCCGCGACCGCCGCCGGTCTCGACACATCGGTTATCGCCGAGGCGGGTTATGCCGAGCTTCTCGATGCCCTACCCGCTGTGACAGAAGCCTGGCGCGGTCTCGAAGCCGAGGCGAGGTCCATCATCGCCGGCCATCTCCGCCGGACGATCGACGGCATGGCCTCATGGATCGATCGTGGCACACCGCCGCAGACCGTCGCCGAGGTCCGCCGCTACTGCTACCACGTCGCCGGCATCGTCGGCGAGCTGTGCACCGAGCTGTTCGTGCTCCAGTCGCCCACGCTCACGCCGGCCCGCGACGAGCTCCGCCGCCTCGCGCCCGCCTTCGGCGAGACGCTCCAGCTCGTGAACATCCTGCGCGACGAGTCCGACGACGCGGACGAGGGCCGCCGCTTCGTACCCAGCCCCGCCGCCCGCGCCCAGCTGGAGGCCGTCGCCCAGGCCGCCCGCGAGGACGCCGCGGCCTACATCGCTGCGCTCGCGGCCCACGCCGCCGACCCCGGCATCGTCGCCTTCAACGCCCTGAACCTGGCCCTGGCCAAGGAGACGCTCGCGCTGGTCGCAAAGCTCGGCCCGGGCGTGAAGCTCCCGCGCGACCGCGTCGCCGAGCTGCACGCGGAGATCGTGCAGCGCACAGACGCCGGGAACAGCGTCGCCGGGCTGGTCGAGTAGGGCGATCAACTCTCCGACTTCTCGACGATGTCGAACTCCGTCCCGCACTCGGGGCAGATACCCGTTTTGATGCCCTTGAGCTCGTAGCCGCACGCGAGGCAGCGTGCCTTCTCGAACGGGTACTGCTTGTCCCGGATGGTCGCTCTACCGGTGAAGCTCGCCGCCACGATCATGCCTCCGACCACGAGTAATGCCAGCATATGGAAGTGGATGATGTCGGGCATCGAACTCCTGCGATGGAAAAGCTCGATCGGACCAAAGATATTCGGGTTGCAATCGAGGCAGGTACACCATCCCGGCTTCGGCGTGCCCGGGATCGTGAAGCCATCGAGCCCAACTACGAACAACCCTGCCAGCGCGAGCAGGATCATCCCCACCCCGATTCGCACGCCGACGTTCTTCACAGGATCACAAGTCCTTCCGCGTTCCCGGAAGTCTGCCCATGACGGTCAACACGATGACGCCAATCCATGCCACTACGCCAACAAGATGGGCAAGCACAAAGAAAAGATGAGCAATCGCTGGATGCTGGCTCGGATCTTCTCTGTATTCCCAGCCTTCGATCCCGCGTGTCAACATGACGATCAGGATGTGCGTGAGTATCGGAAACCCTATGATCCAAGCCACAATGGCGCGATCGCGTCTCATGCGATCACCGTCTCCGGCGGGTCGAGCGGCAGCAGCCGCGCCGTCTCCACGAACCTCTGATGGTTGTCCTTGAACTCGATCAGCGAGTCGCCGCCGAACTTGTCTAGGCATGCCCGGGCAACCTCGAACGCGACGGCGTGCTCCATCACCACGCTCGCCGCCGACACCGCGCAGATGTCCGACCGCTCGTACTGGCTCTGCTCCGGCTGCTTGGTGTTCAGATCCACGCTCGGCAGGCCCTTGAGCAGCGTCGCGATCGGCTTCATCGTACCCGTCACGACGATCGGCATGCCGTTGGTCATGCCACCCTCGAGCCCGCCCGCGTTGTTGCGGCTGCGCACGAATCCGAGATGCGGCTCGTCCTTGAGCGTGCCGTCGTAGTGGATCGGATCGTGCACCGTGCTGCCCAGCCTACTTGCGGTGTCGCGGCCCAGGCCGATCTCGCACGCCTTGAACGCCTGGATGCCGACGACGGCGTAGGCGATCCGTGCGTCGAGCTTCTGCCGCCAGTCCATGCACGAGCCGACGCCGGGCGGCAGGCCGAATACGTGCGCCTCGCACAGCCCGCCCACCGTGTCTTTGTCGATCTTGGCCTGGCGGATGATCTGCTTGTGCTTCTCGGTCACGGCCTCGTCCGGGCAGTAGGTCTCGCTTGCATCGCGTGTTTTCTTGATATCGCGCCAGTTCTCGGGGGTGACGACGATGTCCGTCGCCGCGTCCAGCACCGCGCGGACGAAGCCGAACGTCTCAACGCCGATCTCGCGCAGCAGGCACCGTGCGACCGCGCCGCCGACGGTCCGGGCCGCGGTCTCGCGTGCGCTGGCGCGCTCGAGTGTCTCGCGGCAATCCGTCGTCAGCCACTTGATGCTGCCCGCAAGGTCGGCGTGGCCTGGCCGAGGCCGATGGACCCGCGGCGTGCGCTCCAGATCATCGAGCCGGCTGTCTTTGTTCTTGACCAGCGCCGTCACCGGCGCGCCGGTCGTCCTGCCGAGGCGCACGCCCGTGACGAAATCCGCGACGTCGGTCTCGATCCGCTGCCGCCCGCCCCGGCCGTAGCCGCCCTGGCGCCGCGAGAGCTCGCCGTTGATCAGGTCGAGGTCGAGCGGCAAACCCGCGGGCAGGCCGGTGATGGTGCAGACGAGCATTGGGCCGTGGCTCTCGCCGGCTGTCTGGTATTCGAGTGTTGGCATGCCCAAGCGTACGAGATCAGTCGAGCCGGAGCACACCGAGAATACTCGCGTAGTCGTCCGTCCAAGGCCGATCGCCCGGCAGCGATACCAGCGGCTCCCACCCGCGGAACGAGCCACGGAGCGCGGCCGGCTCGGGTGCGAGCACGGCCCACGTGCTGACCTGCTGGCCCAGTTCCATCATCGCCGGCAGCGGCTCGTCGGTCACGATGAGCCCCGTCAGGCCCGCGGCCTCGGCCGTTGCCGCGATCACCGGCCCGAGCCGCAGGTGCCGGTTCGATGCGTGCAGCGCGATCACACCGCCTTCGGCCAGCTCCGATGCATAGGTCTCGAATGCCTCCGCCGTCAGCAGGTGGACCGGGATCGCGTCCGACGAGAACGCGTCCAGCACGATCAGGTCGAACGGCCCCCGGCCCGCGATAGTGAGCCGCCCATCGCCGACAACGTATTCAACCGCGCCCGGTGACTCTTCAACAAAGGTGAACAGCGATGCATCCTGAGCGATGTCGACCACCACCGGATCGATCTCAAAGAACGTGAGGAGGTCACCCGGCTCGGTGTACGCCGCCAGCGAGCCGACTCCGAGCCCGACCGCGCCGATCCGCAGCGGACGACGTCTGCTGTGCGCGTGCGTCATCACCTCGCCGAGCGGCCCGATCGGGTGGTAGTAGGTCCAGGGCGTGTTGTCGCCCAGGTTCTGGAGGCCGTGGACCGTCCCGCCGTGGCGAAGCACGTGCCGCAGCGCCGGCGATCCGCGCTCGGTATCGAACGACTCTCGGAAGACGGTGTGCACGCCGAAAAAAGTCCGGTCCCGGCGGGCGATGTCGGCGTCGGGCGCGAGCACGGGGGGGAGCAGCAGCACGGCCAGCAGCGCGATACCGAACGCCAGAGGCCGCTTCGACAGCAGGTAGCAGACCAGCGCCACGACGCCGATAAACAGCGCGACAAACGCTCCCCCAGATATTCCTGTCCATGCGATCGGCGCCACGAGCAGCACGCCGACGCCGACCGTCGCGAGCACGCCCGGCACCGCGTTCCGGAGGCCCTCGCGGTCAAAAGCCGGCAGCCCGACCGCCAGCATCCCACCAAGGGCGAGCATGATCGGGTACTCCGCGACCCAGTCGAGCAGCCATGGGGCGGCGAGCGCGTTCACCGATCCGCCAAGCACGCCGCCCAGGCTTACGCAGAGGTAGAACCTCGTCAGCTCCGACACAGGAGGGCGCAGCGACGCCAGCCGCGCGTGGCACGCCAGCGCGATGACCACGAACGCGACGAGGTGGATCAGCGCCACCGCGAACAGCGGGTGCCGCGCTTCGACCAGCACCGCCACGACCACGGCAACGACCGCGATCGGCGTCAGCTTCGCAGCCACGCGACCCAGCCAGGCCCCACGCACCCCGAACGCCACGATGAACGTCAGCAGGTACAGCGCCAGCGGCACCACCCAGAGCAGCGGCACCGCCGCGATGTCCGTTGTCAGGTGCTGCGTCACGCCCAGCAGCAGGCTGCTGGGTACCAGCGCCAGCACGATCCACCAGATCCAAGGCCGGCGTGAACCGTGCATAGCCGCGCGGGCATCGTCACCTATCTGCGTTGGCTTCGCACTGCGCACCGCCCTCATCCGCCAGCTGCCCCGCCACCAGACCCGCCACCAGACCAGCACAAGCGCCGCGCCGAGCGCGAGAAAGCCGATCGACCAGGCCGTGCGCTGCTCCGCCAAACCCAGGCGCGGGTCCAGCAGCAGCGGCACGCCAAGCAGCCCGAGCAGGCTCCCGGCGTTGCTCGCCGCGTAGAGAAAGTACGGGTCCCGAGCCCGCGGCAGCCCCGACCGGGCGTACCACACCTGCACCAACGGGCTCACCGTCGCCAGCATCAGCGCCGGTAGGCCCACGCCCAACGACAGCGCACCGAGCAACCAGCCAACGGGCATCGTGTCCGCCGGCGGGGTGGCAGCCCCAAACCCGATCGGAAGCGTTGCGGCCGCACCAACCACCAACGCCGCGTGCGACGCGACCTGCCATCGCACCGGCAACCTGGTAAGCAGATGCGCAAGGGCGTACCCAGTGAGCAGCGCCGCCTGAAAGAAGACCATCACGGTGTTCCAGACCG
Organism: Planctomycetota bacterium; assembly: GCA_039187315.1. GTDB lineage: Bacteria > Planctomycetota > Phycisphaerae > Phycisphaerales > UBA1924 > JANQQZ01. Next base: position 9,803 of record JBCCZQ010000036.1, on the reverse strand, counting down.
CGGGCGACCCGCCCAGTGTCGGCAACACGAGGCGTCCTGTCATCGGCTGCACCGCGAACAGCAGCAGCGCCGCCGCGAAGATCGCCAGCCCGAATGCCAATGCGCCCAACACCGCCACGCCGCCGCCTCCCGCTACAGTCCGTCATGACGCACAGCAGCGACCCCGCAGCGCGACGCCTCAACCATACGGGCCCGTTCGACGCCGTGATCTGCGACATCGACGGCTGCCTCAACGACGAGCACGGAAGCCCGCTCGATCTCGAGCCGCTCTCCAAGATCGCGGCGTGGAACCGCCGGGCCGAGTCCCAGCGGGACCGGCCCATCGTCGTCCCCTGTTCGGGCCGCCCGATCTCCTATGTCGAGTGCATCGCCAGGCACATCGCCTGCACCGCGCTGCCGATCATCGGCGAGATGGGCGCCTGGCTCTTTTTCCCCGATACGAACCGCCACGAGCTCGACCCCGCCATCACGGCCGACGACCTCCGCGCCGTCACCGACCTGGCCGCATTCGGCCGCGACACGCTCGGGTCCGAGGGCGTGACCATCCAGCCCGGCAAAGCAGCGAGCGTGACCTTCTGGCACGCGGACACGGCGCACCTCCGCGAAGCCGTCGCCCCCCGCGTCGAGCGGCTCGTTGCCGAGCGCGGCTGGCCGTTCCGCGTCAGCATGACGTGGTTCTACATCAACTGTGACCTTGCGCACGTCTCCAAAGCAACAGGTATCGATCGCTTCCTCCGCCATACCGGGCTCAACCCCGCCCGCATCGCGGGCATCGGCGACACCATGAGCGATCTGGCCATCCGCGAACGCGTCGCGTGGTTCGGCTGTCCAGCCAACGCCGCCGAAGGCCTCAAGTCTCACGCCGATGCCGTCGCAGAGACCACCGAAGCCCACGGCGTCAACGAGTTGCTTTCGATGCTGGAGGGATGACCCGTGCCGATCGATGCACGACACGTCTGGATCGGCTACCTGCTTATCGGGTTCGTCGCGGTTCCGATTGTCTTTGTGATCCGGTACAGGCGTTCGCCCTTCGTCGCACGCGTGCCGCCCTCGGACACGTACGGCTGGATCGAGGCTCTCTACGCCGTCTCGCTCAGCGTCTACACCGCTTGGCTCCTCGCGCTGCCGCCCGCCCTACCCGTGGCGCCCGTGGCAGGCTTCGCGCTGGCGATCCTCGGGCTCGCGGTTGTCCTGACCGGGTCCATCCAGCTCGGGCCGCACTGGCGCATCGGACAGGACCGGAGCGACCTCTCCACCGAGCGCGTCACGGGCGGGCTGTACCGAGTGTTGCCGCACCCGATCTATGCCGGGCTGATCCTTGTCGGCGCGGGCGTCGCGCTGCTTGATGATTCACTGCCACGCGCCGCGCTCATGATGGCCGGCACTGGCCTGTATACGCTGGTCCAGTCCGGCGAAGAGGCCAAGCACTGGGCTGTCCGGGCGGCGGGGGGAACCCGCGGCGAGTCCGCGGCCACGGAACGCCCGCCCAAGGCTCCGCTATCCTGAACCGATGGATCCCGACGACGAGGTCTGCCTTTGCTTCCACGTATCGCTGCGCAAGATCCGCACGTTCCTGGAGCGCGAGGACCCGCCGGTGGCCTCGCTGGTGTCGGAATGCCTCGGCGCTGGAACCGGCTGCCAATGGTGCGTGCCGTTCCTCAAGCATCTGCACCGGTGCCACCAGGAGGGTGCACCCGTGGATCTGAAGATCTCGCCCGAGGCGTACGCCAAGAGCCGCAAGGGATTCCACAAGACCGGCGACCGCGACATCGAGCCCGAAGACCGCGCCGCGGCCCCGTAGGAGCCGTCAGGCGTCCAGCGTCCGCAGCCCCAGGCCCATCTCTGTCAGCCGGTGCTTGACCTCGTCCAGGCTCGTCTGGCCGAAGTTCTTCACGCCCATCAGCTCCGCCTCGGTCCGGCTGGCAAGGTCGCCGATCGTCTCGATATTGAGCATCTGCAGCGCCTTGCGCGCCCGGACGGACAGCTGGAGATCGCTGACCGGCTTGCCGAGCAGCACCTCCTGGCCAGTGCCCTTGAGCCGATCCATCAGCGCCCGGCGTGCCGCTCGGTGCGCATCCTCGAGGCCCTGGCCGAGCTTCAGCCCCTTGGTCGAGAGCATGCTCTTGATCTCGACAAGGCTTGACTCGCCGAAGTTCTTCGAGCTCATCAGCTCCGCCTCGGTGATGCGGAGCAGGTCGCCGAGCGTCCGGATGCTCATCTTCTTCAGGCACGTCCGCGTGCGGACCGACAGCTCAAAGTCGGTCACGGGCGTGTCGAGCAGGGCGTTGCGCTTGAGCACGTCGCGCGTCTGCTCCTCTTCGATGAACATGTCGCGGCTGGCCTGTACGTCCTTCATGAACAGGTTCGCACGCGCATGGTTCGGCTTCGTGTCCAGCACCTGCCGCAGGCAACGCTCCGCACGCGGGTAGTCGCCCCGGTCCTCGTACAGCACGGCCAGATTCAGCAGCGCGTTGACCGGGGCCGGCTGCTCCTCGCAGATCCGCTCGTACAGCCGGATCGCCTCGTCCTCCTCGCCGACCAGGTCGAGCGCGTAGGCCAGCCGGAAGGCGAGGTCGTTGCTCGACGGGTCGGCCGCGACCGCCCGACGCAGCTCCTCGATCGCCTGCTGCCGATCGCCCGCTGCCTGCGCCGCTGTTGCGGCGTCGGCGTGCTGCGCCGCCTGCTGCGCGTCGCGCTTCGCCTCGTCAGCGCCGATCACGATGTCCAGAGGATCACCGGCCATGCCTGCTCCTTGGGTGCGTCTGGGGTTCGGTCTGCGTTCCGACCGGGCACCACCCGGCCGAGGGGAATCCTAGAACCCCCCGGGATCGCGGGCGACCCGCCCCAGACCCGCACCCGCTGCTGGCCCTAGCCCTCGATCGAGCCCGCGGTCGTGCCGCTCACCGCATCAGGCGGCGCGGTCAGCGGCTCGTCGGGCTGCGTCTGATGCAGATTCGGATCGCCCTCACGCTCGACCAGCTCGATCGAACGCCACTTCCCGCCCACGAACCGCCAGAGCATCGCCAGACCCAGCGCCGTGATGAACACCGCCGCCGCGATCCACGGCCCGATCGAGCCCCACTGGGGCATGAACTCCACCGCCGCCAGCCCGCCGCCGACGATGAAGACCCAGCTCAGGATGACGTTGACCAGCCCGGGCCACACCGTGTCGCCGGCGCCCCGGAGGGCCCCGATCAGGATGATGCCCAAGGCGTCACCGAACTGGAACAACGCCGCCGCGATCATCACCGCACCGCCGACCTCCAGCAGCATCGCACGCTGCTCGGGCGTGGCATCGCCCGGGACAAAGACGGCCATCATCGGCTCACGCAGCAGGACCATCGCGATCGCGCAGGCGCCCATGTAGACCAGCGCCACCTTGACGCCCAGCCACGCCCTGTGCGCCGCCAGGTCCGGCCGGCCCGCGCCCATGCACCGGCCCACGATCGCCGTCACCGCGATCGAGAGCCCGACGGTCGGCATGAAAGCCGCGTGCATGTACCGCAGCGCGATCCAGCCCGCGGTGTTGTTCAGCTGCGCCGTTTCGTCGATGACTGCCTGGTCGGTCACACCTGCTGCGATCGCGCCCGCGGCGCCGCCGGCGCCGAGCAGGTACGCCGTCATGATCCACCAGCATGCCGTCTCATTGACGAACTGGGCGCCGGAGGGCCAGCCGAGCCGCACGACGTCCCGCACGCGGCTCAAGTCCAGCCGCCAGGCTAGGCGAGTCTTGTACTCGGCGTGCAGCTTCGGTCCGAGAAAGACCGCCGAAAGCACAGCGATCTCAACCAGATACCCCAGCACCGTGCCGTACGCCGCACCGACCACGCCCAGCGCAGGGACGTACCCCTCGACACCGAAGATCAGCACATAGTTGGCGAACACGTTCGTGATGTTGCCCAGGATCACCGAGACGGTCACGACCACGGGCCGGTGGATCCCGAAGAAGAACTCGGCCATGCCCTTATTGACGAGCTTGAACGCCGATCCGATGAGCAGGATCTGGGCGTACGCGACCTCGGCTTCGAACAGCTCGCCAGAGTGCCCGAGAAGCCCGAAGATCGCCGGCATCAGCAGCGCACACACCAGCATCACGGGCCAGTAGCCGATCCCGAGCCAGACGCCGGTCCAGCCGTAGCCCGCCGCCCGCTCGGGCTTGCCAGCGCCGACGTTCTGCGAGACGTACGTGTTGATCACGCTCGTCGCCCCGAAGAACAGCGACAACGCCACCCAGTTGGCCATGCCCCCGTTGCCCTGCGCCGCGACGTGGTGAGGCTCGGGCCCGATCTTGCTGACCATCAGCGAGTCGACAAACTGCATGAGCGTGTAGCTCGACATCGTCACCACCGTCGGCAGCGCGACGCTGAGCATCTCCGCGAGCGGGGCGCGCTCGCCGACGGGTTGGACCGATGGCTGGGTCATGTCTTGTGCGGCGTTGCTGGCTGCGGCTGCCCATTCGGCTCGGCCTGAACTCTAGACCGTCACGAACCCTGCGCGGGAGCGGGCAGAGCCGACAGCCGAACCGCCAGATCGAGCGCCGCGCCCATCGAGCCGGGATCCGCCGCGTCCCGCCCCACCAGGTCAAACGCCGTCCCGTGGTCCGGGCTCGTCCGGGGCGTGGGCAGGCCGCACGTCACGTTCACCGCGCGGTCCCACGCCAGCAGCTTGACCGGGATCAGCCCCTGGTCGTGGTACATCGCCACGACCAGGTCGAACCCGCCCCTGCGCCCGCCGGCCCGCCGGCGCGCCAGATTGAACACCGTGTCACCAGGCAAAGGCCCCTCGGCCCGGATGCCCGAGCGCACCGCGTGCTCGATCGCCGGGCGGATGATCCGGGCCTCTTCATCGCCCAGCAGGCCCGCCTCCCCCGCATGCGGGTTCAGCCCGCAGACCGCGATCCGCGGCTCGGCGATCCCGAGCTGCCGGCACGCCGCATGCCCGAGGTCGATCGCGTCGAACACCTTGCCGATGGTCAGCACGTTGCGGATATCCATCAGCGGCACATGCGCGGTCGCCAGGATCACCCGCAGCTCGTCGCTCTCGAACAGCATCGCCACACGCTTGGCCCCGAACCGCTCGGCCAGCAGCTCCGTGTGACCAGGAAACCGCTTCTTGCCGGCCAGCGCCCACGCCTCTTTCGAGATCGGACCCGTCACCATCGCCTGCGCCCGGCAAGCTCTGCATGCTTCGATCGCTGACTCGACCCAGCCGAACGACAGCGCCCCGCCATGTTTCGTTGGCCGGGCCTCGAATCCCTCGCCACCGGAATCGATCAGTACCACGTCGTGCGCCTCCGACGGCTCGAGCGTCGAGCCCGCCGGCACCGACCACCAATCGTGCCCCAGCCCCGCCCGGTCCGCGGCCAGCCGCAGCGGCTCGGCCGAGCCGAACACCCGGTACCGCGCCCGCTTGCGTCGGTCACGGTCCGCAAGCGCCTTGACGAGACACTCTGCACCGATCCCGCCCGGATCACCCAGGCTCACCGCGATCGTCGGCTTCGGCTGTGTCGGTTGTGGCGGCTCGATCCGGACCATCACGCGAGCCTACGCCCGGAAGATCGAGCCGAGCGTCTTGCCCATCAGCACCGACGCCCCGATCAGCGTTACGCCCAGCAGCCCCATGCCCCAGACGCCCATCGCGCTGGCGACATAGGCCCCGTCGCCGAGGCGGTTCCAGAACTCGAAGATCGCCTTCGTGATCGGGAAGTGCTTCGTCTGCTGCGCCAAGACCAGCGAGTCCGACACCTCCAGCATCGAGAAGCTAAAGACCAGCAGCCCGCCCGCGATCACGTTGGCCATCACCAGCGGCAGGACCACCCGCCGGATCGCCAGCAGCCGGCCCGCCCCGAGGTTCACCGCCGCTTCCTCAAGCTCCACCGATGTCTGCTCCAGCCCCGCGCTTGCCGACCGCACGATGTACGGCAGCCGACGGACAGCATACGCCAACGCCAGGATCACGAACGGGTTCGGATCCGTGCCGACCACTTGCAGATATCGCGCTACGCCGCCGAGGTCGTTTGCCTCAAGCCACGACGCCATCGCCGGCAGCGGGCCCGAGACCGTCATCGCGAAATAGCCGAACGCCAGCACCAGCCCGGGCACGGCCAGCGGCAGCATGCACAGGGCGTCGAGCAACCCCCGTCCGCGTACCGACGTCCTGACGATCAGGTACGAGATCACCAGCCCGCCCAAGACCGCAGCCGCCATCGCCGTCAGGCTCAGCGCCAGGCTGTTGCGGATCGAGCCCGCCGCGACCTCGTCCGACAGCGCCGTCTCGAAGTGCGCGGTCGTGAACATCTCGGGCATCACGGTGCCGTACCACTGGCCGGGCACCGCGACGCTTGTCAGCACCACGCCGATGTGCGGCAGCACCGCGGCCAGCGTCACCGCCGCGAACAGCCCCGTCGCCAGCAGTGTCCCCCAGAGCGGCAGGACCTTCTCGCTCGCCGCCCGCGAGGCCTTCGAGTACATCGCGTACCCCTGTCGGCCGAACGCAAACTTACCCATCAGGTACAGCGTCACCGCGCACACCAGCAGCAGCACCGTCAACGCATACGGCTCGGCTGAGCCAGGGATCTCCTTCAGCCCCACGAACACCTGCACCGGCGTCACCCGAGAAAACTCGAACATCAGCGGCGTGCCGAGCTCCGTAAACGACCAGATAAACACGATCGTCGCGCCGGCGAACAGGCCGGGGCGGATCAGCGGCAGGACGATCGTCCGGAACCGCCGCCAGGGCCCCGCCCCGAGGTTCTCAGCCGCTTCGTCGAGTGCAGGGTCCAGGTTCGACAGCGCCGCCGTCGCATTCAGATAGATGATCGGGTACAGGTGCAGCGCCTCGACGATGATGACGCCGAGCATCTGCGCCCGCCCGAGCACATCGAAGTCCGTCCCCAGCAAGCTGTTCAGCATGCCCTCCCTGCCCATGATCGCGCGCATCCCGATCGCACCCACAAACGGGGGGAGGATCAGCGGGATGAGCACCAGCGCGTTCCAGACCGTCTTGCCCGGCAGCCGGTACCGGGCCGAGATCACCGCCAGCGGAAGCGCGATCGCGATCGACAGCGCCGTCGTGAACACCGCGATGACGAACGCGTTGAGCAAACCTTCTCTATACACCGGGTTGGCCAGCACCAGCCCCATATGCCTCAGCGTGAACTCGCCCTCACCCTCCCGATCGAGAAAACCGCCTTGCACGGTCAGGCCGATCGGCAGAAGCAGCAGCAAGCCCAGCGCAAGCAGGCTGACGCCCATCAGGCCGTACTGCCACAAAAGACGCGTTGTACGGGCGGAGACCGCGGCTGGCATGGCCGCAGTCTAGCTGGACCCGCCGGCCGCGGAGCCTGGTTCGGCCGACGTTGGCCCGAGCGTCTGGACCGTCCGCGCCCGACCGCCCGAGCCGGCCAGCGCCGAGTTCAGACCGCCGAGCGTCACCGCGTCGATCGCCTGCGTGATCTCCTCAAGCGTCCGCGCTCGGCCCAGCTTGAGCTGATCGCCGACGAGCGCGCCCGCCCGTGCGCCCGCGGATTCGCCGTGGAAGACGACGTTGGACTTCATGCCCACCACCGCCCGCGCGAACTCGTCCTCAGTCACCGCGCCCTCGCCGGTCCGGATCCGGTCCAACTCCGCCAGAAGCACGTCGAGCGCCTCCTGCGCACGCTCCGATGTCGTCCCCACGTACGAGCTGATCACCCCGAACCGGTCGTCACCGCGATAGCCAGCCGAGACCGCGTAGCACAGGCCGCGCTTCTCGCGCACCTCCGTGAACAGCCGCCCCGACATCCCGCCGGAGAGCACCGAAGCCGCCAGCTTCTCGACCATCGCCGCGTCCTCGTCCCGCTCGGGCGGGGCGTCGTCGATGACCACGATCTGGACCTGGTTCGAGTCATCGGGCGTGTGCCCGACGCCGTGGCTGGCGGCGCCTGCTGGCGCGATCGCGGCGGCTTCGCCCGCCCAGCCATCCAACCCGCGGTCGAGCGCCTCGCGCACTCGCTCTGGGTCCACCGCGCCCGCGACACCGATGATGGTCCCTACTGGCAGCGCCCGCGACGACCACAGCGCGGCGATGTCCTCGACGGCGAGCGATGCAAGGCCCTCGGCCGTGCCGTACGACGAACGGTTGAAAGGCACCGGGAAGTGCCGCGACCGAGCCGCGATCACCGCCCGTTCACGAGGGTCGTCCGCCAGCGACGCGAGCGCCTGTGTCGCCAAGAGCCGCGCCGGCTCGAACGTGTCGGCTGTCAGCCTGGGCCGGAGCAGCGTCTCGGCCAGCAGCGTCAGCGCCTCGTCCAGGCGGTCGCCGAGCGTGGTGATCCGCAGCATCACGCCCCGCCCACCCGCGTCGATGTGCCGGTTGGCGCCCGCCGCGTCAAACGCATCGGCCTGAGCCCGCGCGTCCTGGTCGCCCGCCCCACGCATGAGCATCTCCGCAAGCACGCCGGTCGCGCCGAGCCGCTCGGCCGGTTCGGAGATCAGCCCGACCGGTACCAGGCAGCAGACCGAGGCAGACCGCACGCCCGCCATCGGCTCCACCAGCAACCGGGCACCGCACCCGAGCGTGTGCGAGGTGATCGCGTTCATGCGTCGTGAGCCCCTTCCGTTCGGCTGTGCGATTCTCGGCGAGGTCCGGAACGGGCGAGTCTAGCCGTTGCCGCCCGCGCAACCGCGCCAGCCCGACCCATCGGCCGCCGCCCCGAGCCGCGCCGAACGCCGGCGCGCTCGGGGGGCGCTCGGGCATGGCCGATACATGCTCCGTGCGCAGACCGACGGGGGGACGCCACGCGTGCGACGCATCGTCGACATCTTTGCTCTCTTGACCGTGCTGGCCGTCGTGGCAGCGTGGTGGATGACGCGCGGTCAGATCCGCCCGAGCTCGGAGCTGGAGGACACCAGGCTCGCTGTTGACACCCTCAGGGCGCAGATCCTCCTCCGGTCCCAGTCCGAGCCCGACATCCTCAACGACGCCGGCTGGCCCGCCACGATCGACCCGGCATGGTTCGGCGATGATCTGCCCATGAACACGCTGCTCTCGGCCGACCGACCCTGGCTCGAGATCGCCAGCGAGACCCAATCGGGCTGGAAGCACCCAAGGCCGCTCTATTCGATCGATCGTGCCGCCGCCATGTTCTGGTACAACCCAGCCACCGGCACGATCCGTGCCAGGACCACGCTCCTGCCGACCGATGCCGAGACCATCACGGAGTACAACACCGTCAACGGCACCTCGCTGACATCCTCGGATCCGAAGACGTTCGGGGATGCCACCACGCTCAAGCTCACCTCGATCCAGATCGGCGAAGACACCGAGATCGGGGAGTAATTGCCGCGAACATGCCATGAACGTGCGCGGAACGCACGCGATCGCACGCGATCTCCGCGTGTAGTTCCTCCTGCATCGCGATGGCTGAGTGCTCATCCGAGTGATGCGTGCACGACAAGCATCGAATCTGTACCTCCTTGTGGATGTTCGAACAGACCGCGCGGAGCGGGTGTGCACGTTCCGCGCCGCGCGAGCGCGATGTGCACTCCGAATGTCCATGCGCCGCGTTGCGCCACGGATTGTGAAGAGGTGTTGAGAGTTGACAGCGCGCGTGGTTTCGCGCAAGGTTGTCCGCGCGCTTGAGCTGTTTTGCTCAAGAAGAGCACAAAACGTTCCCGATAACAGTCACAGTTGCGCATCAGTCACACCAACGCCCCGTGTGAGCGCAGCATCGGAAACGTGGACACGAATTGGGGCGAGACGGAGCATCGCTGATGGCGAAGAAAGCTACCCGCAAGAAGGCCTCGAAGAAACGCGCAACGCGT
>JBCCZQ010000035.1:0-31626 GCA_039187315.1 Planctomycetota bacterium | reverse complement strand
GCGGACATCGCGCTCGGTCCGGGCCAGCAGCTCCTCGAGCAGCCCGGCGCGCGTCGCGGCATCCGGATGCGCATCGCCACCGGTCCCGTGTTCTGATCCACCATCGTGCACGTGACGGCTATCGGGCGGCAGCACGCCGGGATGGTGCGTCGGGACCGAGTCTTGGTTGAATCGAGTGTCAAATGGGGCAAACCGCGCCGAGTACGAGGAGGCCCCCGCTGAACAAGCGGCCGCGAGCATGCCGCAGTCAACTCGGCTCGCGATCGCTTACAAACGCTGGCCCGGACCGGCCCGAATCGGCCCCGTCGAGCAGCCAAGCCTTTATCGCCCGCGGCCGAAGATCCGTGTCGACAACAGCCGCCAGATCGAGCCACTCGAACGCGATGGCCTGCTCCCGGCTCGCTATCGACTCCTCGGTGGACGGAGGTTCCACGTGGAACACCAGGTTGAGCTCGTGCCCACCACCCCGGAGCGGGTCACCGAATACAACCTCAGCAATCAGGATGCACTTGCCCGGTTCTGTCGGCAGGCCTGCCTCTTCGACCAGCTCGCGCGCTAGTGCCACCTCAGCCATTTCACCTGGCTCTACATGGCCGCCTGGCAGATAGACATAGCCGCCCTCGATGCTGCGACAGACCAGCACCCGCCCGCCGCGGATGATCAGGCCACGGGCGATGACCTCGATCCTGCCGGCGTTGCTCTGGGAGGCATCCATTACGGAGTTGTACCAGATCCGGGCCGAGCGTACGCTTGTCCCACACCGGAGGCTCACAAGGGGCCGCGTCAAGGCATGGAGGCCATCTATCTATGAGCACGAACGGACCGACATCGGCCAAAAACACCACTACGGCATCCTCAAATCCAACCAAACGACGGCGTCTGGGCAAGGGCCTGAGCGGTCTGATGGGCGATCCTGTGCCCGTCGAACCGCCGCCCACCGATGCAACGGCGAGCACACAGGCGCCCGAAGCGGCCTCGTCGAATGACGCCTCGGTCGAGCCTGATCTCACGGCAGCAACCCGTACCGATAGCCGGACCGACACAGTAACAGTCCACGGAGCGTCAGCCCATAGCAAGACCGAGTCCGCGACAAGCGATGATTTATCGGACGTTCAATCCGTGATTCATCTGCCGGTCGGCTCGATCATCCCAAACCGGTTTCAGCCGCGGGAGCAGTTTGATGACGATCGGCTGAGCGAGCTTGCCAGGTCGATCGCACGCGATGGCGTCATGCAACCCATCCTGGTTCGGCCGGGGTCAGCGGGGGGGTCGACCGGAGGACGCTACGAGCTGATCGCGGGTGAGCGTCGCTGGCGGGCTGCCAAGCTCGCTGGCCTGACCCGGGTCCCGGCGTTGGTCCGCCCGCTCGAGGACCGCGACGCCGGCGCATGGGCGCTGATCGAGAATGTGCACCGCCAGGACCTCGGCCCGATGGAGAAGGCCGATGCGATCGCGGGGATGATCGCCCGCGACGGGCTGACGCAGGCCGAGGCGGCCGAGCGGCTGCTGCTGGACCGCTCGACGGTCGCGAACCTGGTGCGCCTTGTCGGCCTGGAGCCCGCGATCCGGTCGCTGCTGAACGCGGGCAGCCTGAACACGGGCCACGGGAAGGCGCTGGCCGGGCTGCCGGCCGGTGCGACGCGGGTGGAGCTTGCTCAAGCCGCGGCAGCGGGGGGGTGGTCGGTCAGGCGATTAGAACGAGCTGCGGCCGAGTCCAAGGCCGGCAAGCACCCCGAACGCGGGTCAGCAAACACCCCGGGCACCGACGATCAGAGCCGACACAGACTTGTGCTCGCCTCGATGGAGAAGCAGCTCGGGGAATCGCTGAACTCACGTGTGCGAATCCGCGCCAACAAGTCGGGTACGAAGGGCGCGATCTGCATCGACTTCTATGGCAACGATCATTTCGAGGGCCTGGTCGAGCGGCTGGGCGTCCGCCCCGACGTCTAACGCGGGCCTGACAAATTGTGCCTGTCTCAACACATCGCCAATCCGGACAGACTGCGAATATAAGAACGTCCGAATTGATATGATATTCTCAGTGGTCAGGTTGCATGCTGCTTGCTACGCTTCCTAATGCGCTGCGCATCGGCAGCGCTTCACAAATGTGGTGCCGGGTGGCCGGCTTTCGCACAGAAGAGGGTTTGCATGGCAAAGAAATCAACAAAGAAGACCAGGAAGAAGCGTTCGGTCAAGAAGGCCCGTGGCCGTCGTACCAACTCGGCTTCGAACCTCGATGCGATCTCGGACGAGGCACTCAGGGCGGAGCTGTCCCGCCGGCAGCGTCAGAGCACGACGCTGCTGCGTAAGCGGGACAGGCTGCGTGCGCAGCTCGACGCTGTCGAGGCCGAACTCCGGGCGAACGGCGCAAGTCTGGCCGGGCTGGGCAGCGGCCGCCGGCGCCCGAGCAATGCCATGACGCTGGTCGATGCGATGCACTCCGTGCTCGATGGCAAGGAATTCTCTGTGACGGACCTAGCGCTCGAGGTCCAGCGTAGTGGTTACAACACCACATCGCCCAACTTCCGAACGATCGTCAATCAGACGCTTATCAAGAATCCAAAGCTGTTCAAGCGGGTCGCACGCGGCACCTACACCGCGAAATAGCCAAGAAGTAGCCAAGCTGTTACTTCATAGTGTCTTGGAATACACCGACCTCCGAATGACACCGGCCGGTCACTAGGGACCGGCCGGGAAGCTTCCGATTGGCACGTGTGTCGGTGCCGCCGACGACGCGGTGTTACCAGGCGCTACGAGGCGCTCGCTACCAGGCGCTGGGTCCCGGGCGCAGGCGTGTCGGGCGATCGAGGTACCAGAGGTACAGCCAGTCGCGGTAGAGCATCCGGTTGCCCTCGTCTTTGATAAGGGTAATCCGGTTGGCGATGTCATCGGGCCGGTCGTCCATGGTGACCAGTCCGGGTGTGGGCTCGTCGCGGTACTCGGCAAGGCGGTTGCGCTCGCTGGAGCATCCGGCGAGCAGGGTGCCCGCGAGGGCGAGGCCGACCATGGCGGCCGGGCGCGTTCGGATGGTGCGTTCGGTGCGGCTGTTCATCGTGCGAACTCCTCGGTCCGGGCGGCGGGCCGCCGGGCAGGCTTGCGGGCTCGTGATCGGGCTTGTGCGTGGCCCGGACACCCGGCGGCCGTGGCCTTACCGATGCGTCCATTCGCAGCCGACCGCCATCCGTTGCGTCGCACACGCGTGTCGCCGATGGATCGGTGGGTCCGATCACGGCTCTCCGTGCATGGTTGTACCCGCCCGAGCCCGCTGGGTCAATCGCTCGCGGCCACCCGAGTAGGTGTCGTTCCTGCGAATGGTTCGCAAATCGGAGACGATCCGCGGCTGTTCGGGTAGGACGACGAAGCGGGCTGTGGTAGAGTCCGACCGACGAGAGAGAGCGGCGGATGCGGCCGTGCTCAGGGGAAACCTGAGTGCAGGAAACTGGAGCCAGCGGCCCTACGAATAGGCCCGAGAACGGCTTCTGGCCGCTTGAACGAGGACCGGTTCAGCCGGTCGCGAAGGGAGGCATGTCTCGACCTTTCTGAACCCTAGGGAGCCGTACCTAATCGGCATGGACGACGGCCGAGCCTCCTTCGAGTGGATGGCCTGGAACCGAGCCGGCGGCACCCACCTGATGTGAGGGTCCAGACAGTCCCTGTCGCACCGGTTGAACCGGTCCTCGTTCGTTGGCGTTGACAGACGCATCGCACCCAGATCCCACGGCCCGGCGTCATCGCGCGGGGCCGTTTCAGAGGCGGTGGGCCCGGAGGAGAGCTCACCGCCTCCTTTTTTTGTCAAACCATTGCTGGTGCTGGATTTCGGGGTTCGGTCCTCGAACCGGCGCCTGCTGCCATGGCGGCAGGTTCGGGGGCAGGCCGTGTCTGGGCGGCGGGTGTGGGCTCGTTGTGGATGCGTTCCGTGGGGTCTCAGGGCGTTTTGGCCGGTGCGGCACCGGGTGGCAGGTCTGGCGCGCGGCTTGCTCTTGGCCTGTTGGTGTCCGGGCGGCGGCCAGTATGGTCGATCGCTGGCGGCATCCAGGCTTGAACGGAGGCTCGCATGGGTCCTGATCGGTTCACAACGATGGCACAGCAGACGCTGGCCTCTGCGCAGGCGGACGCGATGGGGCGTCAGCACGCCGAGGTCACCGGCCTGCACATCCTCAACGCCATGCTGGAAGACCCCGCGGGCAGCGCGCGGCCGATCCTGAACAAGGCCGGTGTGAACGCCGACCAGATCGCTTCGATCGTGACGGGCGAGCTCGACCGCCAGCCGACGACCTCAAGCGGCGCGGGCGCGACGGGCCGTTCGCTGATGGAGATCTTGGCCAGGTCGGACGCGCTGGCCAAAGAGATGGGCGACGCGTACATCACGGGCGAGCACCTGCTTGTGGCGCTGGCGTCCGTCAAGGGCCCCGCGTTCGAGGTGCTGGACATCAACGCGGCGACGCCAGAGGTGATTCAGAATGCGGCGTTGTCGATCCGCGAGGCGTCCGGGGTCAAGACGGTCAGCGACCAGAACGCCGAGGCGGGGTTCGAGGCGCTCAAGAAGTATGGCATCGACCTGACCGAGCGGGCGCAGCAGGGCAAGCTGGACCCGGTGATCGGGCGCGACGACGAGATCCGGCGGACCATGCAGGTGCTCAGCCGGCGGACGAAGAATAACCCCGTGCTGATCGGCGAGCCGGGCGTCGGGAAGACGGCGATCGCCGAGGGCTTGGCGCTTCGGGTGGTCAACGGCGACTGTCCCGACGGCATGCGCGACAAGCGGGTGATCGCGCTGGATGTCGGGCAGCTGCTCGCCGGTGCGAAGTATCGGGGCGAGTTCGAGGAGCGGCTCAAGGCCGTGCTGCGCGAGGTGTCGGCGAGCGAGGGTCAGGTGATCCTGTTCATCGACGAGCTGCACACGATCCTGGGCGCTGGCGCGGCGGAGGGCGCGGTGAGCGCGGGGAACCTGCTCAAGCCGGCGCTTGCTCGCGGCGAGCTGCGTTGCGTGGGCGCGACGACGCTGGACGAGTACCGCAAGCACGTCGAGAAGGACGCGGCGTTCGCTCGGCGGTTCCAGCCGATCACCGTGGATCAGCCGAGCGTTGAAGAAACAGTGACGATCCTGCGCGGGCTGAAGGAACGCTACGAGGCTCATCACGGCGTGCGGATCAAAGACACGGCGATCCTGGCCGCGGCGCAGCTGAGCCAGCGGTACATCGCTGACCGATTCCTGCCGGACAAGGCGATCGACCTGGTAGACGAGGCGGCGAGCCGTCTGCGGATCGAGAACGACAGCATGCCGACGGAGCTGGACGAGCTCAACCGCCGGATCATGCAGCTCGAGATGGAGCGCGAGGCGCTGCGCATCGGTGCGGAGGACGAGTCCGGCGCATCCGCGGCGTCGGAAGCATCGTCGAAAGAGCTCGAGCGGATCGAGAAGGATCTGAGCGAACTCAACGAAGAGAACGCCGCGCTCAGCGCGCGGTGGGAGGTCGAGAAGCGCGACCTGGACTCGGTCAAGCAGATCAAGGAGCAGATCGATGCGAAGCGTGTGGAGCTTGAGCAGGCGCAGCGTCGGGGCGACCTCGAGGCGGCGGCACGGATCCAGTACGGCGAGATGCGCGAGCTGGAGGCTGGGCTTTCCGAGGCCGAGTCCCGGCTCGATGCGCGGGCGGCGGCCGGCGACGCCCTGGTCCGCGAAGAGGTAGACGCCGAGCAGATCGCTGATATCGTCGCGCGGTGGACCGGGATACCGGTGACGCGGCTCGTCGAGAGCGAGCGCGACAAGCTCGCGCGGATGGAGGAGCACCTCCGCGACCGGGTCGTCGGGCAGGACGAGGCGCTGCGTGCGGTCAGCGATGCGGTGCGCCGAAGCCGCGCCGGCCTATCCGACCCGGACAAGCCGATCGGCAGCTTCCTGTTCCTCGGGCCGACGGGCGTGGGCAAGACCGAGACGTGCAAGGCGCTGGCCGAGTTCCTGTTTGACACGGACGAGGCGCTGATCCGCGTCGACATGTCGGAGTACATGGAGAAGCACGCGGTCGCGCGGCTGATCGGTGCGCCGCCCGGCTACGTCGGCTATGACGAGGGCGGTGCGTTGACGGAGGCGGCGCGGCGGCGGCCGTACGCGGTCATCCTGCTCGACGAGATCGAGAAGGCGCACCCGGACGTGTTCAACATCCTGCTCCAGCTTCTCGATGATGGGCGGCTGACCGACGGGCAGGGACGGACGGTCGACTTCCGCAACGCGATCGTGGTCATGACGAGCAACATCGGCAGCCAGAAGATCCAGGAGATGACCGAGGCTGGCGCCGAGGACTGGGAGATCGAGGCCGCGGTGCGCGACCTGGTCCGGCGCGGCCCTGGGGCGGACGTCGCTGGCAAGCAGTCTGCCGACGGCGACGAGCTCCGGGCACGGTTCAACCTCGACGTCCACCAGGGCTTCATGCGGCCCGAGCTGCTCAACCGGATCGATGAGACCGTCGTCTACCACCGGCTCGGCAAGGAGTCTCTTGGTTCGATCGTGTCGATCCAGCTCGAGCGGCTGCGCGAGCGTCTGGCGGAGAAGGGCATGGCGCTCGAGCTGACAGACGCGGCGCTGGAGCTGATCGCGACCGAGGGGTGGGACCCGGCGTTCGGTGCCAGGCCGCTCAAGCGGGTGATCCAGCAGCGGCTCGAGAACGCGCTGGCGGGCAAGATCCTTTCGGGCGAACTCGGCGCGGGCGATGCGGTGCGCGTGGACGTCGCGGGGTCGTCGCTGACGTTCGCCAAGGCCGAGCCGTCGCAGGACGGAGGCCAAGGCAGCAGCGGGACCGATGGCGGGACCGAGGCGGCGTAGGCCGATCTGCCAGGATCGAGCACAAATAGGATCGCACAGAAAAGAAGAGCGGGACCGGTGTGGCCCCGCTCTCGAGAGGATACTTGCAGGTAGGTCGCTAGCAGGGCCCTCGAGGCCCGTGCAGCCGGTCGTCGTTCAGCGACGGCGACGGGCAGCGACAAGTCCGCCCATGCCGAGCAGCGCGAGCGACCCGGGCGTCGGGATGTTGATGTCGACGAACTGGCTGCCCTGGTCGAGCTGGAGCGCGAAGATCGTCGTGCTGGTGCCGGCCGTGTCGAAATCGACATCGATCGAGTTGATCGGGCCGAGTCCGGAGACGTCCCACTGGTAGCCGAAGGTGGGGACGCCGATGGTGCCACCACCGAACGGGTTCGGGATGATCTCGATGCCTGTGGACCCGCCCTCGAAGAGCGGAACGGTCGTGGTGCCGTTGATGGTCAGCGTCGGATCACCAGCGAGTGTGCCTGCCGAGCCCTCACCGATCCGGATCTGGAAGACGACGGTCTCCAGGCCCGCGATGATGTCGTCATCGCTGACGTTGTAGGTTCCATTGCCGAAAGGTGTGGAGTAGATACTCACGCTGGCGGGGTAGCCGAAGCCCGAGGTCTTGTCGAACGTGGCGTTGCCCGTGGCATCATCGTCGAGCGCACCGGGCGTGCCCTGGGTTAGGACCGACTCGATGGCCTCGGGCCACGGGTTGGCAGCCGTCAAGAAGTCTGGGAACGCGGGGTTGGCGTTGGCGACCTGCGGGTTGCTGACGGTCAGGTTGTCCCAGCCGTCGAAGTCCGTGGTGCCGGGCAGGTTGGGGTCGATGAAGCTCTGGGCTGCGGCGCCGGATACGGTGCCTGCAACGGCGAGCACTGCGAATGCACTCTTCATGTTTTGTCTCTCCTCGTGGCCTGTTGGCCCGTTGTACTTCCGTCGCGAGGATGTCCGTTCCCAATTCCGGACAAACTTCGCGTGAATTGCCGACAACTCGGCACTGTGGCACTATTGAGAATGAGTCTCAAGAAATCAAGCCGGGCCGGACGGGTGTGCTTCGATGCCACCGACGATCGGGTCGAAGTCGCGGCCCTGGTACAGAACCCTCGGCGGAGGGGGAGCCGGAATTGCCTCACGGCGGCGCTGCATGGCGGCGCTGCGGGGTAGATCTGGCATCCGGGTCCGCTGAACGGGTTCTGGATTGAGTGAATCTCGGCCACCCTTTATGATTCTGTGTTCCCGATTGGGCTGAGCGCGCGGTTTGGCCGTCCTCCGGGTGGCGCTGGTTGAAAGGGTTCGGATGCAGTTCTGGACACTCGACGAGATTGAGCAGCACGCGATGGCGGATCACGAGGTGGGCGAGGAGATCTCGCCTGGTGTAACGATCACGCGGCGACGGATCCTGCAGGTCGGCGTAGCGGGGGCTGGGCTGCTGGCTATGGCCTCGGCGACGGGTTCTGCGATGGGTCTTCCGCGTGGAGCGATGCGTGCCGGGGCGGGAGTTGAGCCTCTGACGATCGAGCAGTTGTTGGCAGAGATCCGTCCGAGGGCGATGCGGATGATCGCGTCGGACAGCGCTTCGAGTCGGCCGGACGAGTCGGCGTATCTTGACGCGGTCTCGAGGCTGCTGGCGCGGTATACGCCCGAGGAGCCGTGGTCGCTGCGGCCGATCGGCGACCAGGGCTGGAGCATGAACGCGGCCGGCCGGATCCCTCCGATCGTTGTGTTCGACATCCACATGCAGCCAGGGTCGATGATCGAGCTTCACGATCATCGCCATTACAACGGCGTGCTTCGCTGCAACGAGGGGTCGGTGCGGTGCCGGAATTTTGACATCGTTCAGCCCGACGGAGCGCGGCTGGATATCGCCGGGGGTGAGGTGCCGGCGGCGGATGAGAGCTTCTTGATCCGCGAGAACAAGGACGCGGTGCTCGTACCCGGCGCGTACTCGACGCTGTCACGCGATCGGGACAACATCCACCACATCGAGGCGGGCCCCGAGGGTTGCAAGCTGTCCGATGTGTTCACGTATTTCCGCCGCGAGGCGCGGTCGTACGGGCTCGAGTGGGATGCGAAGCCGGTGTCGAACCGGAGTGACACCTACGAGGTCGCCTGGAAGGACTAGCTGGCGGGGCGATTGGCTGGCCGGTCAGCCGCTGCGGAGTTGTTCCCGAAGCGTTCCGACGACTTCGGACGCCGCGGCGTCGTTGGTGGAATCGATCACGCTGCCGTCGGGTCGCATGAGGTAGACGATCGGCAGGATCCGGCCGGGCAGGCTTCGCACCTTGGCCGCGGCGTCGACGCGGTCGAAGGGGATCACTGTCCAGGGCATGCCGGTTTTGGCGATGTGATCGCGGTGGGCGCCTGCCGTGCGGTCGTCGCTGACGAAGACAACCTCGAAATTGTCGTGCTGCTGTTTCAGGTCGGCGTAGGCGTCGAGCAGTTCGGGCGTAAACCGCTCGCAGCGGGAGCAGGTGCTCGAGCCGCGGTAGACGAGGATGTAGTCGGCATCGGCGAGTACGGGCTCTGGCTTGGCTGTGTCGCTGGCGGCGAGGGCGGCCTCGATCGAGCGGACGAAGAAGGGGCGGGGCTCGCCCGGGGCATCGACGATCGCGCGGGCGCGGGCGATCGCGTCGGTGTCCTTGGTATCGATGGTCAGGATCGTGTTGGAGGGCTTGTCGAAGACCTTGATCGCTCCGGGCTGCACCTCGCGGACCGGGAGAACCGTTCCGCTGGCCAGGCCGGTGCCATCGGTAAACGCGATGTCTGCGGTCAGCGTTACCCGCGCGGGCCAGAGGTTCGTGTCCCGCACGACGGCTGCCTCCGAGACGGCAAGAGCCTCGTCCGAGAGCGAAGCGATGAGCACCCCGAGTCGTTCGAGCAGGTCGGTATCTTCGTGCGCGGCCTCGAAGATGAACTCGCCTGTGTCGAGGACCAGCGCGGAACTGCTCACGTCGTAGACACGGAGCTCGGTGCCCTCGGCGATGGTGCCGTTCTGGAACCGGAACTCACGCCGGGTGGTCACGGTGCTCGGGCGAAGGTCGGGACGCAGGAGCAGGGTCTGTATGCTCGCGTCGGGACGGGGGGCATCAGGCTGAGCATCGAGCGGGAGGGCGGCGCCTGTAAGCAGCACGGCAATGGCGATCGAACGAACGGCACGCATGATCTCGGTCTCCTGTGGATACGGGCCGCGTCCTCGGCACGGCCGGCCGAAGAACGTTAGACCGTGCAATCGGGCCTGCGGGGCTGCAATGGGGACAGCCCCGCACCCAATGATGGTCGTAACCAGTGGAGGCATCGGGGATGCGACGAGCGTGGATTTCGATGGTGGCTGCGGCGATGGCGTGTTCGGTTGCGGGCCAGGATGGTGGTAGCGGCAACGCGCGGCATCCGGGGAAGTACGCAGCGGACGCCGAACTCCTGATCGGCGCGTTCTCCGAGATCCACCCTGGGTATACGCGCTACGCCTCCGCGGAGTTGATGGAGGCCGAGGCGGACCGGTTGCGTGCGGCGTCGGCCGTGGCCGAGAGTGAGGGCGCTTTCTACCTCGCCGTGCAGCGGTACCTGGCCTCGATCCGGTGCGAGCACACCGAGGCGGAGCCGAGCGATGCGGTTGAAGCGGCGGTATCGTCGTCGCTCCTGCCGCTGGACTTCGCGTACGCGCTCGACGACTCCGGCGCACCCCGCGCGATCGTAGTAGGGCTCTCGCCGGGCGTAGAGGGCGTGCGCGTCGGCGACGAACTCGTCGCTGTGGACGGCCGGCCGATGGGCGATCTGTTCGAGGCGATCCGGCCGTTCATCTCCGTGGACGGGTTCACGGATCACACACGGCTGACGCTGTTCGCGGGCGAGGATGACTACGCGCTGCCGGTGTTCGAGCTGTTCGCCACGCTGCTGTTCGACGGCGGCGATGCTCGGGAGTCGTGGTCGCTGACGCTTGCTTCGGCCGACGGCGCGGAGCGGACTGTGGCCGTGGCGGCGACCGATATGGCTGGCGCGCTCGCGGCCCGCGGCCGTGATGGAACGCAGAAGAACTTCAGCGACCCGGGCGCGGTGTCTTGGGAGCGCATGGGCGATGCAGCGGTGCTGCGCGTCTCAACGTTTGTGAACTACCGCACGCCGATCGAGGCGATGCCGCTCTTCGCCGAAGTCTTCCGCGAGATCAAGGCGAGCGGTGTCGAGCGGTTGGTGTTCGACATGCGCGAGATCGGGGGCGGCTCGGGCGATGTTCAGCGGGCGCTGGTACGCCACCTGCTGACGGGCCCGATGAACTCCGGCGGGCCGACGCGGGTGCGGACGTACGATCTGAGCGCGTACCGCGAGCACATGCGCACATGGAACCCGGCCGTGTTCGAGATGCCGGCGGCGATGTTCGAGGCCGACGACGAGGGGTTCTTCGTCGTCAAGCCCCCGATAGGCGGGTCGGTGCAGACGGTCGAGCCTGCACCCGACGCGTGGGACGGCGAGTTGGTGCTGCTGGTCGGACCCAACAACGAGAGCGGGGCGACGTGGCTGATCGCGGAGCTGCGCGAGCAGCGTGAATTGCTGCTGGTCGGAGAGCCGACCGGCGGGAGCGCCGAGGGCCCGACGGCGGGGATCATCGTGTTCCTGACGCTGCCGGAGTCCGGGATCGTGGCGCGGCTGCCGCTGTTGGACCAGCGGACGAGCGCGACGGACTTCGAGCCGGGGATGGGCGTGACGCCCGATGCGGTTGTTCGCCCGAGCGTGGCCGACCTGCGCGCAGGGCGGGATGTCGCGCTCGAACGTGCCGTGCTCGGCACGGACGGCTGAGCACGACACTCATCGAGAACGCGTGACGGCAGCGGGCGGGTGTGCTGCCGCGTGCGCGCGTTCAACGCGTGGCGAAGTGTTTCTCAGAAACAAGCGCGGATATGTGTTGTTCTCATACAACAGTGTTGTCTGCGGCGAGTTGTCGGCACGCTAGGATCAAAGAATGACGGCCCCTGGTGGAACACTTGATGAACGTGTTGCGGCTTTGGCCCAAGATCTGGCTGCCGCGTTTCGGGGGCTGATCGACCCATTGACGGGGCCGAATCCTCGGCCGACACGCGTCCAGAGCCTGCTGGGCATCGACAAAACCCAATCGTGGCGGCTCGTGAAGCTGATGGCGCTGGAGAATCCGTTCGAGGCGATCCACGAGAGCCCCGCACCGATAGGGCTGCTCGCGATCGTGTCTTCTGCCGAGAAGATCGGCGGCAACGCTGAGGCAGCAGGCCTCGTACGGGATGTGATCCAACGATTCGACGGGATGCTTGCCGAGTTCCCGGATGGCCGGACCGGGCTGAACGCAGCCGTCGCGGCGCACGTTCCCAAAGCACGCGAAGCGCTGTACCGCGATGCGCGACGCAAGCTGGCCCAGTCCATGGCGCAGCTGCTCGGTGTGCGGACGCAAACGAGGTATGCGGCCGGGATACTGATCCCCTCATCGATCGATACGGTGTCCGTGGACGCCGTGGTGCTGACCGGGTACATCGGGTTCCGGCGGCTGCGCTCGGGAACGAAGCCGATCATGTTTGTGCGTCAGCCCCACGACAGTGTGCCGGGAACGGGTGCGCCAGAGATGCTGACACTCGACGGCGAACGCGACGAAGATCCGATGCGGCGTTACATGGAAGAGTTCAGCACGCTCCCGGCGAGCGGGATACGGCTGCAGCCCTCGGGGGGTCAGGTCAGGATGATGCTCGGCGAGCACGAGCCTGGCGTGAACGAGCCCGTCACGATGTTCTTTGGTCAGCGTCTCGCGCGTGTGCTTACGCGGCACCAGATCGACCATCGCGTGTACGATCTTATGAATATGATGGTAAGCAGTTCGAGCGACGCGGTGATCCTCGACGTCTTCATCCACGAATCGCTCTACCCGGACGCTGACCCGCCGCTGCTGACCGTCGAGCATGCCGCTTTCAATCCGCAGCAGCAGAGGTCGTGCTTCGAGGACGACAGCTTCCGCGTCGACGACTCGCTGGTCCTTAGGCCCATGGGGACCGGTCTCGATCGCAGCTCATCGGAGGAGGTGCCGGGGCTGCGGCGCATGCTCGAGTCGGCGTTCGCGCGCAGCAAAGCCGACCCCGGTGAGTTCCGGCTATACCGGGCCACGCAGGTGTATCCGCTGCCGGGTTTCAGCATGGTGACCTGGCTGCCGCTGCCGAAGGGGGCGTCGGCCTCGTCGTGATTGTGCCGGTCCGGGGGAGAACAGGGCCTACCGTCGGCGCATGGCGACTGTCTTTGTCAACGGCGGGTTCGTCGAAGGTGACGCGGCCCTGGTTTCGGCCTTCGATGCCGGCCTCCAGCACGCGGTCGGGCTGTTCGAGACGATGCGCGGCAGGTACGAGAACGGCGAGGCGTCGGTCGTGCGTTTGCATGATCACCTTGACCGCTTGGCGGCGTCGGCGAGGCTGCTGCGGCTGAGTGAGACGCTGCGGAAGCCGGCGCTGGCCGAGGCTGTGCTGCGGACCGTCGAGAAAGCGGGGCGTGATGAAGGTGTCGCTGAGCAGCGGGTGCGGCTGACGGTCACGGGTGGCGACCTGAACCTGCTGGCGGGCGGGCAGGACGCCCGGCACGACCCGACGGTGCTCATCGCGGTGCAGCCGGCGACGGCGTATCCCGCGGCGATGTTCGAGCGGGGCGTGACCGTCGCGATCGCCGACACCAAGGCGAACCCGTTCGAGCCGACGTCGGGGCATAAGACGCTGAGCTACTGGTGGCGGCTGCGCGAGCTGCAGGATGCGGGTGCAAAGGGCGCGTCCGAGGCGCTGGTCTTCCAGGTAACCAACCACCTGTGCGGCGGGTGCGTGTCGAATGCGTTCGTGGTCAACGACGGGGCGCTGCTGACGCCGATCGGACGGGGTGAAGAGGCCGAAGGCGGGCTGCCGAGCCCGGTGCTGCCCGGCGTGACGCGCGGGGCGGTGATCGACGCAGCCCGCGAAGCCGGCCTCGATGTCACGGCCCGGATGCTGACGATCGAAGATGTGCTGGGCGCGGATGAGGTCTTCCTGACCAACTCAAGCTGGGGCGTGCTGCCGGTCGTGGCGGTCGAGGCGAGCGCGATCGGAGACGGCGTGGTTGGGCCGGTCGCTTCACGGCTGCGCGAGGCCGTCATCTGATCGTGTTTCTCCCGGCCGGCGATCAGGGGGATTCGGCATCGGCTGTGTTTGGTTTGGTTGTGCCGGCAGTGTGTTGGGCTCGGGGTGTTCGGCGGGGTTGCCCGTGTAGTGGAAGTCGGGGTCGAAGCGGGCGCTGCACTCTGGGCAGATGCGGATCCAAGGCGTAGCGAGCAAGTCGGCCAGATCGTGGTCGCAGCGCGGGCAGCGGAGGATGGGCTTGGGCGAAGGCACGGGTGGAGGCTAGCCGTTCGGATCCGTGCCGCCCGATCAGTCGCGTGTCATGACGCGGACGTTGTCTCGGCCATCGGTTCGGACGCCAGCGATGCGTTCGTTGGGCCGGCCGAGCGTGGCTAGGCGGCGGCGGATATACAAGACCGCAGCCGTGATCAGCCCGACGGCGAGGATCACCGGCACGAGCACGAGCGCCGCGGCGATCGTGAGCGCGATGATCAGCAGCATGATCGTCACGCCGATGGCGGTTAGGAAGAACCGCGCGACGGGCCCCTGGCGGGCATGGAGATCGACCACGCGGACGCGTGCGGCCCGGGCGCGGGCGAATTGGTCGGCGACGCGGGGATCCATGCAGGATTGTATTCGGCGGCGGCGGCCGAGCGTTTCGGGGCGGCCAAATGCCAGGGCGTCGCGCGTGTAGAATCATGGCTCGCAGGAGGCGCGATCGATGATGCACGATGCTGGGGACGCAGCGGCTTCGGGTACCAAGGGCGGCGGGGCGAAGCCGTCCGAAGATCGGCCGGCGGATCAGCCGTTCGTCCACCTGCATCTGCACAGCGAGTACAGCCTGCTCGACGGCGGCAACCGGCTGGACAAGCTTGTGGCCCGCGTCGCCGAGCTGGGTATGGACGCGGTGGCCGTCACGGACCACGGCAACATGCACGCGGCGGTGCTGTTTTACGAGGCGGCGCGAAAGGCCGGTGTCAAGCCGATCCTTGGCGTGGAGGCGTACGTCGCGCCGCGATCGAGGCTGGACAAGACGTACACGGGCGTAAGCGACGGTGGGTACCACCTCGTGCTGCTGGCCGAGAACGAGACGGGCTGGAACAACCTGCTGTATCTGTGCAGCGAGGCGTACCTGACTGGGTTCTACTTTAAGCCGCGGATCGACCGGGATCTGCTCGAGTCACGCAACGCGGGGCTGATCGCGCTCAACGGGCACCTGGGCTCGGAGATGGGCGAGCACCTGCTGTCGTACGAGACCTCGGGCGGTCTGGAGCGGGGCGACCCGAAGCACTATGAGGCGGCGAGAGAGAGCGCCGAGTGGCACGCGCGGGTCTTCGCCGACGAGGGCACGGGGCCCCGGTTCTACGTCGAGATGCAGCACCACGTGATGGAGCAGATCTCGATCAACCCGCACCTTATCCGGCGGGCGCGTGAGCTCGACCTGCCGCTGGTGTGCGACAACGACAGCCATTTTCTGCGGGCCGAAGACCACGATGCGCACGACACGCTGATCTGCATCAGCACGGGCAAGAGCAAGCACGATGAACAGCGGATGCGGTACACGCCCGAGCTGTATGTCAAGAGCCCGGAAGAGATGTGGGCGCTCTTCGGGTCGAACCAGTACAACAACGAGGAGATCGGCCCGGCGGGCGTCGAGTCGCTCCGCAACACGAAGGCCATCGCGGACCGCTGCAACGTGGAGCTGCCCATCGGCGCGAACCACGCGCCGGTGGTGGTGGTCAAGGCCCCTGCGAAGAGCAGGCTGCCCAAGCATTCGGCCAAGGAGTTCGGGGGCGACCTGACGGCGTGGTTCAAGGCGTTCTGCGACCGGTTCGAGCTCGAACCTGCGACGGAACTCTCTGCCGGTGGGGGGGTCGATCAGGCGCAGCTGAAAGACGAGTGCGACGGGGCGCTGCGGCTGCTTGCCGAGGCGGGGATGGTCTGGCGGTACGGGCCGACGATCCTCGAGCATCGGCACGATGGGATCGAGGGTGTCGATGAACCGCCCGAGGTGTGCGATGCGGCGAGTTGGAAGAAGTGGGCTCGGCTGAACCGCGAGCTGAAGATCCTCGCGGACAAGCTGATCTCGGCGTACTTCCTGATCGTGTGGGACTTCGTCAACTGGGGCCGGCAGCGGGGGATCCCGTCGCTGGCGCGTGGGTCGGGCGTTGGCACGATGGTGGGGTACGTGCTCGGACTTTCGAACGCGTGCCCGGTTCACTACGGGCTGCTTTTTGAGCGGTTCACCGACCCGGACCGCAGCGAGTACCCGGATATTGATATCGATCTGTGCCAGGACGGGCGCGGCGATGTGATCGACTACGTGCGCGAGAAGTACGGTCACGTTGCACAGATCATCACGTTCGGGACGCTCAAGGCGCGTGCCGCGGTGCGCGACGTTGGCCGGGTCCTCGAGTACCCGCTGAGCGACACGGACAAGCTCGCCAAGCTGATCCCGGAAGAACTCGGGATCACGCTGGACAAGGCGCTCAAGCAGGAGCCGGACCTCAAGAAGGCCTACGACACGGACGACGTCGCTCGGCGCGTCATCGATAACGCGCGGGTGATGGAGGGGCAGGCGCGGCACAGCAGCGTGCACGCCGCGGGCGTGATCGTGGCGACCCGGCCGCTGCACGAGGTCGTGCCGCTGTACCGGCAGGCGGGCTCGGAGGAGCACGAGCTGGTCACGCAGTGGGACGGACCCACGTGCGAGAAGATGGGCCTGCTCAAGATGGATTTCCTCGGCCTGCGCACGCTCTCGATCATCGAGCGCGCGCAGGCGCTGATCACGGACTCGCTGGATGACGACGCCGTGTGGTCGGCCGTTGGCAGAACCGAGCGAACTGGCCCGCACCCGCTGGATCTCGACAGGCTGGCGTACGACGACCCGCGAGTCTTCGCGCTGTTCCAGCGCGGTGAGACGGCCGGCGTGTTCCAGTTCGAATCGGGCGGCATGCGGCGGCTGCTGATCGAGATGAAACCCGACCGGCTCGAGGACCTGATCGCCGCAAACGCGCTCTTCAGGCCGGGGCCCATGGACCTCATCCCCGACTACAACAAGCGCAAGCACGGCCAGGCCCAGGTGCCCGCGGTGCACCCGATCGTCGACACGTTTACGGCCGAGACGTACGGCGTCATGGTCTACCAGGAACAGGTCATGCAGATCGTGCACGAGCTGGGCGGCATCCCGCTGCGCCAGGCGTACGCGCTCATCAAGGCGATCAGCAAGAAGAAACAGAAGATCATCGCAGAGAACCGGCCCAGGTTCGTCGAGGGCGCAGCGACGCAGGGCCTTGACGCGGCGAAAGCGGAAGAACTCTTCGAGCTGATCCTGAAGTTCGCCGGCTACGGCTTCAACAAGAGCCACTCGACGGGGTACGCGATCGTGGCGTACCAGACGGCGTACCTCAAGACGTACTTCCCGGCGCACTACATGGCGGCGTTCCTATCCTTCGAGAGCCAGGCGCAGAAGGTCAGCGACTGGATCCCGTACCTGGAAGACTGCCGCCGCACACCGGTCATCGACGCGGCGACGGGCGAGACGCTGCGCGTCGGCGTCGAGGTCCGACCGCCGCACGTGAACCTGTCGGCGGCGGACTTCGCCGTCGTGTATGAGCAAGGCGAGGCGCACACGGCTACCGGCGGGCATATCCGGTTCGGGCTCAAGGCGATCAAGGGCGCCGGCGGGCGGGCGATCGAGGCGATCACCGCCGAGCGCGACCGAGACGGGCCTTTCAAGAGCATGCACGAGTTCTGTGAGCGTGTGCCCTCCAGCGCTGTGAATAAAGCGACGATCGAGTCGCTGATCAAGAGCGGCGCATTCGACGACGTGCATGGGCGCGACGATCGAGCCTCGATGGTCGCGACGATCGAGCCGGCGGTCAGCGCGGGCCAGAAGCTGGCGGCGGACAGGGCCGCAGGCCAGGGGGCGCTCTTCGGCGCGCCGGAAGCTGACGAGCAGGCTCCCGACACGGCAGTAGCACCGCTGGTGCGGGTCGAGCCGTGGAGCGAGTCGGAAACGCTCAAGCAGGAGAAAGAGACGCTCGGATTTTACGTGTCGAGCCACCCGCTGGAGCAGTGGAAGGACTGGTGCGGCGTGTTCGCGCGGGTGCGTGTGGGCGACCTGGCCGACGAGCCGCAGGACCGGCGGGTGGTTGTCGCGGCGCTGGTGCAGAGCGTGCGGCCCATTGTCGTCCGCAACGGCCGGAGCGCCGGGCAGAAGATGGGCATCGTGACGATCGAGGACCTGACGGGCACGGCCGACGCGGTCATGTTCGCCGACTGCTACGCGAAGTTCCAGCACTTGTTTGAAGACGATGGGCCCAAGTTCGTGCTGGGCCGGATGGACCACAGCCGCGGCGGGCCGCAGATCATCGTGGACCGCATGGTGCCGATCGACGGCGTACCGCTGGAGAAAGGCCGGCTGCACGTGCGCGTCGACGCCGAGCGGCTGAACGGCACTAGCGCCTCGGCGCTGGGCGCGCTCAAGAGTGTCCTAGGCGCTCGGGCGAAGCAGAATGGATCAAGCGTTCCGGTGATGCTGGAGATCGCGACGGCCAAGTCGGTCGTGACGGTTCGGCCGGAGCCGGCGCTGCGCGTCGACTTGGAGCCCGGGCTCATCGAGGAGCTGGCGAGCGTGCTCGGCCCGGCATGTGCCACGCTCGAGGACGGCAAAGTAATCGAGCTGGAAGAGAAGAGGCCGCGGTACCGGCGGAGCTAAACCCGGGCCGGACTATGACTGGGCGGTGAGTGGCTTGAGCGCGCCGCGGAGCCTCGCGGTCATGATGAAGAACATAACCGCGGCGATGACCGTGATGATCAGCAGCGGGACGCTAACCAGCATTAGTGCGCCAAGAAAAGCGCTCAATCCAGCGTAGCCCGATGTATCGGTCATCTGCGACAGAAAGAGCTGTGCCAGTCCCCATACCGCGAAAGGGGCCATCGCAGAGGCGATGGACAAAATCACAGCCCAGCGGCGGTACCTCTGTGCTGCGCAAAGTGCTCGATAACTCGGAATGCGTCGTGCGAGGTCCTGTATAACGTACCCGACTGCAATCAGTGACGTCGATGCGAACCCGATCAGGCAGGCAAACCAGGCGATCGCGAACCATGAGGCTGATCTGTGAAGACCCAGTGTGAGAACGAGCGTGGCGGCAAGGCCGATCGTTCCCATCTGGACGACGAGCGCGGCCCGAGGGCGAGGTGCTGTACCAAAACCAGCAATCAGATGCCAGCAAGCAATGATGGTCCCTGCGCAGGCTGCACCAGCCGGCAACAGGATCGGTCGCCCGAAGAACGGTGCCCCGACGAGCGAGAGCAGCCAGAGGCACACCGCGGCAGTCGCGATCGTCGCGCCGTTACGGATCGACAAAGCGGCGGCCGGTCCCTGGGCGCTGATCGGGAATTCGGGCACCAACTCGGAGACGGCCTTCCCGCACTCCGGACAGTTGGTCTCGATCGGCGTGCCGAGGAGGTCGTAGCCGCAGTCGATACAGGGCCCTTGGGCGAAGCGTGGTGTCGTTGGCGAGAGCTCATCGCTCATGGTGTCAGCGTACCGGCTCCGGCGGAGCGTGCGAGCGCGAGGGCTCGCTGGAGGCGGTAGACCAGCCGCGCGCCGACTCCCAGTCCGATCAGCAGGAGCAGGCACAGGAAGAACGCGTAGGGCACCGCCAGCGGCACCGTGACGACGAAGACGATGGGCATGATCGCGGTAAGCAGCCCGCCGACAAGGCCGGCCGAGAGCGTCAGGCTCGCGATCCATGTGTACTTGAGCAATCCGGCCGCCGAGACGGCGAGGCTGGGGTCGTCGGCCTTGCGAGCGAGCTCGCGGGTGTACGCGACACCGAGCAGCGCGAGCGCTGGCCAGAGGGTGCCGAGCACGGCGAGCTCGACCCAGACCGACCAGGCCTCGCCGGGCCAGGCGAGATTCGCCCTCGGCAGCAGCAGGCCGAAGGGCGCGACCAGTCCGACGGCGATCTGCATGCCCGCCACGGTGCGGAGCACAACGCGGACCTTGCGGAACGGCAGGACGCGCTGGTAGGCCGGGTCGGGCGTCGTCAGCAGCCACCAGGCCAGGCCGGCGGCGGCGCTCACAGCGCCGGCGGCGATCGCGGTGGCCACGACGCCGGCGCGTGAATCGATGAGCCAGACGCCAAGGGCCGCGGTCAGCGAAATCACGCGCGCGGGTATGCACGCGAGCGCGATGGTGCTGCCGAGGCCGAGCCGGCGGGCAAACGGAGCCGGCGCGTGCACCAACCGGCTGGCCTCGTGCGCTACATCTGGCAGCGTGCCGCACTCGGGGCACGGGTCATCGGGCTCGATCCCGGAGCGGTCGTAGCGGCAGCGGGGGCAGACAGCCGCCGCGGTCGCTGCGGTCGCCACCTTCACGCCTGATCGGCGCTCGTGTCGGCGTCCTCCCAGCGGGTCTTGAGCTCGTGCTCGACGTTGAGCAGGTCGAGAACCTTGCCGACGGTGAAGTCGATGATGTCATCGATCGATTTCGGGTGCAGGTAGAAGCCCGGGTTGGTCGGGCAGATGGTGGCGCCGGCGAGCGCAAGCGTGCGCATGTTCTCGATATCGATGAGATTCAGCGGTGACTCGCGGTGACAGACGATCAGCGGGCGGCGCTCCTTGAGCGTGACCATCGCTGCCCTGGTCAGCAGGTTGCTGCCTGCACCGCTGGCGATCGCGCCCAGGCTGGTCGAGGCGCATGGGATCACGGCCATGCCGTCGTGCAGGAAGCTTCCGCTAGCGATCACCGCGCCGACGTCTTTGTTCGGATGGGCGATGAAACGCCGGCCGAGCTGTTCGCGTTCGGGGTGGTCGGCCAGAACAGGACAGAGCTGGTCGAGCTCAACTTTCTTCACGCCCAGCTCGTCGAAGAGCAGGCGCTGGCCGTACTCGCTGACGACGCAGTGGACCTCAGCGCCGGTGGTGAGCAGCAACTCGAGCAGGCGCCGGCTGTAGAGCGCCCCCGAGGCGCCTGAGATACCGACGACGAATCTTCGGGTGGAGCTGGTCGCGTTGTTGTGGGCATGGCGGCTCATCCGGGCATTGTTCGCCGGGCGGCGGCCATCGGATGAGCCGTCGATCGGGTAGAGTGCACCGCAGCGGCGCCGATCGGGAGCATCGATCGGAAAACAGGGGTCCGGACAGGAGGTCGGGATGCGGAACAAGGGCGGGAAGCCGCGGAGATGGCGTGGTGGCAGACTGCGGAGGGGCGTGCTGGCGGCAGGCCTGCTGGCGGCGGCTTCCGCAGGGCCTGGGTGCCTCTACTACGGCAATTACCCGGATGAAGAGTCGCTCACGTGGTGGAACGCGCGTGAGTCGGCCGGCCTGCTCGAACTGATGGAGCAGTCGCTGGCGTACGTGATCGAGCAGGACGTGCAGACGCAGCCCGGGCTGGCGATTCCGCCGGAGGGCGAGCCGCTCTTGGCCGTGAACCTGCCGGGTTCGATCTCGCCGGAGTCTTACCGGCGCGTGGCAGAGCGTGCGTACCCCCGCGTGGTGCCGCTGAGCGAGCGGCGCAACGACCTTCCTGTGTACCACATCGGGGCGGTGCGGATCCGGGGCGGGTCGGCACGGGTCCACGTGCTCCGGCCCATCACAGGGCTGGAACGCGATGTGACCGACGCGCCGCTCGCCGGGGTGCAGCTCTGGTTCGAGGGCCGCAGCGGTGACTGGGACCTGGTCGAGGTCAGGCCGCGCGAGGTCGGGACGCTGACCGTCTCGCGGATCGTGCCCATCGAGGCCCTTGAGCGCGCGATCGAGGCCGACCAACGCGGCGGGACGCCCGATGAAGAGACCGTCGAAACCGAGCCCGAGCAGGGTGCGGAAGATGAGGCTGCGGCCGGGCCAGCACAAGCACCAGACGGCGATGCTCAGACCGATACCGATACCGGCGCCGGATGACACGGGCTCCGACCGAGACGCGCGATCTGCTCGGGCTCGATGGGCTCAGCCGATCATCTATTGTCGATGTGCTTACCGCAGCGCGGTCGTATGACGACGGCACCGGCAAGCCACGCGACGACGGAGCCCTGCGCGAGACGCTCAGGGGCCGGAGCGTCTGCAACCTGTTCTTTGAGGACTCGACACGTACGCGCGTGAGCTTTTCGCTCGCAGCTGGACGGCTCGGCGCGGGCGTGATCAACCTGACCGCGCCGGGCTCAAGCGTGACCAAGGGCGAGACGGTGCTCGACACGGCGAGCGTGGTCGAGGCGACGGGCGGTGATGCGCTGGTGGTGCGGGCGGCGTCGGCGGGCGTGCCGATGCAGATCGCGGCGCGTGTCGGCGTGCCGGTAATCAACGCGGGAGACGGCGCACACGAGCACCCGACGCAGGGCCTGCTCGACATCTATGCGCTCGCGTCCGAACTGGGCGGCGAGCGGCTTGCGTCGTTCGACCTGAGCGGCCTGCGGGTCGCGATCGTGGGGGATATCGCCAGCTCACGCGTCGCGCGGTCGGACATCGCCGGCATGACCGCGCTCGGGGCAGAAGTCGTCTGCGTGGGCCCCCCGGCGCTGGCACCGGCATCGCTGACGGCGCTGGGCTGCGCGATCGAGACCGACCTCGATGCCGTGCTGCCCGCTGTCGATGCTGTGCAGATGCTGCGGGTGCAGTTCGAGCGTCACGGCGGTGGGAGTTCCACGAGCGCGGGCCTGAGCTCGCGGACCCTGCCGGGGGTCGGCAGCCCGCGCGAGTACAGGGCCCTCTACGCGCTGACCGAGGCAAGAGCCAAGCGGATGAAGCCGGGATCGCTGGTCATGCACCCAGGCCCGATCAATCGGGGTTTCGAGATGGATGGGTCCGTTGCGGACGGTCTGGCTGGCGGTCTGGCGGGCGGGAACGGCAGCGGCACGCCCGGCGGGCCGCGATCAATCGTGCTCCGCCAAGTCGCATCAGGCCTGCTGGTACGGATGGCCGTGCTCGCCCGGGCCATGGAAGCCTGAAGCTCAGTGCAGTTTCAGAACCGACGATTTCCTGTCATACAACAATCAGTCCGATAGGGCAGGTAGGGCTGGATCACGGCTGCACCGGTTTCGTAGACTGCTCTTGGCGGACGGATCTTGTCCGCGGACCCCACGATGCGCGCTCCGGCGGATTCCATCCTGGCCCTGTGCTCACCGACCCGCTGGGTCGTGACTGTCCTGATTGTGTGCCATGTGCTTTCGACGCTGTCTGCCGTACCGGTGCCGACGGTGGTGATGCAGTTCGGCGGCGGAGCCGCGGGCGGCGACCTGTCGTGCGTCAGCGTCTGCAGATGCGCCGGCTGCTCACCCTCGACGTGCTGCTGCGCGATGACGGCTCCGGCCGATGACGACGGCGGCGTCGCGATGCTCGGGTTCAGCTGCCAGCCGGAGCTGAACTGGCTGATCCCCGTGGCGCCCCCGATGCTCAAGCCGGTCTTGAGCGGCGAGGTCTCGCGGCTGCCCCAGATGGCGTCCTTGCCCGAGAGCGTTGCATGGTCGCGGTCGAGCCGGAGCCTGGGCGTGCCGGTGCCGCCGCCACGACGGGCGGCGTGATCCGTACCGCATGGCCCGCGCGTGCGCGGGCGAAACCCATTGATCCGTTGTTTTCTTGAAGTGTGCATGTCCCGCTGCGCCGTCTTGGCGCGGGAGGTACGGCATGATGTGCTCGGGCACGCGCAGCCGCGCGTTCACGCTCATCGAGCTACTTGTGGTCATCGCGATCGTCGCGCTGCTGATCGGGATCCTCCTGCCGGCGTTGGCGTCGGCTCGAGACTCGGCCCGTTCGGTGGTAGAGCTGTCTCGGCTCCGTGACCTGGGTTCGGCGGCGTCGGCGTACGCGGACCAGCACCGTGAGGCGCTGCCGATCAGTTCGCACTCGCGGCTGCTGGATTGGAGCGAGGGCCAGGCGTGGCTGCACGCCCTGTACCCGTTCTTCTCTGGCGAGGGCGTGTTCGATCCGCTCGACATGCCGACCGGCGGTGCCTGGGCCCGCGTTGTCAACACGCACTACCGCTCGCCGCTGGACTCTTCCGAGCCGGTCGAGCCGGGCGAGTTCCGCCCGGATCTGACGCCGAGGCTGTCGTTCGGGCAGAACGTGCACTACGAGCTCGGGCTCAACGAGGACGACCCCTCCAAGCCGACGGACCGGTCGATCCGGCCGTTCCGGAAGGTGTACGCGATCCCTTCGCCCTCGCGAACGATCCTGTACGCCTCGCTCGGCAGCGATGAGATGGGCCTTGGCTCCATGAGCGACCACCACATGGCGCACTTCTGGAAGAGCAGCAACGACCCGGACCCCGCCAGCCTCCCGCTCGGCCGCCACGGCTCGGGCGAGGGCTACGGGTTCCTCGACGGGCACGCCCGGGTCATGCGGTACGCGGACACCCTGGACACCGGTCGACGCCTCGATCTCTGGGACCCGGATGGGTTCGAGTGACGGTGCGCGGCCCATCACCTTCACGTGTGTTTCTTGTGACAGACACCCGATCAACTTCGCGAAAGTGAGCGACAAGATGAAGACGCAGATGACACTGATCCTGACCGCCGGGCTTGTTGCCGGCCTCGCCAACGCCCAGAGCCTGCCGACCGTGGATGGCGGCATGAAGCACGTGCTCGTCGATTTTGACGGCACCAACCTCGGGCTGGAGCTCGATGATTCGCTGACCAGCGACGTGCCTCCGCTGCCGATGCGTGACTTCGGCGGCAGCTACGACGGTGCAGCTTCGGTGCTCGATGGCAAGTATTACTCGAGCCAGTACGGCTTCCTGCCCGACGCGATCATCACGCTGCCCTTCGGCGGAGCGGTCTACGTCGAGCTTCTGAGCGCGACCCCTGGCCTTGAGATCTACGAGGGCGGCATGCGGCCGATGCGCGCCAATCACACCTACGACCCGATCTTCGGCACCGACGGCTCGGATGCCGTCTGGCTATGGAACGGCGCGATGCACCATCCCTGGTTCGCCGCGGAGAACCTCGGCACCTACGAAGCCGACTTCCGCGTCTTCATCGGCGACGCGGTCACGGCTGAACCGTTGTCCGGCTTCGGCGCGGCGGACATCACGCTGTCCTGGACGGCCGTGCCCGCACCGGGTACGGCAGCACTGCTGGGCGTCGGCGGACTGGTCGCTGCACGGCGGCGGAGGTGAGGCTGGGTTCGCTCCACGAAAGGAGATGCGCATGCGCAATATCTCGCTTATCCTGGCACTCTTGCTCGGCGCAGCAGCGCAGGGGCAGGTACCCGTCAACCCCAGCGATATGCTCCACCTGCTGATCACGCAGAACGGGCAGTCGCTGACGGTTTCGTTCGAGACAGCCGTGTTCGATACGCCGATCCTCGAGGACTTCGGGGATACCTACACGGGTCCCGGTGCCGTGCTGACCGGCCGAGCGTACAACAGCCAGTATGGCTGGCTCGCCAACGGCTTCTTCAACCTCAACGGTAACGGCATCTTCGTCCGGCCGGTCGAGATCGACCAGGGCCTGGCGTTCTACGACGAATTCAGCTTTGCGCCGATCCTGACCACCTCGGGCTCCGCCCCGGCGTGGCGATGGACCGGGCAGATGACCCACAACTGGGTGGCGGCGACCATACCCGGCGACTACGAAGCCACGTTCGAGGTCTACGTGGGGGACCCCGCCACGGGCGAGCCGCTGCCCGGCTGGACGCCGGCGATGGTCACCCTGGCCTGGACGCTTCCGGGTGCCGACTGCCCCGCGGACGTGAACGCCGACGGCTCGGTTTCTGACAGCGATTTCTTCGCCTGGGTCAGCGCATTCATCGACCAGACCCCGGCGTGCGACGTCAACCTTGACGGATCGTGCTCTGACAGCGATTTCTTCGCCTGGGTCACGGCGTTCGTCAACGGCGGCTGCTGACAGGCGGCGGCCGACACAACCGGGTCTTTTCGTACCCGCCGGGCTACGCTGACGTTGATGCGTGGCCCGGCGGGTTTTTTGCTGATCATCTCCGGCCCAAGCGGGGTCGGGAAGACTACGATCGCACACGCGATCGCCGACCGCGTCGCGGACACCGTCGTCAGCGTCAGCACCACGACGCGCCGGCAGACCGCCGCGGACCTGGACGGTGTGGACTACACGTTTGTCGATGAGGCGGAATTCCTCTCGAAGATCGAGCGTGGGGCGTTCCTCGAGCACGCCGAGGTGTTCGGCCGGCGCTACGGCACCCCGCGCGACTGGGTGGAGGCACGGCTGGACGAGGGACGGGTCGTGCTGCTGGAGATCGATGTGCAGGGCGCTGGACAGGTCCGCCGGGCGATGCCGGACGCCTACGGCATCTTCATCCTGCCGCCGAGCGAGGACGAGCTGCTCCAGCGCCTGCGGGACCGCAAGCGCGAGGACGAGGCCGCGATCCAGCGCCGATTTGCTGAGGCCAAGCGCGAGATCGCCGAGGCTCATGCGAGCGGCGCGTACGACGCGTTCGTGGTCAACCGCGAGCTGGAGGCCGCGATCGATGAGGCCGTGATCCTGGTCGAGCAGGCAAGGGTTGCGCGTCGCGGCTGATTTCGCACCGTTCTGGCCGATTCCACGCAAATCACTCCGGAGCCGGTGGAGCACCGACGCTGACGCCGTCGATGTCACCGATCCCCGACGCGGCGTGTGCCACCCGGGTTGACGGTGGGACGAACGACAACACGCACCCGCACCGGGGCCGAGCGGCTCCCGGGCGGCGCGCGGATACGAAGCGAGGTACGCGATGGGACGTCTGTGGAAGAAGGTGGCTGCGGCGATCGCATCCGCAGCGGTCGGATCAGTGGCGGCGGGGCAGCTTGTCGACGGTGCGGCGGACGGGTACTCGATCTTCGGGTGGTCGGCGCCGGAGATCCTTTCGCCGTATGAGCAGGACCGAGCCACCGTGACGCCGAGCGCCGATGTCGTGCCCGTGGGCCGCTTCGTGCTCGAAGCCGGCGCAACCGTGACCTACGACGACGAGGACGGCGTCGAAACGACCAACCTCACGACACCCGAACTGCTGCTGCGGGCCGGCATCTTCGAGCGGACCGAGTTCCGGCTCGGCTGGGACGGCTACAGCTCGACCGAGATCGATACCACAGGCTTCAACGACACCATCTCGGGCGGTACCGATATGACCGCCGGCGTCAAGGTCGAGCTGCTCGACAACGACGGCGCGATCCCAGGGCTGGCGATCCTCGGACAGGTTTCGATCCCCGTTGGCGACGAAGAGATCACCAGCGACCGTGTCGATCCGTCCGCTCAGGTCGTTGTCAGCTACGACGAGATCGACGACTTCTGGCGGTTCGACGCGTCGGCGGAGCTGTCATTCCTCGAGGACACCACCGACGATTCGTTCACCGAGGTCGGTGTCGCGGCCGGCTCACGCCAGAGATGGCAGGAGGGGTTCGAGTCGTTTCTGGAGTACTTCGGCTTCTTCCGCGACGCAGACGGCATCCCGGATGCTCAGTTCATCCAGGGCGGCGTGATCTTTGAGGCGTCGACCAACATCATCCTGGATGCGCGCATCGGCGCGGGCCTGACGTCCGACTCGGCCGACATGTTCGCCGGTGCGGGCATCAGCTTCAGCTTCTAATACCCATGGCGGTTCCGTTCCCGGGCGATGCGGCCCTGTGGGTGCGCTTCGTTTCGGGTGACTTCGACACCCTCATCGCCCGAGCCGCCGAGACAGACCCGGGCGATGTCGCGCAGGTGGCTTCGCTCCGGCGAAGGGCCTCGGCGGATCAGGTCGCTGTCGCGATCCAGATCGCCGATGCACGCCGAAGGCTCGCGGCCAAGACGCCCGACGCCCGGCGGTGGATCTCCGACACCGCCGGAGCGCAGATGGCCAGCGATGCAGCCGTCGCAGCGCACAAGGCGAAGAGGTTCGCGGCCGCGGCCGATCATGTCGCGGATCTCTGCTGCGGCATCGGTGCCGACAGCGCGGCCCTCAACGCAGCAGGGGTGGATGTAGACGCGGTCGACCTCGATGAGCGGCGCTGCATCATGACCAGGTACAACGCCGGGGTAGAGGCGCTCGTGCACAACGCCGAGTCGTTCGACGCGACGGGTCGGGTGGTCCACATGGACCCCGCTCGCCGCGATGGTGCGCGGCGGCTGATGAGGCCGGCCGACCTTGTGCCCGGCCCCGAGACGATCAGCCGAATCGTCAATGCATCGGCCGGCGCCGGGGTCAAGCTGATGCCGGGCATCAACCCCGAAGACCTTGCCCCGCTCGATATGCGCGGAGGTGAGATGGAGTACATCTCTCGCCGCGGGCGGATGAGCCAGGCTGTCTGGTGGTCGGGCGCGCTCGCGCAGCACGCGCGCTCAGCGACGATGCTCGGAGACTCGGGCCAGGGCCTGACGATCGCAGGCGAAGCGAGCGAACTCGAGATACCGCCGGAATCGCAAGACGCCCGAAAGCTTGGGGCGTGGCTCTACCAGCCCGACCCGGCCCCTGAACGAGCGGGCCTGCTCGGTACGCTGGCTGAGGAGCTGTGCCTCGGCGTGCTGCACCCGTCGCTCGGGCTGCTGACCGGCGATGCGCATCTCGAAAGCCCGTGGGTGACGGCCTTCGCGGTTGTGGAGCGCATGCCCTGGCGGCCGAAGCGTGTGCGCGAGGCGCTGGCGTCTTTCGGCGCGGGCCTTGTCGAGGTCAAGACTCGCGGCGGAGCGGTCGACCCGGACCGCATGCAAGGCGAGCTGCGGTGCAGCGGCGACCGGACGCTCACCGTGTTCGTGCTGCGGTTCGGTACCAAGATCGAGGCGATCATCGCCGAGCGTCGCAAGTGAATCAGACCGCCGCCTTGCCCCGGACCATATCGAGCACTCTCGTCGGGCTGAGCGTGGTAGCGCTCGCCTCGATCTGACCGCGATGCTGATCGAACAGGCCCTTGCCCTGGGCCAGGTCGCGCTGGAACATCGAACGTAGGTCGACGGCGGAGAGTGTCCGCCCGCCGGCGTAGTAGGCCTTGGCGACACGTCCGATCGCATAGGTGCCAGCGAACGTCATCATCGGACCGGTTGCGGCCTTGGTGATCGTGCCCGCGGTCTTGCCAAGGGTCTTCTTGGCGAGCTTGCCAAGGAACTTGCGCGCAACGTTCTCGAGCATCTGCGACGTCGCGCCCAGGCCAAGCGTGGCGATGAACTCCTTGATGTGCCCCGCGTCAAGGCTGTAGCCGTAGCGCTTCCCGATGGCGTAGACCATGCGCGTTTGCAGCGGCAGGATGGCCATGGTCGCGAGGTTCTGCGGCAGCAGCTCGAGCGCGCCGTTGAGGACGGCGTAGCGGATCACGATGCCATCGACTTCTTTCGAGACGGGATCCGGCTCTGGCGGTGAAGGTGAGGAGGACGATTCGGTGGCGGCGAGCCCGGCCTGTGCCGGGGCATGCCCGAGCAGGTCGGACGGGTCGATACGATCCTCCGCCGAGGGAAGCGGGGCGAGCGCGATGGTCTCCGCCTCTTTCTCGAAGGCGACGGCCTCGGCGTGATCGGTCCCTGTCAGACGCTCGAGCTCGTCGAGGAACCGCTGCTCGTTCTCGGTCGTCTTGCCGTCGGCGTCCGCAACAATGACCGCGAGCTCGAAGGCGGTGCGCCTGGCGTCTTTGGATCTGAGCTTCGCCGCGGCGTCGGCCAGGCCGACCTTCTTGAGCAGCACCCGTTGGTGGATCGAGCCCAGGCTCGGCAGGTCGTGGTCGGCCGCGAGCGATTCAAGGAGGGACTTGAGCTGCTCACGCTCCTCAGCGGCGGTACGCCCGTCGGCAAGCGCGGCCATGAGCGCGATGGTCACAACGGCTTCGGCTTCGGTCGGTTCGAGCATGCGGGATGCTAAGCCGCAGCCCAGAAATGGGCGAGGGGGCGGCCGCCGACCCTCGCGAGTTCCAGCGGCCGCCCCCGGGCGGGGGCTCGAGTTCGATGGTCGGCGTCGCCCGCGCCAACGCTACTAAAGTGTGCCAAACGATCACCACAGCGGCACGCGAACCGCCCACGGTTTCGGGGGGAGAGACCGTGCAGGCCGCACAACCGGCACAGATAGTTGGCGCATGTTGTCTCAATTGTGTGCGACGAATGCGGCCCATGCTTCATTCGTATGGTTTTCGAGATTTCTACGCATCCGCGTCTCGGTCTCTTGATATCTTGTCGCCTCCAGATTTGTGGGGGATAAATGTATGAAGTATCGCGTGGGACGTGTTGTATTTTCGGTCTTGCTGCTGCTGTTTGTCGCTGGTTGCGAGAGCTTGCAACCGCAAGGCCGAAGCTATTACAACGTCGCGGACCCTGCCGTTGTCCTCTATCGCTCCGGTGAGAGTGGCTGGTTCGGAAAGGACCAGGACTGGGATGATTTTCTGTGGGACTTCTTCCACGAAGAGAAAGACGAGAAGACAGCCGATGACGACAAGACGGCGTACGAAAGGCTGCCGCTGAATGACAAGATCCGATACCGCATGTCACTCATCGAGCGTTACCACGCGGCGTATGACACGTCTCTGTATTTCCGGGTCGCTGGAGGGAAAACATTCTTTGATTTCAGCGAACTCGGGCTTGCGCTCGCGACCACGGTCGTCGGCGGGGAGACAAGTAAGACAATCCTCGGTGCGGTGACTACCGCTGTCATCGGGATCGAACTCTCGCTCAGCGAGAATTTCCTTCAAAACCAGACAAGCCTTGCCATTATCAAAACAATGAAGGCCAACCGCACCGAAATTCGCCAGAAGCTTGTCGAAGGTCTTGAGGAGAATCGTTTCCGATCCGAAGCAGAGGCCGAATCCTTGTTAGTGGAGTACTTTGTCGCCGGATCGCTCGCCCAGGCCGTGTCGAAGCTCGCAGAGGAAGCGGCCAAGCGTGCCGAAGAAGCCGAGAAACAGCTCGCCATCACCGAAGGAAAAACAGCCGCCGAACTCCGGAAGCTGCGTG
This sequence comes from Planctomycetota bacterium, assembly GCA_039187315.1. GTDB lineage: Bacteria > Planctomycetota > Phycisphaerae > Phycisphaerales > UBA1924 > JANQQZ01. The sequence goes on along the minus strand of JBCCZQ010000035.1, from coordinate 889 downwards.
ATCTCATCATCGAGTATCTCAACCCTGCGTCCAGAGACGAAGCCCGGGTGCGCAAGGTTGCAGAGGCTATCGGACAGGATGATGAAACCGGCGTGGCGACCGAGACCACCGAAGTGATAACGCTCGCTGGAACTGATGGGACAGAAACAGAGATGGAGATAGAACGGTCAACCGAAAACATCAGGAACGATATTGCTGATTGGCTCTATGACAGCAGCAGAACACCGGCATCGCTCGAACGAGTCGTCGTCGCCCTTGGTTTGCAAATTCCGGAAGAAGATGCAACCGAGGAAAGCAACAACTAGAGAACCACGCTGGCCGGCTCGGGAGTGTCCTCGGCGATCTTCTGCCGAGCGACCGGGCCGTCGGCCTTGGGCGTCGGGTCGCCGTCCGGCGACGAGCACGAGTAGAGCCACATCTCGTCCTGCACGCGGGCCTGCAGGTGCACGGGCCGTCCCCAGATCGCGCACAGGTTCTGGAGCACCGGCATCGCGCGGGCGGCATCGACCTCCAGCCCGTTCCACTTGTTGGCAAGGTACAGCTCGCCGCGGTTGAGGTAGTTCGCATCGACGACGTACATCATCGGCTGGCCCATGTTCGTCAGCTTGTAGAGCAGCGTCTGCTTGATGCGGTCAAAGTCGCGGCTGACGATCTTGACCTCCCCCGTCCGCGGATCACGGCCGGTCTGGTACATCCGGTGCCGCTCGACAAATTCAGGGGTCAGGAACTCGTCGATGAAGTTCACGTCGTTGTAGATCGATCGGATCTGGAATATCTTGTCCCGCCCGGCCATGCTGCCATCGTCGTGGCGCTTCTTGGCGCCCAGGTCGTCGAGGCGATCCCACTCCGGGCCGTGCTGGCCGCGGTCCCAGCGGCGCTCGATGTCCTT
>JBCCZQ010000034.1:0-32027 GCA_039187315.1 Planctomycetota bacterium | reverse complement strand
GCTCGTCGGTCGTTCATCGGCGCGTGCCTCCGTGCGCGGCTCGTGATCGGGCGTGGGTGGTGTTGGAGGTGTCAGGATGTTCGGCTCGGTGCGTCTCGAGGCCCGAGGCTCGACGAGCGGGCGACGCCATGAGAGGTCCGCAGCCCAAGCTTCGTGGTCACTCTTCGCATCGCGACGGGCGCTTTCGAACGGGTTGTCTGGGCCTTGCTGGTCCACCGCGTAACGCTCCGGTGCCCGGTGTGTCCGAACGGACCGGGACCACCCGGAACTAGTGTAGAAAGACCGGGCTCGCTCGTCACGCGGCTAGAAGTCGTGTGGTGGAGGATCGGCCGAGATTAGCGCTTGGAGAACTGGAAGTTGGCGCGGGCGCCGGGCTGGCCGGGCTTCTTGCGTTCGACGCGTCTGGCGTCGACGGTGAGGTAGCCGTGTTCGCGGAGGACATCCTCGAGGGTGGGGTCGTAGTCGCGGAGGGCTCGTGCGATGCCGAGGCGGATGGCCTGGGCCTGGCCGGTGTGCCCGCCGCCGTGGACGCGGACGAAGATATCCATCTTGCCGAGAGTCTCGGTGACGCGGAGGGGTGCCAGGACATCGTCGCGGTCCTGTGCCTCGCTGAAGTAGGTATCGATGTCTTTGAAGATCTTGCGGGCCTTCTGCACCTGGACCCTGGCTTCGCCCCCGGCTTCAGAGCGGGCGTTGCGCATGCGGACGCGTGCGACGGCGTTCTTGCGTCGGCCGACGGCCCACCACCAGCCGTGCTTGTCGGCGGGGACAGGGTCACGCTGCTGACGCTGGATCTGCTGCCCCTGCTCGCCGCCGAGGAGGACATCGCCGAACTGTGGCCCGTCCAGCGGCGCATCGCCCAGGGTGGGCGGCCCGCCGGGGGCGTTGGGATCGAGCCCGCCTGGCGCCGGAGCGGTCGTGTCGGGGGCTGTGTCGGCGGCTGGCGTGGCGTTCTGGTCGTCGTTCATGCGTGGTGTTCTCTGTGTCCGCGGTGTGTCGTGCGGTCAGGTCGGCGGCAGGTCCGTGGTCTTCGTCGGGCGTGCAAATTTCAGGCGTGCAGCGGCTCGGGCTGGTTCGAGGCGTGGGGGTGGTCGGCGTCGGCGTAGACCTTGAGCTTCTTGAGCATGACACGGCCGAGGCGGCTCTTGGGGAGCATGCGGCGGACTGCGTCTTCCACAAGCTTCTCAGGGCGGCGGTCGCGGACGGAGCCGAAGGTCTCGGCCTTGAGCCCGCCCGGGTAGCCGGTGTAGTGGGTCTTGAGCTTGGTCTGGGCCTTGGTGCCGGTGAGCCCGACCTTGCCCGCGTTGATGACGACGACGTAGTCGCCGGTGTCGACGTGGGGCGTGTACTCGGGGCGGTGCTTGCCCATGAGCACGACGGCGATGTCCGAAGCGAGGCGTCCGAGGGGGACGTCGGCGGCGTCGACGATCTTCCAGCGGCGCTCGATCTGGTTGGGCTTGGCGACGAAGGAGTCGCGACGGCGTGCGGAGGCGTGCAGATCGGTGCGCATAGCAGCGTCCTTGGGAGCTCGCCGCCTACCGGGCGGGGCGGGGGGCCGGGTCGTCCGTGGGCCCCATGATTTTCCGGATAAGACCGGCAGGTCGTCCTGAGTGGCTGGGGGCCCCACCGAGGCCCGCCAACCTGAGCAAGAAGAATAGGCTTGCCGCCGGTATGGTCAAGAATCCTGCGTTCCGGGCGGGCCGATCTCGGCTGGGGCGGCATGTGACCGGGGCGATCGGCCGAAAGAGAGGGCATGGACGAGCAGATGCAGACCGATCCGTCGCTGCCAGCCGCGCCTCAGGGTGCGCCCCCGCGCCGGCCGGACCCTGGCTCGCGGACGGTGGCGCTGCTTGCGTGGCTGATCCTGGTGCCGGTGGTGCTGGTGGTGGCTGGGCTCCAGCAGTGCTCGGTGGTGGTGGCGACGCAGCGGGCCGACGCGTCGGCCCGTTCGACGGTTCCTCCGCCGGCGCCGGGCGACGCGTTCACGCTCTCGACTCGGATTATGCTCGCAGGCGCATCGGTGCTGGAGGATCTGGGCGCGACGCCGGGCCAGATCGGGCAGGTCCAGGAGTCTGTCGACCAGTCGGCAGTCTCCCCGACGGAGCGGGTCCGCGCGGCGGCGGTTGCGGGGCGTCTGCTGGACGCCGACGCGGCTCGGGAGAGGCTAGAGCAGGCTGCTGAGGCCGTGCTCGCGGCGCAGATGCACGAGAACGGCCTGAGCGATGAGGCGGGCGCGCAGCTGCTCAACGACATCGATGCGATGGACCGGCTCTACGCGGGCGAGACAATCGCTGACGCTGAGGCGGCGGCGCTGGTCGACCGCCACGGGCTGTTCGGCGAGCTGGCGCTAACGCAGCGGGTCCCCGAGGCTGACCGAGCCGAGGCTGCGCGTGCGGTCGTGGGCGGCGCGGTGTTCCTGCTGGTCTTTATCGGCTTCGGCGGACTTGTGCTGGCCGCGCTGGTGACGGGGTTCGTGCTGTTCATCGTCGGGTGCGTGATGCTGGGCTCGGGCAGGCTCCGCTCGCGGTTCGTGCCGCCCGCACCGGGCGGGAGCATGCACCTGGAGACGATGGCGGCGTTCGTCGTCGCGTTTTTGCTGTTGCAGGTAGTGGGTGGGCTTGTTGGCTTGGTGGTGGCTGACCCGGCGGCAACGTTCATCGCGCTAGGGATGCAGTGGCTGCTGGTGCCGGTGGCGGCGTGGCCGGTGATGCGCGGCGTGCCGTGGCGGGAGTGGCGCGAGCAGGTGGGGCTGGTCGCGCCGCGGGGTGTGCTGCGCGAGGTCGGCGCGGGGTTCGTGGGGTACCTGGCGGGGCTGCCGATACTTGTTCTCGGTGCGGCCGTCTCGATGGTGCTGCTGTTCGCGAGGGAGTTCGTGCGGGGGCTGCAGCAGGCCGCAGAGGGGGGCGCGGCGGAGCCGGTGGTCGGGCCGAGCGGGCCGGTGAACCCGATGTTCGAGATGCTCGGCGCGCACGGCGTGGCGGGGCTGATCATGTTCGGGCTCTTGGCGACGGTCTGGGCGCCGTTGGTAGAGGAACTGGTGCTGCGCGGGGCGCTGTATCGGCACCTGCGCGGCCGGCTGCACTGGATCGTCGCGGGCGTGTTCAGCGCGTTGATCTTCGGCGTGCTGCACCAGTACGACGTGGTGCTGCTGGGGCCGGTGATCGCGCTAGGGGTGATCTTCGCGATGCTGCGCGAGTGGCGCGGGAGCCTGATCGCGGCGATCACGGGGCACGCCCTGCACAACGGGACGATCGTCGCGCTGATCGCGGTGCTGGTGGGGGTGGGCTAGCTCTGTCCGGCCTTGTTGCGGCTGCGGACTAAGTTTGCAACGCACCCGATGCCTGCGTAGAGCCAGAGGCCGGCCGCGACCGTGAACAAGAGGTCGTGCATTGCGGCGAACCAGTTGAACGTCGACCGAGTGAACTGTGGAGAGACCATCTCGGCATCGAGCGCGGCCCGGGTCGCCTCGGCTCCGTCAAGCAGCGGGAGGTTGTCGATCGGCAGCGGCCGAACGGCGATCTCACTGTGGTACCGGTAGACAACGGTCGCGAGCAGGCCGATGGACTCGGTGCGGGAGCGGTTGGTGACCCAGGCGCCGGCGATGACATCCTCGCCGAGCTTTCGACCCTCGGTCGTGTTTTCGATCCAGATCGCGGTCGTGCCGGCGTTCATCTTGAGCACCGCTGAGAAACGGCGCGGCCCGAAGTCGTCTCTGGATGGAAGCGTCAGCCGCTCCATCAAGCCCGGCCCGGGCATGCGCGAGGCGAGCCAGAACAGCGGTCGGCGGTTGTCGTGGCTTGTGTCGTCCGAAGAAACTGGAAACAGCGGGCGTCCTGTCGGGGCGAATGACCAGGCGCTGAGCCAGCCAAAGAGGCAGAGCGTGAGCGCGAGGAAAGCCGTCGGGTGTCGCAGCGGCTTGAACACATGCGCAGCGTACCGAGATAGTGTCTGGTGTTGCTAGGCGTTCTGCGGGTCGCCGCACTCGGGGCAGGGCGCGTCGGGGGCGGCGGCGCGGTTGTAGCCGCAGTCGAGACATCGGCCTTGCATGCGTCGGCGCTGTTTCGGTGTGATGCGTTTCCAGACCGGCCAGCCCGGAACCGCGAAAGCGCTGCGTGCCCATGCGATGCATGTGACCATGAAAACAAGGTCATGGAAGGCTGCGAACCAATCGACCTTCGTGTCCACACGCGCCGGTCTCCAGTATCCGGCTTCGGCCGCGGCTTCGATGGCTTGCTGCTCGTCGGGCAGCGGTAGTGAGCTGTTCTCGGGCAGGACGCTGAGGTGGAAATCGGCATGAAAACGGTTGAACACCGGCGCGAGGATCCCGAAAGACTCTGACCGCAACCGATTGATCACACGCGCTCCGGCGACAGCGTTGTCAGGAAGCACAGACTTGCCCGATGTGGTATCGACGATCAGCGCGTAGGTTTCCGTATCAGTTTGTATCACAGCCCGATAGCTGGTGGGGTGCCGGTCGAGATGCCAAACATCAGAAACTGGGGTTCGAAAGCGACCCCCAGGGTGCCCGGCGAGATAGTTCGCGGCAATGAATAACGGCCGGTAGTTCGAGTGCCCGTGGCTCGCGACCAGCCAATAGAAATCCGCAGGTCTTGCGGGCACATACGACCAGGCGCTGAGCCAACCGAAGAGGCAGAGCGTCAGTGCGAGGAAGGCTGTCGGGTGTCGCAGCGGCTTGAACACATGCGCAGCGTACCGGGTGAAGCATTTCGGATGGGGCGCGATCGTTGATGACCCCCTCCGGCCCGCGGGGCGAGCCACCTCCCCCCGCGGGGCACCACGGGGGAGGATGGGGATGGCCTCGCTGGCGCTTCGGCCTCGGGAACTACTGCAGGTTCACCGGCATGACGACGTAGAGGAAGTCGCTGCCGGCTTTGAGCAGGCCGGGCTTGGAGCTGCTCTTGAGCTCCATGACGACCTCGGCCTCGGGGACGACGCGGAGTGCCTCGGCGATGAACTGGGGGTTGAAGCCGATCTCGACGTCGTCGCCGTCGTAGCCGGGCAGGTCGACGTTGATGGTGGCTTCGCCGACCTCGGGTGCGCGGCTGGCGAGTTCGAGCTGCTTGGCCTCGGCGCGGAAGGACATGCGGACGCCGCGGGACTCCTCGTTGGTGAGCAGTGCGGCGCGTTTGACGGCGGAGTTGAGCACGTCCTTGGCGAAGGTGGCCTTCTTGTCCTGGTCCTTGGGGATGACGTCCTCGTAGGGGGGGAAGGTGCCTTCGACGAGGCTGCTGGCGAGCGTGGCCCGCGCGCCGTCGCCCGATGGGCCCGAGCCGCCGATGGCGAAGACGGCCTGGGTGTCGGTGATGGCGACGGCGATGGCTTCTTCGGGGTCGCCGGCGAGCTTCTGGAGCAGGCCGAGGGCCTTGGCGGGGACGATACAGCTTGCGGCGGGGCCGTCTTTGTCACCCTTGGGGACGGTCTGGAGGCTTGCCTTGCAGAGGGCGAGGCGGCGGCCGTCGGTGGCGACCATTTCGAGGCCCTTGCCGAGGCGCTTGAGCAGGACGCCGTTGATCGCGTAGCGGGTGTTCTCGCGTGCGGACGCAAACAGTGTCTTGCTGATGAGTGTGCTGAGGGTGCCGGCGTGGGCGTCGAAGACGTCTTTGGGCTTTCCGGCGGCGGTGCCCGCGGCGATGGCGGCGAATTCGGGCAGCTCGGGGAATTCGCTGGCGGGGTAGCCGAAGACCTGGAAGTGGGCGTCCGCGCCGCGGATGTTGAGGGTGGCCTCGTCTGCCTCGAGACGGAGGGTTGGTTCGTTGCTCTCGGCGCCGACGATCTGGCGGAGCTTGTCGGCGGGGACGAGGGCAGCGCCGGGTTCTTCGACGGTGACCTGAAGGATCGAGAGCCTAAGGGCGACCTCGGCGTCTGTCGCTTCGAGCGTGAGCTGGCCCGCGCCGTCCTCGGTGGTAGCGGTCAAGCGGATGCAGGCAAGCTGCGGCTTGGGCGAGCGTGTGTTGACGACGCCTGAGACGACGTTGACGGCGTCGAGGAGGGCATCGCGATCGCAGACGACCTTCATTGCTCGTTCCTTCCCGGGTCGGGCTTTGTGTGCAGCGGTGGACCGCCACGGGTCGTGGCCGCGCGTGGTTGAGTCTACACCCGATGGGGTGTGTTGGCGTGTTCTGGAATGCGTTCCTTGGGAGTTCGACGGGCTGCTGGGTTGCCGTGGGGGTTTGGGGGGCGGATACTGTTTCGTGCCGGGGCTGTGCTGCCGCGACTTGTGGCGCGGGCATGGCCCTCGGGTGTGTTGACGACAATCCGTACGGGCTTCGGCTTGGTCTCCGCTGCTGGCGCACGCTCAGGGGGTCCCTGGCGGGCCCGGAGCGGCTGTCTGTGGGCGCGTCCATCGGCATTGGGGACCGAGTGACCTCGGCGTGCGTGGCCGGGCTTCTGCCTGTCGCGACGCCGGTGATGAAAGGGAGGCCTGGGATGTCGTTCGAAGCAGCGGTGCACGCGCAGGCGATCGAGCTCGACCGGATGTCGCTGGAGATGTGCGCGGCGGCGGGCAGCGGGCACCCGACGACGGCGCAGTCGCTCGGGCACATCGTGACGGTGCTGATGTTCAGCTCGATGCGATGGAGCCCGGATTTCCCGGACTACCCGACGAGCGACCGGCTGGTGCTCAGCGCAGGCCACGCTGTGCCGATCGTGTACGCGGCGGCGTGCAAGCTGGGTGTGGCGGTGGCGGCGGACTCGGCGGATCTGGACCCGGCGAACCGTCGGAAGCTGACTCTTGAGGACGCGATGTCGCTGCGTGAGGGCCATTCGCCGCTCGACGGCCACCCCAACCCGATGGTGGGATTCCCGCTGTTCGATGCGGCGACGGGCTCGCTCGGCCAGGGTCTCAGCGTGGCGGTCGGCGTGGCTGAGGGAGCGCGGCTCGATGGGCTTGACAAGCGCGTGTACTGCATTTTGGGCGATGGCGAGGCACGCGAGGGGCAGGTGGCCGAGGCTCTGGACCACATCGTCGAGCGCGGCCTGACCAACGTGCTCCCGATCTTCAACTGCAACGAGTTCGGCCAGGCGGACCGCGTGGGCTCGCAGCAGTCACCCGAGAAGCTCACGGCGAAGCTGTCGGCGTGCGGCTTCGAGGTGCTCAATATCGATGGGCACAGCCCGTCAGCGATCAAGGAAGCGTTCGATGTGTTCGAAGGCCGCTCCGGCGGCGACGGCGCGCCGCTCGCGGTGGTGGCGCGGACGGTCAAGGGCTGGGGCACGCCCTCCATCCAGGGCGGCGGCTGGCACGGCAAGCCGCCGACTGGCGATGCGCTGACGCGGGCGCTCGAAGAGCTCGACCAGGTGCGCGTCGAGCTGACGTCAACGCTTTCCACGGCCGACCAGTTCGAGATCCGCCCACCGAGCGAGGCGCCGCCGGCGGAGATGGAGGTCGGAGAGCTGCCTGGGCTGGGCGCGTCGATGCGTTCGTTCGATATGGAGAGCCTGTACCAGACGGGTCGGCTGGCGACACGGAAGGCGTACGGGATCGCGCTGCGTGCCCTCGGTCACGCGTCAGGCCGTGTGGTGGTGCTCGACGCCGATACGCGGAATTCAACGTTCAGCGAGACGTTCCTGAAAGACGGCGACCTGGCGGATCGGTTCATCGAGTGCAAGGTGGCCGAGCAGAACATGATCTCGGTCGGCGCGGGCCTGAGCGCGGCCGGGAAGATCCCGTTCGTGTCGAGCTTCAGCAAGTTCATCACGCGGGCGTACGACCAGATCGAGATGGCGATCAACTCTGGCGCGAACCTGAAGATCATCGGTAGCCACTCGGGCGTGACACTGGCGGCGGACGGACCGAGCCAGATGTCGCTGCCGGATGTGTCTTGGTTCCGGTCGTTTACGACGGTCCGCGACCATCGCGGCAACCCCGGCTGCTACGTGCTCCAGCCGGCGGACGCGTATGCGGCGTACGCGCTGACGCAGGTTATGGCCGAGTACGAGGGCGTGTGCTACATGCGGACGCTCCGGCCCGATACCGAATTCATCTACAGCGATGACACGGTGTTCAACCTCGGCGGGTTCGAGGTGCTGACCGAGGGGCGCGACGTGGCGATCATCGCCGCGGGCTACATGGTGCATGAAGCGAACCGGGCGATCGACCTGCTTGATGAGGCCGGCGTGAGCGCCACGCTGATCGACCTGTACAGCCTGCCGTTCGATGAGGACAAGCTGCTGGACGTCATCAGCCAGAACAACGGCTACGTGATGACCGTCGAAGACAATTACGGCGGTGGGATCGGCTCGGCGGTGGCGGACGCGCTGGTCCGGGCGGGCGACGCGTTCCAGCTCGAGCAGCTGCACGTCAAGCGGATCCCCAAAAGCGCCAGGACGCCGGACGAGCTGCTGGCGCAGGTCGGCCTGAGCGCGGAGGACATCAAGCGGGCGGCGATGGAGGTGCTCCAGGTCGCGTGAGGGCGTCGGCCCTCTGCGTCTGCTGCACCCCGCCTATTCGGGGCATCCCTCGCCTGTGAAGATGGTGACCCAGGCGAAGAAGTCGGAGTTGTCGCAGACGCCGCTCCGGTTGACGTCGCAGGCTGCTTCCTGCTGCGGCGTTCTGGGGTCGGCGACGAAGAAGGTGACCCATGCAAAGAAGTCGGAGCTGTTGAGGACGCCGTCAGCGTTGACGTCGGCCGGGCACGGCTCCGGGTCGCCGGAACCGTCGCCGATGATGAAGCTCGGCCCCATGATGCGTGTGTTTGTCGTGACGACGCCGTCGAACGGGAATCGGAGCGACGCGGATCCGAAATCGCCGACCCAGGCGGTGGTGGTGATGCGTGGATCGACAACGAGGCTGCCGCCTGGGGTGACGTTGCTGGTGCGATCGCCCGCGATGGTGGCGACGCAGGAGTAGGAGCGTCCGGCCTCGAGCATGATCGGCGTGATGCTGACGTAGCGGTGGCTGCCGTTGCGCGCGGCCTGTGTTCCTGCGGGTACGGTCGCTGAGGCGAGCAGCTGGAAGGTCTGGTCGTCGTAGATGCCGACTTCGTGCGCGGCCTCGAGGCCATCATCGCCGAAGAGGGTTTCGTCGTAGTAGCCGAGCGCGCTGACGGAGATGTCCTCGTTGGGGGTGAAGCGGGTGCCGAAGACGTTGGTGCTGGCCGGGCTGGAGCTGTTGGCGGAGGGCACGTTCCATGCTGGCGCGTCGGCCTGGGATGCATCGCCGATTTCGAAGATAGGCCCGACATCGAAGGTGATGGTGCCCTGGAAGCTGGGCGGGTAGGAGAGGGTGGTCCCGCCGCCGCCGCGTTCTTCGACAAGGATGACGCGCGGGTCGAGCGTGATCTCATCGCCGACTTGGCTGAGGATGAACCCGTCGTCGATCAGTGTGGACGCCAAGACGTAATCGGTCGAGGGCTGGAGGGTGATGTCGTCCACGTCGACCATGCGGAAGCGGCCGACGAGCGGCGCCGCGGTTCCGGCGGGTACGGTGCCGCTGGTCAGCAGCTGCTGGTTCGAATCGAGGTAGATGCCGACCTGCTGCTGTCGCCCGAGGCCATCGGGTGAGAAGTTGTCGTCGTCGTAGAAGCCCAGGCGGGTGATGGTGAGCTCTTCGGTGACACGGAAGACGATGCCGGTGGTCCCGATGTTCTGCGTGTTGGCGAAGAAGGTCGGCGGGTCGAACTGCCAGGCGAGCTGCTGGCCGTTTGCGGTGCAGGTCAGCGGTATTGCGTAGCTTGTGGCCGCAAGAGCGATAGGACGTACGGTTGACCAGCGCATAACGATCTCCTGCATCAATCGAGTTTCAGGATACCGGCGCGCGGTCCGGGCTAGAAGCGTTGGCCGGCGCGACTGACCGATTCTTCGTATTTTCGGCCCAGCAGCGCTGCTACGGGCAGCCCTCGCCTGTGAAGATGGTGACCCAGGCGAAGAAGTCGGAGTTGTCGCAGACGCCGCTCCGGTTGACGTCGCAGGCTGCTTCCTGCTGCGGCGTTCTGGGGTCGGCGATGAAGAAGGTGACCCATGCAAAGAAGTCGGAGCTGTTGAGGACGCCGTCAGCGTTGACGTCGGCCGGGCAGACCGGGGTGCTGCTGACGACGATCCCGTCTGACTGCGGCGCGGCGATGGCCAGCACTTCGGTGTCGGCGGTTGCGTCGATGTCCGCCACGGGCTGGCCGGTGGTAATGGTGTCGAGCAGCGCGAGCGTGGCCGTGTCGTAGACTCGGATCTCACCCTCGCTCGTCTTGAGGAACGTGCCGTTCCCGCTCGTGACGCTCGCGGTCCCGGTGACAACGGACAGCTGCGACGCGTCTTCGTTGAGCGCCAGGCCTGTGGCGCTGTTTGGCAGCGGCAGCAGGTTGGTCTGGGTCCGGGTGCTGAGGTCCAGCACGCCGATGCTGGGGTCGGTGCTGCTGAAGTTGATCACGAACGCGCGGTCCGATCCGGGCAGGACGACGGCGTCGAACGGCTGGCTGCTGACCGCGATGTTGCCAACAAACGCCAGGCCCGAGCCGTTGTCTTCGTACAGCGCGACCAGGTCGAGATCTCGGTCGGAGACGAGCAGTCGGTCGCCCTCGGGCGACCAGTTCACGCGTGCGATGAAGGAATCGGCGGCGAAGAAGTCCTCGAACTCGACGGTCATGCCCGCGGTCTCGACGACGGTAAGCGTGTCATCAAAGCCGCCCGCGACGGCGATGCGCGAGCCGTCGGGCGACAGGCTGACGCCCGAGACCTGGCTGAACGCGTAGAAGATGCTGGCCATGTTGCCGGTGGGGGTGAGCCCGCCGACGAACGAGTTGGTGTTCAGATCGATCTTGCGGACGCCGTCGCCCGAAGCGACCTGGCTGACGTAGGCGAAGTTGCCGTCTGGGCTGATCTCGACCTGGCTGAGCCGGCGTGCGGAAGGCAGAGCGGTTGTCGTCGCTGTGGCGAGGTCGACGATGCTCACCGTAAAGCCGTCGAGGTTGACGGCGACGGCGGTGGTGCCGTCGGGCGTGGTGGCGACCTCGAAGGCGCGTTCGTCCAGCGGGGCCGAGCCGAGCTGCGCGCCCGTCTGCGTGTCGAAGATCGTCAGGTCATCGCTGAAGAGGTTGCTGCTCAGTGCGATGGCGCCGTCTGGGGTTAAGGCCGTATGCCGGGCGACATCGCCCTCGGGCCTGGGGCCAGACAGCTGGAAGCTGAGCAGGCTGGGTGAGGCGTCGGTCTCGATGACGACGATCTCGGCACCGAAGGTCGTCGCGAGCATGGCGGCCTGGTTCTCGGTGGGGCTCGTGGCGCCGAACGCGGCCGAGACTCGATCGTTTGCGCGGCTGAGCAGGCTGCCGGTGGCGATATCGATAACGGCACCGGAGAAGCCCATGCCGACGGCGCGCGTGCGGTCGAAGTTGGGCCGGATGTCGTTGAGGTTCGAGGTGTTCAGTTCGGGCGAGAGCGTCTCGGTAGTCAGGTTGAGCCCGCGCGTGGTGTTCTGGAGCCCGACGACGGCACGGGTGCCGTCCTGGTTCAGCACGACCGGACCATTGGACCGTGTGCCGGCCGTGGCGATGGTGCGGGACTCGGTCCACGTGGTCGGATCGACCACGGTGACAACGCCCGGGTTGATGCTGTGGCCGACGAGGACGGTCGAGCCGTCGCCGGAGACATCGACACCGAACGGATCGGTGTTCGTCAGCGTCACGTCGGTCCGCGCGCCGGTTGCCAGGTTGATCACCGCCAGGACATCGTCGAACCTGCCGGGGATGAGCAGGGTTTCGTTGTCGTAAAACGTCCGCGGTGTTGTGATCCGGAAGTCGACGGCGAACGCCTCGAACTGCGCTGAGGTCGTTTGCGCGAACTGGGGCGTGACGATGCTGCGGACTACCGTGTTCGTCGCGAGGTTGATCACGCTCAGCGTCGAATCCACTGAGTTCGCGATCGCTGCGAGGGCGCCGTCGGGCGTGATATCAACTGTGCCCGGCCCGAAGCCAACGGGGATGGTGACGGCAGTGCCGGTGGTCAGGTCGAGGATGCTGGCGGTGGCCTCGGTGTAGTTCGCAAGCACAGCACGCGAACCGTCTGGCGTGATGGCCATGTCGATGGCGAAAGCGTCAAGCGGGTACTCGCCGAGTATGTCGAACGTCTGCGCGTCGAAGCGGACGATGTTCTGCGAATCGCGGTGCAGGACGAGGATCTCGCTGCCATCCGGCAGGTATTCGACATCGACGGCGGCGTCGCCCTCGATCCCGCTGCCGTTGGAGAGCAGTGTGGCGGATGGCGAGCCGGCGACCGAGACGGTGTCGTCGGGGGCGAATCCGCTGCCGAGCGGGTTGAAGCGAACGGTGGCGGTCGCCGGGGCGGTGACCTCGATCGCCACCGGGTCGCTGTCGTCGTTGAGCCACTGGCCCGGGCCGTCTTCGCCGACGATGCGGACTTCTGCTTCCGGAGAATCGACTTCGACGAAGCCGGCAAGCTCGGGTGGGACAGCCTGACCGATAGCCAAGCTCGCGGGGATTCCGGCTGTCAGCAGCGATCGAACGGTCCGGCCAGTACGCATCGGTGAACCCTCATGTATTTGTTCGTGTTTTGGATACCGCCCCACCCGCTTGGAGCGTACCAAAGAAGAGCGGGTCCTCCAAGAGCCCGGCGCGATGTTTTGAAAACAATCTGGGCTTCTTAGCACCCATCGAGGAAGGAGGTGACCCAGGCGAAGAAGTCGGAGTCGGAGCAGTTGCCGTCGCCGTTGACATCGCAGGCCTGGGTTTGGGCCGGGCTGCGGGGGTCGGCGAGGAAGACCGTGACCCAGGCGAAGAAGTCGGAGTCGCTGACGCCGCCGTCGTCGTTGACATCTCCCGGGCAGTCACGCTGTCCGGTCAGGACGAAGGTGGCGGTGCCGCCGATGATGAACTCGACGCCGAGCGCCGGCTCCTGGGTGACTTGGAACGGCACGACGAGCGTGACGGTGACATCCTCGCCGTTGAAGGTCACGATGCCCTCGGTGTTCTTGAGGATGTCGACCTCGGTATCGACGGACAGGTCGAAGGATTCGCTGCCGACGGTGTCGCCGATCAGGCCGGTGCTGGTGACGTTGACGACTCCGACGAACTGGTTGTCGATCACGGGCAGGATGAATGTGCCGGCGCCGGGCGAGATGCCCGTCGAGACAGGCAGCGACGTGCTCGGATAGGTCAAACCGACGCCAACGCCTTGGGCGGTCACTGTGCCCAGGAGGCCGAAGTCGTAGAAGTAATCGAGCGTCTCCGTAGAGATAAAGCTGTAGTCATCGAGGATGAAGATGCTCGGGTTCGCGTCATCGTCGAACCTGACGTCCGCGCTGCCGCCGAACGGGCTGTTGTCGGTGTCGCTCCGGTTGCCCAGCGGCGAGATGATCTGGATCCCGATGTCGACGACGGATTGGGACTCGTCAACGGTCAGGGTGATCGGGGCCTGGCCCGCGGCGTGGCACGCGAGAGTACCGCTCAGGATCCCGGCGAGGGCGACGGCTGTCTGGTGAGTCTTCATGCTTCTCACGCTACAGATCCGCGCGGCCGGGCACAAGGCCCGAGGCGCGTCGTTCGGCGGGTTTGGCCGCATTTTGACGGGAACCCCGCCACCCTGACAGACAGCGTCCGACACGGGTCGCGGCGCTCAGCAGCCATTGATAAAGATCGTAACCCAGGCAAAGAAGTCGCTGTCCGAGCAGTTGCCGCTGCGGTTCACGTCGCATGCGGCTTCTTGTTCGGGCGATCGTGGATCGGCGACGAAAGCCGTGACCCATGCGAAGAAGTCCGAGTCGCTGACGGTGCCGTCGCCGTTGACATCGCCGGGGCAGTCGTCCTGTTCAAGGCGGATCACAAAGATGCCCGAGCCGAAGCCGCCGTCGTCCTCGAGCCCGAGGCGCAGGGTGAGTTCGGCATCGGCGTTCAGGCAGGCGTTGCGGCCGTCTTCAGAGCCGCGGCCGCGCTCGCAGACTGAGAACGCCACGGTGCGTTCGTCAACAGCAACCGGGTCGTCATCGACATCGATGGTGTCCCCATCGCGGATGATGAGCGTGGCTGTGCCGCTCGCATCGACCGTCCAAAGCCCGTTGTCGTCGTCGTTGGTGACCGCGCCGCCCGTTAGACCGGCTCCGAAGACGGTCCGGCCGGTCGATGACAGCGCTGGGTTGTTGAAGAAGGCTTCGTAGACGCCTCCTCCGCCGACGCCGGGTGCAGGGTCACCCTCGCGCGCGAGCAGCTCCGTGGTCCCGCCGTCGCGGCTGATCCAGATCCCGGAGTCGTTCCCTGGAAGAATGGACGGCCCGGCCAGCTCCGCGACGAACGCGACGCCCGCACCCGCGGCCACCGATGGGTTGAGTCCGATGTCGCCGAAGACGACGCCAGACGGCGTGCCGGGCGCCGGCTGGCCTTCCCGCACCACCGGCGACGGGACTGTCCCAAGCGGTGCTGCCCAGATACCCGAGTCGTTCGTGTCGTCGATGCCAGGACCGTCGATCTCTGCCCAGAAGACGACGCGGCCGTCGGCGTCCAGGCCCGGGCGGGTTTCGACCTGCGTGTACACCACGCCCGCGGGCTCGCCGGGCACCTGTGCGCCCTCCCGGACGACCAGCTCCGGCCCGCTCCCCGAATCGCGCCAGATCGAGCTGTCGTTGTCGGTGTTCACGCTCGAGCCGGTGAGAGTGGCGGCGAAGGCGATGGTGCCGCTAGGGTTGATGGCCAGGTCTGCATCAAAGGTGGCGAAGTCGACGCCCGCGCCTGCACCCGGGGCGGGATTGCCGCTGCGAACCAGCAGCGCGAGCGAGCCGCTGCGGTCGGTCCAGATGCCGCCCTGATTCGCCGCTGTCACTCCTCCGGTGCCGACGAGCAGGTTTCCGACGAAGGCGCGCTGCGCGGCGGCGTTGATCGCGGGGAAGCCAACGAAAGCGCTGAACAGGCCGCCGCCCACGCCCGGAGCGGGATCGCCCTCACGTGCCAAGACCCCGAACGTGCCGGCGGGGCCTTCGCCCAACAGCACGATGTCGTTGCCGGTGCTGATGCCGGCTCCGCCGATGCGTGCCTGGAAGGCGCCCGTACTCGCACCAGCCCGGATGGCGATGTCCAACGCCTCGATCACGACGCCAGCGCTCAGTCCCGGCGCCGGGTCGCCTTCGCGCGCCGCCAGCACGAGGCCCGAACCCGCTTCCACCCAGATGCCCTCGTTGGTCGGGCTCGGCGTATTGACCGCTCCGAGGAAGCTCACTGTCCCGTCGCTGCCGATCGAAGGGTTGAAGAAGAAGTTGAACACGGTCGGCAGCGCCACGCCGGGCGCTTCGGCCTCCGAGAGCGCAACTGTCCTGAACTCGGGCTGCCCGTCGGCCATCCCGACCGAGCAAGCGATCGCCAATGCGGACAGGAGGTGGCCCTGATGGGGTGCGTGCATCGCTGATTCCTCGGAACGTTCGCGTCGGTGCGGATAATCATCTCGGACCCGAGCACCCGGCGCCGTATGTGGATGGTGCGCCCGACCCCGTGCCGGTCAACTTGTTCTACAAGAAGAGCGCGGGCGGACGCTATCGCGGGCCATGGAATTCTCGTAAAAACCGGCACAAAACGCGCAGCAGGTATGCGAACGCCCGTTTCGGCTTACCCGCAGGCCGGCTTCAGCAGCCGTTGAGGAAGAAGTTCACCCACGCGAAGAAGTCGCTGTCGGTGACGGTGCTGTCGAGGTTCAGGTCGCCCTGGCAGGTGGAACCCGTGCCTTGCGCTAAGAAATCGTCAGCTTCGGCGCGCGGGTGCCTTGTTTCAGCCCTGCGAGGGCGACCTGGTTCTCCAGGTTCGTCGCCAGAGCGGTCAGCGCGGCGGGGATCGCCGGCCCACCCGCGGAGGGCTCGTCGAAGTTCGCCGACGGGTTACCGCCATCGCTGTTGATGCGCACGGCCATGTTCAGCGGGACGTCGCCGAGGAACGGCAGGCCGAGCCGCTGGGCCATCTGCTCGGCGCCGCCCTTGCCGAAGATGTCGTACTTCGTGCCGTCGTCCCCGATGAATTCGGACATGTTCTCGACGACGCCGAGGATCGGGATGCCGAGCTGCTGGAACATCCGCGCAGCTCGAACAGCGTCATCCTGCGCGACCTTCTGCGGCGTGCAGACGATCACCGCGCCCGTCAGCTGCAGGCTCTGCGCCATCGTCAGCGGGACGTCCCCTGTACCCGGGGGCAGATCGATCACCAGGTAGTCCAGCTCGCCCCAGTTCGTCTGCTCGGCGAGCTGCTTGAACGCGCCGTGCGCCATCGGGCCGCGCCAGATCAACGGCTTCTCCGGGTCGACCATCTTGCCGATGGTTGTAGCTTTGATGTTGTGTACGAAAAACGGCTCGATCATCTTCTCACGGACATTGAGGTCCATCGCGGTGAGCCCCAGCATCGTCGGCAGCGAGGGCCCGTAGATGTCGCCGTCCATCAGCCCCACGGCGTGACCCTTGCGTGCTAGCGCAACGGCGAGGTTCACCGCGACCATCGACTTGCCCACCCCCCCTTTGCCGGCGCCGACCGCGATCGCGTGCGTGACGCCCGGCAGCCCGCTCGCCGAGGCCTGGGGCGTGTCTGCCTGCGCGGGGGCACCCGCGGCGCTCGGCTGACCGCCCCCGGTCGAGCCCTCTGTCGTTCCTTCGTCAGACAGGCGCATCTTGACGGCCTCGCTGGGCGATGGCCCGCTGGTTGAGCCGTGGCGCACCGTGCCGGCGTGGTCGACGATCTCAACAATCAGCGATGTCAGCGCGGCGCCGGACTCGGCGGCTGCGGCACGGATCGCGCCGTGGGTCCGCTGCGATGTGGGTTCGAGCATCGGCTCGCTCAGGCGCGTGCTATCGAGCTTAACCGAGGCGGCCCCTTCGCACGTCGCCGACCAGAGAAGCCGGCCCGCGATCGGGGATCCATCGGGGCCCTCGGCTTTGGCGAGGCAGTCGCGGATGAAGTCCTTTGTGATCGCGGGCATAAGGGCTCCTGCGTCTGAGACGCTTGCTCCGAACGGGGTGCGTGGTCGCTTGTCCGGCCCCTCGGGCTTGCACCGGCGGGACAGACCCTGTTTCCTGGAAGAATCGTAGGATTCGGGGTGCAAGCCGGCCCCGGATCGACCGTTGTACCGAATGGGTGTCGAGACGGGCATCCCGTTGGAGGCGAGCCATGCAAGCGAATCGATTGGCGTTCGTGGTCCTGGTGGCAGCGGGGTCGGCTGCGACGCTCGCGCAGGAAAGCACGTCGGATCCGGCACCGCTCGCGGGGCCTGAGGTCGTCAACGAGCGCCCCCCGCTGATCGAGCAGGGCCTGACGATGGCCGAGCGCGTGCCCGGCTCGATGCGGATGGGCCAGATCCGCCAGATCCGGGCCGACGACCTGCGCACGATGCTCCAAGAACTCGGCTCCGTGCGCACCGACCACGCGATCCGGCTCCGGCGGGATCAGCACGCGGCGATCGAGTCCCTGAACCACGAGCACCGGCAGGCGGTGCGCGCGTACCGGGCCGAGCACGCCGAGCGCTACGCCGAGCTTCAGAAGCAGGCCGGTACCGGTGAGCACGCACCGAGGGTCGAGCCTGGTGCCGAGCCGCAACCACGAACCCCGGCACAGCAGGAGGCGCGCAAGCAGATCCGTGCGCTCGATGCCGCCGGCCCGTCGGTCACCGTCTTGCAGACTCGGATCTTCGCCGAACTCGACCCGTCGCAGCAGGCATGGCTTGCGGACCGGATCGAGGCCCGGCAGATCGAGCGCGAGCGGGCCGACCGGCAGAGGCGGTACCTCGACGAGCTCTCAGCAGAGCCGGTGACGATCGAACGGTTTCTGAACAAGCAAGGCGGAGTCGATCTGGCCGCCCTTCCGCCACGGCTGCGTGACCGGTTCGAGCGCATGCCCGAGCGCCGGAGGCGCCCCGCGCTCGAAGCGTTCTTCTTGGACGCCCCCGGCGATGCGGGACAGCCCGGGCGGGACACAACCCGCGAGCCTGCCGGCAGTCCGGGCCTTGCCAAGCCGGCTCCGCCGATCGAGGCGGTCGAAGTGCCCAACCCAGACACGGAACCAGACACGGAACCAGACTCCGACCCTGCCCAGGACAATGCCGGAGGCCGCGCAGCCGAGCGTCCCGGGCCCGGCTAATTGACAGTGTGCCCGGCCAGCGGCGGGACCCTCTGCTTGTTGATTGCGCGATCTGGAAACATGATATTTTTTTCGTGTGGTCCGGCTCAGTTATTGGGTAACTTCTGCGCGTGATATCGTTTCTTGTTCGTATTTCGTCTTGTTTATAGGCGTATGTTTGTGTAAAGATGGGGAGAATTGGTCAACCAGAACAAGAAACTTCGAACAAATCGGCCGATAACGCGTAGAATACTTTGATCTCTCTCTCCTCCAGCGGGGTGCTGTTTCGCGATGGCACCCTGCTTTTTTTGTGCCATCTCGGAGTCTGGACGGGTTCTGCTGTTCCAGCTCCGTCAGGGTTGCACACGACTCTGTCGGTTACGAGGGCTCATCTGCGCACAGCCGCAAGCTACTGTCGAGGTCTGCGGCGGGTCGCCGTGATGGAGGCGAAGGCTCGTGAGCGGGACGGTGCTGGTGACGGGCGCGGCGGGGTTCATCGGCTCCCACCTATGCGAGGCGCTTGTCGCCCGAGGCGACCGGGTCGTCGGCGTCGATAACTTCGATCCGTTCTATGACCGTGCGAACAAGCAGGCGAACGCGGACGCCGTCGCGGCGGCGGCGGGCGACTCGCCGGGCACGTTCGAGCTGCTCGAGGCCGACCTGAACGACCAGGATCGCATGACCGCGCTCTTCGGTGCCGCTTCACCCGACACGGTTGTCCACCTCGCGGCCAAGGCGGGTGTCAGGCCGAGCATCGCGGACCCGGTCGGGTACGCGCGGGCGAACATTACCGCGACCGCGGGGCTGATGAGCCTCGCCGAAACGCACGGCGTCTCGACGCTTGTCATCGCCAGCAGCTCCTCTGTCTACGGCAACAACGACAAGACGCCGTTCGGCGAGGACGATCCGGTCGAGCACCCGATCAGCCCGTACGCGGCGACCAAGCGCGCCTGCGAGCTGATCGCGCACACGCACCATCACCTGACCGGCATGCCCACCGCGATGCTCCGGTTCTTTACCGTCTTCGGCCCGCGGCAGCGGCCGGACCTTGCGATCAACAAGTTCATGCGTCGTGTCGCGCAGGGTGAGCCGATCACCATGTTCGGTGACGGCTCGACCAGCCGCGACTACACGTTCATCGAGGACATCATCCGTGGTATCTTCGCCGCGATGGATCGCATCGGCGACCACGGTTACCGGATCTGGAACCTTGGGGGCGACCATCCGATGCGGCTCGATGAACTCATCGCGGCCATCGGCGACACAGTGGGTCGTGAGCCAGTCGTCGAGCGGGCGCCCATGCAACCCGGCGACGTTGAGCGGACATGGGCCGATCTGACCCGCGCCAAGGCAGATCTTGGCTATGCCTGCGAGACGCCGGTGCGCGAAGGGCTTTCGGCCCAGTGGGCGTGGCTCAAAGGCCGGCTCTAGTTCCCGCCGGTCAGGGTGAAGGCGCCAGCCCCTGACCGGGGCGGACCATGACCACCTTGGTATAGCCGAGTCTGAATCCCAATCGTGCGGCGTTGCGCTCGGTGGGAATGCCGGGGTTGGCGTGGATGGTTGCGATGCGTGCGCCGCTGGCGAGCGCCGTCTTGAGCCGGTGCGCGAGCAGCGCCTGCTGGACGCCGCGCCGGCGCCACGGCTCGCGCACGGCTGCGGCGAAGAGCGCGCTCACGGGCGGGTCGTCAGGGTCGGCGGGGTGCTCCGCTCCCGCGACGCCGACGGCTTCGTCGCCGAATCGCGCGATGAGCACCTCGCTCCGAGGGTGTGCGCAGATCCGGCGGTGCATCTCAAGCCGCTTGGGCGTGAGCGGTTCGGGCTCGGGATAGAACGCCTCGCCTGTGATCGTCGCGGAGGTCACGATCTCTGATTCGTCTGACGGATCGACGCCGTGGATGGTCAGCGGCGTGCCGGCCTCGTCGGTCGGCCAACCGTGTTGGGGGGCGAGATTGTCGATGTCTGAACCCATGGCTCGGGCGAAGACGTTTGTGAACTCGCGTACCTGCATGCCTCGCTCGCTCAGGCCGCGTACGAGGGTGAGATCCGCGAAGGCGGAGACCTCGGCTTTGGGCTCGATGCCGTGCGGCTCGAAGAAGTCAAAGAACCGTTCGATCTCTGCGCCGTCGACGGGGCCGTGGAGCCCGATGTTGCAGGCGAGGTTGTCGAAGGCACCTGGCTCGATGCGGCACATGACGCCTCCGGCGAAGTCCTCGCAGATATCGACGAGCTCGCGCATGGCCCGCTCCATGCGGGCCTCTTCGAGGCGGGCGATCTCGATGGGTGCGGGTCCGGACGCGGGCATCGCGTCCAGCCTATCGCGTGCGGCTGCGGGAGTGGTACGCTCTCGGCGTGCGAGGGCGCGATCGACATCGCGGAAAGCGACCGGCTCCACGTAGGAAGGCCGTCTCACGGCTTGTGGCCGCAGCGCGCGCCGTGGCGTGGCTGTTGTGCGTTCCCGCGGCCGCTGTGGCGGCGTGCGCTGCGTGTATGGGTCTGATCGATCACGCCTCAGCGAGCCCGCTCAGCTGGGCTGTGGACACGGTGGCGAACTTCGCGGCCCAGGCCGCGATGCTCGCGTGCGGCGCGGTGTTGTTCGCCTTCGTCTCACGGGCGTGGGCTGCCGGAGCGCTGGCGCTGGTGTCGGTGCTGGTGCTGGTCGTCCAGGTTCTGGGTGTGCCGAGGCTCGCCCACGACCGGGATGCTGACGGTGTGCGGCTGCGGGTGATCGTCTTCAACGCCTTATCGGGCTCTGACCAGAGCGCGGCGCAGCGTGACGCGATCGTGGCGTCCGGCGCCGATGTCCTGGCGATCGTCGAGCCACCGACGAAGCTGGTCCGCCTGATCGAGAGCGACCCGGAGCTTCGTGCGGTGTACCCGTATTCGAGCGTGCCGTTCGGCTGGGTCTTCGCCGGGCCGCTGATCGTTAGCAGGTACCCGTTGCATGTTGATGCGGACGGCTTCGGTGCGGTGTGGTCGGAAGTGGTTTCTGCGGCGGAGTCCCTTGGCGGGTCGGCCGTCGATCGGCACAGCCTGCGGATCGGGCGGATCGAGCACCCGTCGGGGCCCGTTGTGTTCGTGAGCAGCCAGTTCCGCAGCCCGCGGACGCCGGACCGCTGGCTCGTGGGCAACCGGCAGGCCGAATCGCTCGCCGAGGCGATGCGTGTGATCCGTGCCAGGACGGAGCTGCCCGTGGTAGCAGCGGGGGATTTCAACGCGGTCCCGCTGTCGTCGCGGTCCCGCCGGATCACCGAGCTGTCGGGCCTGCGTCGGGCGAAGCCGGTGCTGATCGCCGACGGGACCTTCCCTTCGATCCTGCCTCGGCCGGGCCGGCTGTCGATCGATGATGTCTTCGCTTCGGAGGGCGTGCGGGTGCGTTCTTGGCGTGTGATCGCGTGGCCTGGGTCCGATCATCTGGCGATGGAGACCGAGCTGGCGTTGCCCGTGCATGTACCGGCTCCGCCGGACCGATAGCACGTTTGACTCGGGGTCCGGGAGCTACAGTTTCGAGCGCGCATGGAACGGATTCAGCAATACCTCGATGTCGTTCCGCTGCCGCTGCTGGGGCTGGGCGCGATCGCGGCCGCCATGGTGTTCCTTCTGATCCCTCCGCGGCTGCGGCTGCCCTCGATGCTGATCTTCATGGTGGTGTGGGTGACCGTCAGCCGGCTGTCGGGGCTGGGGATCATCGCGGGTGTCGCGAAGGTCTCGGCGGTGGGTGCGTACCTCGCAGTCGCTGTGGCGGCGCAGATCGATCCGGGCCCGAAGCGTCCCGTCCCGCCTGTTGGGTACATCTATCCGCTCATGGCGTTCGTCAGCATCCTGTTCATCCTGACTGTCACGGATGTCAGCCTGGCGTTGGCGCTCCGCGTGCAGTGGATCGCGCTGGTGTTCGCAGCGATCGCCGTTGCGAGGACTGTGGTCGACGCGGCCTCGCTGATGCGGGTGCTTGCGCCGATCGTGATCGGGCTGGTGATCTCGACCGGTATTACGATGGCGCCGCTGCTGCTGAACCCGGGCGATGCGTTCCGCGCGGGCCTCGGGCGTTTTGAGCCGTACGGCGCAAGCTCGAACCAGATCGGCGTTGCGTTCTCGATGATGATCGTCTTCGGCTTCCTGGGCATGCAGCTTGTCAGGAACATCATGTACAAGGTGGTGCTCGGCGGGGCGGCTGGCGCGGCGCTGGGCATGGGTTTGCTCACGGGCAGCCGCTCGACAATGATCACCGCGATTGTGCCTTTGATCCCGCAGCTCAGGGGGCTGATCAAGCGTCCTGTTGTGCTCGTGCTGGTCGGAATCCTGGCCGTATCGCTGATCCCGTTCGTGCTGGGCAAGTCCGAGGACAACACGTTTAAGCGTTTCGGCTCGCTCGAGACCTCGCGGGTCCAGATCTTCGTGCAGTATGTTACAGGCAGCATCGCCGAGCGCCCGCTGTTGGGGCTGACGGGGACCACGGGGCAGTCGTTCATCGGCGACGATGAGGCCGACTCGCACTCGCACAATGCGTACCTCGATCTCGCCTACCAGGGCGGGATTATCTATCTGTTCCCGATGCTCGTGGTCGTTGGTTATACGTTCTATTGCATGTTGTACACATGGAAGAACCGGCGCCTGGTCTACGACGTCGAACCGCTCATGATCAGCGTGCTTGCCGTGCAGCTGGGCATGATGTACGCGCATGGCTTTGTCAACGGCGCGATCTATTACCCCACGTATGTCTGGGCATTTGTCCACGTGCTGCTCAGCCTGATCTTCATGGGTATGGCGCATGACATCAAGCTCGGAGGCTTTGGCATTCGGACCGGCGCACTCGGGCTGGCCTACAGCGACGCAGACAGCTACGGCGACTACGACGATGCTGACTACGGACAACACCAGTACGGGCAAGACGAGTACCGCGAATCCGGTTACGACTATGACGCCGACGAGCCCTACGGGCCCAGCCAAGAGCGCGCCTAGTCGCTGCTCCAGACCGGCGCTCGCTCGCCGAGTTGTTCCCTCAGCCTGGCGAGGTCGGGAGCCAGCCGCTCGCGGATTTCAGCAAAGCTCGCCTGGCTCGGCTCGGCGAGCTCGGTGGTCGCTTTCGGCAGGAAGGCCTCGCGGAGCTTCCGCCTGGTTTCGACGCCAATCAGCGGGCGGATAGCGCGCTGATACACGGCCGACTGCTGGACCAGCTGCCATGCTCCACGGACAACCGGCTTCGCGTCGCCGCGGTTGAAGACGCGCTCGGCGTCCACCAGGTCCGCTCGGGGCTCAAGGCCCAGGAATGCCTGCGCCGCGGCTGCGCCCGCTGCCCGATCGGCCGAGTAGGCCTCGAGTCCGATCGGCAGTACGCGGCGCGGGCCGAGCACTTCGAGCCAGGGCTCGAGCTGGTAGGCGTACCGGCTGTACTCGATCAGCCGCGGGTGGGCCGCGATGGCGTCGCCGAGGTCGTGCTCAGCGATCTCGCCGGTGGTCACCTCATGGCGATGCTGGCTTCGGAGGCGCTCGATCGGGTCGCGCATGATGTAGATCACGCGCAGCTCCGGGCCGAGCAGCTCAACGGCCCGCGCGGCGACGCCCTCGTGCGTCGGTCGCTTGGTGTAGGCCGTCGAGGCCTCCGCGCAGAGTTGGTCCGCCCCCGCGTCTTTGAACAGATCGGCGTAGGCTGCCCGGCCTTCGTCGGTCAGGACGGCATCGTCTGTGAGCGTGCCCGGCTCTTTATCCATCGGGAAGAAGATCCGCGGGTGCGTGAGCAGATCGCGGTAGAGCGTGGTCGTCCCCGCTTTCATCGCGCCGATGATGAGAAAGTGTGGCAGCGGCACGCGGCTATGCTAGCCGGCGGCATGGCTGATCTACCGGCGTCCAACCAGAGCGAGCGGCCGATCCGGGTGCTGATGCAGCAGGCCGCCATGCCTGCCTTCCGCGTGCCCTATTACCGCAGCCTCGCCCGGCGACCGGGCATCGACCTGACGGTGCTCTACGGCACGATGGACCTGCCCAACGTCGAGCCCGAGGGTTTCAAGGCCGAGCATCGGCTCGTCAAGCGCCTGCCCGGCGGGCTGTTCTGGGACGGCGAGCACCTGAAGCGACTCACGAAAGGCGGCTGGGACGCGCTCTCGATGGCGTGGAACACTCGGTATCTGTCGCTGTTCGTCGGCTTGCGTCGGGCGCGGAAACTGGGTGTCGGCACGGTCGTCTGGGGCCACGGCTACTCCAAGAGCGAGGGCCCGTTCCGTGCATGGCTGCGGTACAAGGCCGGGCAGATGGCCGACGCGGTGGTGCTCTACTCCGAATCGGTGGCGGCCGACTACGTCAAACGCGGCATGCCCAAAGAGAAGGTCTTCGTCGCCCTCAACAGCCTCGACCCGACGCCGATCCAGGAAGCCCGCAACGCGATCCTCGCCGACCCCGACGCGCAGCAGGCTTTCGAAGCAGAACACGGCCTGGCTGGTCCGGAAGGCAAGCGGCCAGTCATCCTCTACGTCTCGCGGCTCGACCCGAACAACCGCGTGCCGATGCTGGTCGAAGCGACCAAGAAGCTGCTGCCCGAATTTCCGGATCTCAAGACGGTGCTCATCGGCAAGGGGCCCGATCTCGACAACGTCAGGGCCACCATCGACCGCCTTGGCATGCAGGGCCACGTGCTCGCGCCGGGCGCGGTCTACGGCGAGGACAAGGTCGGCCGCTACTTCGTCGCGGCGGACGTCTTCTGCTACCCGGCCAATATCGGCCTGAGCATCCTGCACGCGATGAACCACGCGCTGCCGGTGGTCACCTGCGACAAGATCGACGCCCAGAATCCCGAGATCGAAGCGCTCCGCGATGGTGAGAACGGCCTGCTCTACAACGACGGCGACCTGGACGACATGGCAGGAAAGCTGCGCACGCTGCTGGCGGATCACGAGCTTCGGCAGCGGCTGTCCGCCGAGGCCCACCGCACCGCGACGGAACGGTACAACACCGACCGCATGGCCGACGGCATGGAAGCGGCGCTGCGGTTTGCGCACGGGCGGGTGCAGGCTCGGGTCAGGTAAGCGTCTCGCCGCACTCGGGGCAGGTGTCGGCGGCGAGGCCCTCGCGCGAGTAGCCGCAGCGGGTGTGGTCCTTGTGTCGGCTCGGCCAGTCCCTGCGATGCCGCCAAGCGTCGATCGCGCCGAGAATGGCCAGGAGCCAGAGGAGGTCGCCCATCAGCGCCAAGGGGTTGATGCGCCAGCCGAGGGGGACACGGCCGAATGCGAGTATGAAACCTGTTTGGTTATTCGTATCTGGTGTAATCGTCAACGGTGGTACGCCGTGCGTGCGAGCGGTATCAATCCACCAGCTTTGTCCAGCTGGGGTTCGATCGACCATGTTGGTGAGGTCTTGTTGTGTGAGCGGGGTAGACGCGTCGTAGATGTACATGTCGTACACGAGAACGTGCTGTACAAAGGTACCAAAAATTACACCGTATCCGTGGCGTGACGTGACAACCGTACCTGTGCCGATCTCGGCGAGTTGGTCCGTGTCGAGTTGTTGTCGCTCGACTTCTTCGTCGGAGTAGAACGAGCCGTCTGTATGCATGTGTAGCATCAGCAGGTCGATGTCGGGTGTGACCCGTGACGATCCGCCGAGAACGTTCAGCCCGGTCAGCGTTACGAGCGAATTCAGTGTGTACGTCAGGCCGATTGGCTTGCCGATTCGGAAGCCCTGCATCACGGGCGCGCCGATCCCGATGACAACGCACGCGATAAACACCGGCTTGGAATGCAGCCACCGTCTCACGCCATCACGATACGAGCTGCGCGACCAACCTGTTCATGTCCGGTCTGGCCCGTGGGTAAGCGTCTCGCCGCACTCGGGGCAGGTGTCGGCGGCGAGGCCCTCGCGCGAGTAACCGCAGTTTTGGCAGCGCAGCGTGTTCTGTAGCAGCATGCGGCGGAGTCTCGGCATGCCGAGTAGTGCGTACATGAGCATCCCGGCCGCGGTCGTGCCGATCGCTGCGGGTACGGCGTGTATGCCGATCCCGATCAGCGGCTGCATGAGCACGGGCCACCCACGTGTGTCCGGCATGATGTCGAGGTCGTGAATTAGCCCTGGAACGGTGTCCATCACGGCGAGGCCCGCGACGATTTGCACAACGATCATGATCGCAAAGCGGAACCGGTAAGACCGACGGCATCGAGCGAGATCATCAGTCACGATGCCAAGAGCTTACAGCCTCGACGGGCTGGGCTTCTTCGCTGGGACGCTGCCGCCCTCGATCGGGCGGATGTTGATCTCGGCGAGGTGGCGGTGCCAGGCGTCGAGGTGGACCTGCCAGAAGTGCTCGAAGCTGGCGCCCAGCGACATCGACTGCATCGCGTCGTACGCCTTCTCGCCCATGCTCCGGCGGGTGGCGTTGGCGGCGATGAGCGTCTCGAGCTTCTCGATCCACGGGTTGATGTCGGTGCTGGGCAGGACGAAGCCGGTCTCGCCGTGCTTGACGACTTCCTGCGGGCCGCCCTTGTCGGTGACGAGCACGGGCAGGCCGCTGGCCTCGGCTTCCATGACAACCTGGCCGAGCGTGTCGGTGGTGCTGGGGAAGACGAAGAGGTCGCTGGATGCGTAGATGGTGCTGAGTTCTTCGCCGTGGCGGAAGCCGAGGAACCGCGCGTTGGTGTGCTTGAGCTCGCGCTGCATCTCTTTGCGGTAGGGCCCGTCGCCGACGACGACGAGCTCGGCATCGAGGCCGCGCTGCTTGCAGCGCTTGTCGACCTGCTTCCAGACCTTGACCAGAAGTGGCAGGTTCTTCTCGACGCTCACGCGGCCGACAAAGAGCGCACGAACGGTGTCTTTGGTGCCCGCAGCCTTGTGCAGTGCGCCCTCGTCGCCGATGCCCGGGAAGTAGCTCTCATCGCGGAAGCGGACGTTGAAGGTGTCGGTATCGACGCCGGGCTGGAGGCTCAGGCAGTGCTCGCGGTCGAGCCCAAGGCCCTCGAGCGCATCGACGTAGTCCTCGCTGCGCGTGAAGATGGCCCAGAAGGGCTTGTAGAACCAGTGCATGAACTTCTGCGTGGCCCAGGTGAAGCCCTGGTCCTCGAAGAGGTGGTCAACATAGGCGGGGAAGTCTGTGTGGTAGACGCCCAGGACCGGGACGCGGAGCATCTTGGCGGCGATGTATCCGCAGAGCCCGACGGGGCCCGGCGTTGAGATGTGGATGACGTCGGGCTGGTGCTTGTCGAGGTGGCGGAGGATCTTGACGACGGGCGGGAGGACGATCTGGAGGTTCTCGTACTTCGGCATCGCGGTTGCGAAGTTGGGCTCGAAGTTGAAGATGTTGGGCTCGTCGGGCACATCGAACGTGGTGCTGGTGATGACTTCCAGATCGCGGCCCGAGGTGCGCGCGAACTCCGCGACGTTCTGGATGAAGCGGCTGACGCCGTTGACGTCGCCGAGCGTATCCGTAAACAGGCTGACCTTCATGGGGCGTTCGAGCGCAGACGCGCCGGAGCCGGGTTCGGCGAGGTTGTGGTCGATCTGCTCGATGAGATGGCGCTCCTTGTTCTGATAAAACAGGCTGAAGATGTACGGCAGCTGCGCGGCGAGCAGAACGCCGTAGCTCATCAGGTGATCGACGATCTTGTTCTTATCGCGCTTGCGCAGGGCATCGACGGCGCCCGAGGCCATCGCCTTGCTGAGCGCTGCGGAGAGGTCGTCGGCGAAGGCGGCCATGCGCTCGTGGTCGGACAGCGCCGAGCCGTCGGCCCAGGTGTCCGGGTCGAGGCGGGTGCGCAGATCGGGGTAGCGTTCCAGGACGGGCGCGATGGTCTCGCGGAGAGCCGTCGTGATGGGCAGGCTGCGGCTCTTGCGCTTGCCGAGCAGCAGCTTGCGCTTGGCGGTGTGCAGGAGCAAGCGGGCCTTGCTGGGCTTGGGGACGTCGACGCCCGCGAAGCGGAGCAGCTTGCCGGCGAGATAGGCCTGGCCGGCGTCCATGTCGGCGACCATGCGGCGACCGGTGTAGTGCCCGGCAACCGTGGTCAGCTGGTGTGCGAGCAGCGACGGGTGCCCGGCGACGCCGCCCGCGACGCTGTGGCCCGCCATGGCCAAGTCAAGGAAAGCGCGGGGGTCGTCGATCGGTGTGCCGTCGTCGGTCTTGATGGCGGTGAACGAGCGTCCGACGTTGAGCAGTCCGTGGTCGTCGGACCCGCCGGTGATGCCCTTGACCCACGCGTTATCGAAGACGGGCTCGAGGTGGTGCTTGATCGAGAGGGCGTTGATTCGGTCGGGGTCGAGCCACTGGAGGAACCGCTCGACACCCCGGCTGTGCGTGCCGGAGTGTGCGCCGTTGATGATCTCGAACGCGCGAAAGAGCAGGCAGCAGCGCTCGAGGTGCCAGACGCTCAGCTTGCCGTTCTGGTTGTAGACCGGGTGCGCCAGCGCGTGGGGCAGGTTGGTCTCGCGCAGCCACCGGCAGAAGTCGTAGACATCGTCGCGCAGCTTGAGTGCCTCGATCTGCTCGTGCAGCTCGGGCGTGAGGTCCCAGACTGTGACGTGCAGCTTGCAGCGGTCCTCTGGGAAGTAGGTCGTGACTTCTTCGCCGACGATGAAGCCCTCGAAGCCGCGTTCCTTCAGGGTGATCGCGCCCTTGATGGTGTCGTGGTCGGTGATCGTGACCAGATCCATGCCGCGGGTCTTGGCCTGGTCGTAGACGGCTTCGGGCTCGGAGTAGCACTCGGGTATGTCGAACAGTCCGAGGCTCTTGAGCGCGGGGCCGTCGGATGCGTTGGAGTGGCAGTGGACGTCCATGCGCGTGTAGCCGCGCCAGACGCCGCTGGGCTCGGTGTGATCGGCAGGGTCTCGGTGCGTGCTCATGGCGTTCCTTGCGTTGGCTCGCGTCGGGTGTGCCGGCGTTCTCGGATCCGCTGGGCCGCCGAAGCAGCCCATCTGTGGGGAATCGTACTTCCTGTCAATTGCGCCTGGCGAGCGCATCGGCCATGTATGCGCCAAGAGATCCCGAGGAGGGCATTAAGTGTGCGCAAACACGGTCTCCTGAGGTGTGTTTGGGCCCGCTTGGGCAGGATTTCGGCCCGGATTCTGCGGGCGGGAATATGGCCTGGTCGGATCGGGTTGCATAAGATAGTAAACACAAACATACGGGCTCTGCCGGGCCGTGTCAAGCCCGCCCTGGCCCGATGGAAGGAGTCCGACCCATGCCACGCCTGACCACGATCGAGCCCGCGCAGTCGACCGGGGCTGTCAAGGAGATCTTTGACGGCCCGCTGGCCGGCAAGCACCTGAACATCTTCAAGGGGATGGCCAACAGCCCGGCGGCATTGCGTTTCTATCTCGGCGCGTCGGGGGCGCTGGCCGAGGCGAGCCTCTCGGAGGCCGAACGCGAGGTAGTGCAGCTTGTCTTCGCGGAGGCCAATGGTTGCGGATACTGCGCCGCGGCGCACACCATGATCGGCAAGGGCGCCGGCCTGACCGACGAGCACACGATCGGGGCACGCCGCGGCGGTGACCTTGGCGACTCGCGGCTGACGGCACTGGCGAAGTTTGCCGGCGCGATCCATGAGAAAAACGGCAACGTCAGCGACACCGATGTCGCGGCATTCCGATCGGCCGGGTACGACGACGGCGCGATCGCCGAGGTCATCGCCACGGCAGCACTGGCGACGTACACCAACTGGTTCAACCACGTCAACGAGACGGAGGTCGACCTGCCCGCGGTACCGAGCATCTGACGCCAGTTTCGGGCTGGCACAATCCCATGCCCCCGTCCGCGGGCGCCGGTCGCATCTGGAGCGGCCGGCGCCCGCTTGTTCTGCGCGGTTCCGGTATGCTGGGGCCATGGCCTTCCACATCGCTGTGTTTCCAGGCTCGTTCGACCCCGTGACCTTCGGGCACTTGGATGTCATCGAGCGCGGCCGGCGGCTGTTCGACCGCGTCGTTGTCGCGGTGGGGCGGAACCCGGGCAAGAGCGAGCTGTTCACGCCCGAGGAGCGCGTTGCGATGATCGACGGGCTCGTTGCTGACATGCTGGAGCGTGAGCCGGAGGGCGCGGAGGTTGTGGTCGAGTCGTTCGCGGGGCTGACGGTCGACGTCGCCCGCGCGCAGGGGGCGACGGCCCTGCTGCGTGGCATCCGCAATCTGAGCGATCTGCAGTACGAGGTGCAGCAGGCGGTCACCAACCGCGAGGTGGCGGGGCTTGAGACGGCGTTCGTGGTGGCGGGCCAGAGCTTCGCGTACACGTCGAGCAGCCTGATCAAGCAGCTCGCTGCGCTGGGCGAGGACCTGGATGCGGCGCTGGCGTCGATGGTGCCGGGCCCGGTGATCGCGGCGCTCAAGGCGAAGAAGGCGGCGGGCCACCCGGCGCTGGCGCGGCTGGTGGACCCGGAGATGCTGCGGGAAGACGGCTAGAGCGGCCCGCGCCCAGGATTGATAATCGATTCTCATTCCGATACGCTTCCCAACGCGGGTGATGCCCGCGGGTCTTGGCCGGCACTTCGTGCGGCTTGGGAGGAGAACCCATGTCGAAGTTCGTCCCCACGCCGCTGGGCAAGCGTGAGCGTCTGCCCGTGACCGTTCTCTCTGGCTTTCTTGGCTCGGGCAAGACCACGCTGCTCAACCACGTCCTGCGGAACCGCGAGGGGTTGCGGGTCGCGGTGATCGTCAACGACATGAGCGAGATCAATATCGATGCCGAGCTCGTGAAGCAGGGCGGCGCGAGCCTGGACCGGGTCGAGGAAGAGCTGGTCGAGATGTCGAACGGGTGCATCTGCTGCACGCTGCGCGATGACCTGCTCAAGGCGGTGTCGCGGCTGGCGCGTGAAAACAAGTTCGATTACCTGATGATCGAGTCGACGGGCATTTCGGAGCCGCTGCCGGTGGCGCAGACATTCAGCTTCGAGGACGAGCAGGGGCGATCGCTCGCGGAGCTGTCGAAGCTGGACACGATGGTGACGGTGGTGGACGCGTCCACGTTCCGCACCGAGTTCCGCACGCACGACGGCCTGTGCGATCGCGATATGGGGCTGTCTGACGAAGACGAGCGCTCGATCGCGGATCTGTTGACCGATCAGGTCGAGTTCGCGGATGTCATCCTGGTCAACAAGTGCGACATGGTCGATGCCGACGAGCTGCGCGAAGTCGAGGCGATGATCCGCACGCTCAACGCGGACGCGAAGGTGATCCGGACGACCAACGCCGAAGTGAGTCTTGATGAGATCATCGGCACGGACCGGTTCGACATGCAGGCAGCGATGAGTTCGCCGCAGTGGCTCAAGGAGCTCAACGAGGAGCACACGCCGGAGACCGAGGAGTACGGGATTTCCAGCTTCGTCTACCGCGCTCGCCGGCCTTTCCATCCGCAGCGGCTGCACGACATGGTCGTCGGGGGCTTTCTGAAGACGACGCGGTCGAAGGGCTTCTGCTGGCTGGCGTCCAAGCACGACTTTGCAGCGATGTGGTCGCAGGCCGGCGGCTCGTTCCGCATCGAGCCGGCCGGGCGTTGGTGGGCGGCTGCGCCGACGCAGCACTGGCCGACCGACAACGACTCGATCGAGTGGATCGATTCGAAGTGGGAAGAACCCTTCGGCGACCGGCGTCAGGAGGTCGTCATGATCGGCGTCAAGCTCGACGAGGCGTACACCCGCACGCTGCTGGACAGCTGCCTGCTGACGGACGAAGAACTCGCGATGGGGCCCGAGGCGTGGTCGGCATGGTCCGACCCGTTCCCGGAGTGGCAGTTCACCGCACCCGAGGCGGTGTGATTCGCGTGCGGCCGTTTGCATGCTCCCCCGTCGCCGACGGGGGAGCTGTCAGCGCAGCTGGCTGAGGGGGTCTTCTTGAGCGTTCCAGCGATGTGGTCAGACCCCCTCCGCCTCGCGCTGCTCGGCACCTCCCCCGTTGGCAACGGTGGAGGATGGTTGCGTGACTCGGCGAGCCTCTAACATTGCCACTATGGCCTACCGAGTCATCTGTATCGGCGCGTACCCGCGGCATCCGCTTCGGCTTTCCGACGCGGCTCGGCCCGAGCGGCCGGGGCATGCGACG
>JBCCZQ010000033.1:0-32047 GCA_039187315.1 Planctomycetota bacterium | reverse complement strand
TTCGACACTACCTCCGGTATCGATTTCACCGGATCGCTGGAGTTCATTCTTGAACCAGGCACGACCTATGCCTTCCAGCAACAGGTCTCTCTCGGTGGGTTCCAGCCAAGTGCTCTCTCGGTGACACTGGCGATCCCTACGCCGGGCGTGGCGGGCGTGGCAGGCATTGCTGGACTCCTCTTCGTTGGCCGACGTCGGAGATAGGAACAACCGGTATCACTCGGCCAACGAGCCCCGGCATTTGTCCGGGGTTTTTTGTGTCATCAGCGGCCTCTGGATCCTCGCGGTTCAAAAGATCCGCGGGCATGATCTCACGATCGAGATACCCGAGATCGCGTTCTGTGCGGGCTCGGTTGGTCTGCGCTCGGCTCTGCCGAGATGCGCGGCTTCGTGTCCGGGTGATCGACCTCACGTCTGCCGGGCCCTGATCCCGCGCCCCCGGGATCCTCTGCAACCGTCGTAGCCGCGCTGCGTAGCGTCGATGCGGGCCGGTTCCGGCTCGATAACGCTGTGAGCGTTCTCTGTGGTGGTTTGGTCGGCGTTGGACGCCGCGAGAGGGGAGCACCATGCCGCAGGTATCGATCCGTCCGTACATCCTGCCAGCCGCAGGCCTTGTGAGCGCGTGCGCGCTTTCGGGCGCGTCCCACGCTCAATGGCTCGACACCGGCACGTCGGGGGCGGGCCCGCGCAGCACCACTCAGATCGGATCCCAGCCGCACGACGTCGAGTACATGATCAAGCCGCTCTGCAGCATGGATCCGGTCGATCCGCCCGGCCCTGTGGTCGGCGGGTGGGATGTGCTCATTCTTGATCAGGATGCGATCGATGCGCTCAACGCCAGCCGCGGCAAGCCTGTCGCCGTGATCACCTCCGGTGGCGGCTCTGGGGTCGCGTCGCGTGGCACGGGCCTGACCGTTGTCTTCAATGCGTTCGGTGATGTCTCTCCGGATGCGATGGATGCGATGCAGCTCACCGCCGACTACTACGCCACGAGGATCGACGACCCGATCACCGTCACGCTCAATGTGACGTTCGATCCGGGCTTCTTCGGCGGTGCGGGGCCGGCGTTTATCAACATCGGCTACAGCCAGCTCAGGCAGGCGCTGATCGATGACGCCGATGCCGACGACACGATCCAGTCGCTGCTGCCCTTCGGCTCGGTCAACGCCCGTCGCGCCCTCGGTGGGCCGGTCTCGCAGGAGACCGAGTTCCGAATTTCTACGGCAAACGCTCGGGCGCTGGGCATCGATGTGGTCACGGTCGATGCCGAGCTGTTCATATCGAGCCAGGCCGACGGCGACCCGAGCGATGGTCTCGGCAACGGGGCGGCCGTGGGCGGGTCGTTCTTCACCTACAGCCTTACCGACATCCTCGTGCACGAGGTCGGTCACTCGCTCGGGTTCTTGAACGTCATCGAGTTCGGTAGGACCGAGATGACACCACTGGACCTGTTCCGGTTCGCCGAGCTCGGCGCGGACAACCCCGAAACGCCCGCCGAGTTCACCAGCAACCCGCGTGCGCTTTACATCGGCGGATTTTCCGCGTCCGAGCAGCACCAGTTCGACTTCATCGAGCGCGAGCACCTCGCCTCCAACGCGTCTGCGTTCCAGGCCAGCCACTTCCGGGAGACGAATTTCGGGGACCCGACCGCACCGCGTGTCGGGGTCATGGAGCCCGCGATCACCCCGCTCGAGACCGGCTTCCCTGAGTATTTCAGCATCGGCGACTTTGATGCCTTCGACGCGATCGGCTGGGACTATGTCGCCGCGGACGATGTCTGCCCGGCGGATGTCAACGGGGACGGTGATGTGACCGATTCCGACTTCTTCGCCTGGGTGACAGCCTTTATACAGGGGCTGCCCGAGTGCGACGTCAACCTCGACGAGATCTGCTCCGACAGCGATTTCTTCGCTTGGGTCACGATCTTCATCGCCGGCGACTGCTGAGGATTCGGGCGCGTGGGTCCGGATATCCATCAACACAGGCTGACTGCGGCCTCGCTCGTTCGCAGACACCTGGGATTTCACGAGCTATGGAGTAAGCTAACTCCATGTAGAGCATCGGTTTGGTGCGTTCCTGGCCTCACGTTTCTCGGAAGTTACCCCAGCCGTGGAACCGCATCGCCTCCCACGTCCAATAGACATATGTATCGCGTCTCTGCGATACCGAACACTTGCCTTTTATCAGTCTGATCCTCGGGGTAGAGCCCGGCCTGCCGGTTTCATCTCCGCTCACAGTACAGGCGAATGCAGCACAGATATCTCGGGCCGGGGTCCGGGTACTAGGAGAGTCTGAACTATGAAGATGCAGCGCACCGTGTCATGTGTTGGCGTATTCCTCCTGGCAGGCACCGCGTTCGGCGCGGGTGCCCAGGTCGCCCAGATCCAGCCTGGCCAGCCGGGCGTTGCCATGACTCAGGACGCCTTCGGCAACCTCGCGCCGGAGCAGTTCGTCAACCAGCCGGGTGTGCTTGAGCTCACGGGCCAGATGATCGTCCGCCCGAGGCAGGACCTCTACGGCGATGAGCAGGCGCGGTTTACCGACGGCGGTCTGGGCGGCGCGTTCGCCGCACGCGGGGCCGCCGGCGATCCGCTTTCGAACGCCCGCGCCCGCCTGCTTCCGACCGCGGTCGAGCACACCTCCGATGTCGACGAGTACCTCGTGAGCGTCCCGGCCGGCATGAACGAGAACACCTTCTCGAGCCTGCTGATGGCGACCGGCGACTACGAGTATGTCGAGCCCAACTGGATGCACTACCCCGCGTTCGTCCCGAACGATCCTCAGATCGGTCAGCAGTACCACCACAACAACATGGACAACTTCGCGGCCTGGGACATCTCTACGGGTGCAGGCATCACCATCGCGATCTGTGACACGGGTATCGACCTGGACCACCCCGATTTCGAATCGCGCCTGGTCTCGGGTTACAACGCCGACGTGAACCAGACGCAGGCATCCGGCGGCGATGTCGACGACAACACCGCGGGATTCGCGCACGGGTCGTTCTGTGCAGGCATGGCCGCCGCCGCTGGCAACAACGGCTTCGGCACCGCGGGTGTCGCGTACGACGCCAACCTGATGCCGATTAAGGTCTCCAACCGCGGAGATGGCACAGCCTCATCAACCGACCTGACCCGCGGCGCCCGCTGGGCTGTCGACAACGGCGCTCGCGTGATCAACGTTTCCTACTCAGGTGTTGCCTCGAGCACGTTCCAGACCACGGGCCTCTACGTCGAGAACCGCGGCGGGCTCTACCTCCAGTCGGCCGGCAACGACGGAGCGGCTTCGCTCAACGGCTTCGACCACGAGAACGTGATCGTGGTGGGTGCCACAACCAGTTCCAACAACCGGGCGGGGTTCAGCAACACCGGTATCGGTCTCGACATCATGGCTCCGGGAAGCAACGTGCGGGCCGCTTACCGCGGCGGTGGCACGCTCATCAGTTCCGGGACTTCCTTCTCCTCGCCTGCGGCAGCGGGCACGATCGCCCTCATGCTGTCGTCCAACCCCAATCTCCAGCCTTCTCAGGTCCGCCAGATCCTTTACGACACCGCGGTCGACCTCGGCCAGAACGGTGAGGATTCCCAGTTCGGCTCGGGTCTGGTCGATAGCTTCGCAGCCGTTGCACAAGCGTCAGGCTCACCCACACCCCCTGTGGTGCTGGTCGATCCTCAGAGCGTGACGGTCTGTCAGGACGAGCCCGTGCAGGCGAGCATTGTGGCCGGTGGCCCCGACCTCGAGTACCAGTGGGTCCAGGTGGTCGGCTTCGTCGAGCAAGACGTGTCCGGCCAGACGACCGACACGCTGACGATCTTGGCGGCCCAGCCCAGCGACAGCGGCATCTACTTCTGCCGGGTCACCAACGATTCCGGCTCGGTGCTCTCCGGCGGCATGCAGCTGACGGTCGATCCCGCTCCGAACTTCACCTCTCCGCCGAGCTCGGTAACGATCGTTGAGGGCGAGCCGTTCACACTGACGGCCAACGTCAGCGGCGCTGATCAGATCCTCTGGCTCCGGAACGGCAGTGTTGTTTTCGGACAGACCGGACCGACCTACACCATCGCGTCCGCCTCCTTGGCAGATGCGGGCACCTACGTCGCCCGCGCCACCAACAGCTGCGGCACGACCACCTCGAGCGAGGCCGTCGTTACCGTGAACCAGGACACGCCCGATTGCGGTCCTGCCGATGTCAACGGCGACGGCAACATCAACGACAGCGACTTCTTCGCCTGGGTTACTGTCTTCACGGCCAGCCCGCGCACGCCGCAGGACACGCTGGATTGCGACGTGAACCAGGATGGCAACTGCACGGACAGCGACTTCTTCGCCTGGGTCACCGCGTTCATCGACGGCTGCTGAACCGAACGCTGTCGAGCATCATTCTGACTTGTACCAGGGGCGTGCCAACCGGCGCGCCCCTGTCTATGCGCCACACACAGACTACGATCCTGTGATGATGAGGTTCCCATCCCAACGACTCGAGGCGCTCCGGGCGGCCTTCGAGGGGCGTCGCATCTGCGTCACCGGCGGTGCGGGCTTCATCGGCGCGCACACCGTCGATGTGCTGCTCGCCTGCGGTGCGACCGTCTCGGTTATCGATGATCTCTCCAACAGCATGCTCGCGACCCTCAGCGATCACCTTGAGATGACGCCCGAGCGCCTGCGGTTCGTCTACGGCTCGATCCTCGACGACCGCGCACTGAGCGAGGCCATCGAAGGCTGCGATCGGGTCATTCACCTCGCGGCGATGGGCTCGGTGCCTCGCTCGTTCGAGCAGCCGACGCGAGCGTTCGAGGTCAACGCGACCGGTACGCTGCGTGTGCTCGAAGCCGCGCGACGTGCCGGCGCCGATCGGGTTGTCCTTGCCGCATCAAGCTCGGCCTACGGTGATCCGTCCGAGCTTCCCTGCCTGGAAACCATGCCCAATTCGCCCATGAGCCCCTATGCCGCGAGCAAACTCGCCGCAGAGGCTCTGTGCCAAGCATGGCCCGACGGCTACGGGCTCGACACGGTCTGCCTGCGGTACTTCAACGTCTTCGGTCCTCGGCAGCGGTCCGACTCGGATTACGCCGCTGTCGTGGCGGCCTTCGCCAAGCGCCTGCTCGCCGGAGAAGCGCCCGTGATCTACGGCGACGGCCAGCAGGCGCGCGACTTTACCTATGTCGCCAACGCGGTCGACGCCACACTCCGTGCCGCAAGCCTCGGCACCGCGCTCGGCGGCCGGATCATGAACATCGGCGCGGGCGCCGGGGGGTGCACGATCGCTGATCTGGCACGCATGATGGGCGAGCATCTGGCACCCGACGCCCCCGCACCGGTGTTTGAGCCGGCGCGTCCGGGCGATGTCCGTGACAGCGCCGCCGACATCACACGCGCGCGCGACTTACTCGGCTACGAGCCGCTTGTCGATCTCCAAGCGGGTCTCGAAGAAACCTGTGCCTGGTTCAGGACCGCAGAGCCCGAGGAGAGCCGCCCGTGATCAAGCCTGGCGAGGCCTTGCGCGGCCTCTCGGCACTCCCGAGGCTCGCCTGGGCCACGAGAGGCCGCCTCACGGGCCGCTACTGGCGATGGCGGATCGAGACAGCGTTCGGCCGGGGCCGGCCAGGATGGCCTGAGATCGCCGAGTCCACCCTCGCCTACGGGGCATGGGCAAGCCGCCTGCGTCGGCTGGGCCGTTCACGCATCCGCCCTCGTCGCTATGTGCCTTTGAGCCTCCGCCGATGACCCGCCTCTCGATGGAAACGACAGGTGCCGGCCTCTCCTCGGTGCCATCCCAGCAGACGCATACTTGTGCCTCCGAGCCGAACGCCCAGCGACGCCGTCACGGCTATTGTCTCAGCCTCGGGGCGGACAGGTGGACCAGACCCCGGCCTGCCCCGCGACAACCGGTGGCAACGGATGAGCATGCGGCACGGGTGCAGCACAGTGCCGTTCAATAGACCCAGATAATCCCAGGGGGAGCCCGATGAGCGAGCAGTCCGGCGATAACGCGTTTGTCAAGGCATTCATCCCGGGACTGCTCGTCGGCTTCCTTGTCGGAGCCGCCGTCGGGGTCATCGTCACGGCAACCGGCGGCGACATCGGTGCCCTGACGGACTCAAACGAGCCCACCATAACCGCCGACCGCGACACGGCCCTGAGCGAGCGTGACCGCGAGTTCGGTGATGCCCTCGATGAGGCTGCCGAAAGCGTGGAAGACGCCGCGGGTGAAGCAGCCGATGCACTTGAGGATGCTGCGCAGCAGGGCAGCGACGCCATCGAGGGCGTCGTCGACGCTGTCGAAGATTCGGTCGATGGTGCGATCGGCGGCGGCGAAGGCTCGGGCGGCGGCTGAGCCGCGTGTCCTCTGAGCAGCCATCCATCGACCCCGCCGACACCGCACGCGCCGAGGCGCTGCTCCGCCAGGATGCTCTGACGCTCGCGGCGATGGGCGTCGACTTTCTCCCCATCAACGGAGGGGGGGCGCTCAGCCTCGAAGCGTCCAAGGAACCGGGCACACCCCCGAAGGCCGCTTCGATCCCCCGAGCCCCAGCCGGCGGGAGCAAAGCCGCGCGCCTCGATGCGCTCCGTGAGCGATACGAAGCGGATGCCCCCCACGCGCCTTTCATCACGGAGTTCACCAAGATTGTCTTCGGCGATGGTGACCCCGACGCGAGGATCATGTTCGTCGGCGAAGCGCCCGGCGCCGACGAGGACAAGGCGGGTATTCCGTTCGTCGGACGGGCGGGTCAGCTGCTCAACAAGATGATCGGAGCCATGGGCCTCAGCCGCGAGACCGTGTACATCGCCAACGTGCTGAAGGTCCGCCCGCCCAACAATGCCACGCCTACCCCCGACGAGATCGAGGCCAGCCGCCCCTACCTGCTCGAGCAGATCGATACCGTCGAGCCCGAGGTGCTCGTCGCCCTCGGCCTGCCGGCCGCGAAGTGCCTGCTCGGCGTCAACGACTCCATGGCCCGGCTCCGGGCACGGTTCCACGCCTTCGAGACGCCCGCCGGCCGCAGCATCCCGGTCATGCCGACCTACCACCCGGCCTATCTGCTCCGCGCCTATACCGCGGAGAACCGAGGCAAGGTCTGGTCCGACCTCCAGCAGGTCATGGAGCGAATCGGCCTGCCTACCGGCTCCTGACAAGCAGGCTTCCTGCTGGTCCCCACCCCTGTCCACGTGTCGGAACACCGCCTCTGTGAAGAACGCGGTTTTTCTGCCGACCATCGCAACACACACGCCGCCCGATGCGGAAGGAACACTGGTACGGCGGCACTCTCGCTGCCACCCAAAACCACGACCCCCACGAGACCTGGCGTTTGGCACGGTGCTAAGCGCCGGGTTTTTTTGTGCTCCGACCAGTCCTGATCATGCTCGATCAGCCCCCCTCGGGCGGTGCTGACCAGCCGTGCGTCTCGGTGGGCACCCCGCCGCGCAGGATGCGCAGCTCGGGTGTGATGGAACAGAGGTGCTCCAGCACGCGCCGGCCGATGCTCGCGCGTACACGGATTGTTCCCGCTTCGCCATACGCCCGCTCGTGGATCGCGGCACGCTGCTCGAGCAGGTGCACCGATTTCGATTCCGACAGCGGCAGCTCGAGCTCGACCTCCTCCTCAGGGCCCACCGCTGCGCTCAGGACGCGCTCGCGCAGTGCCGCGACGCCGCCGTGGTCCGGATCAACCGCCGAGACAGCCAAAGACTCCGGCAGACGGCGTTGCCACACGAGCAGGTCCCGGTTGTCTCGAAGCCGATCGACCTTGTTCAGCAGCACGATCTGTTCCGGAGGCTCGTAGACCGGGGAATCCTCGCGCCCATCGCTCCGCCCAGCCCCACGCCGTGCGTCCCGTGCGTCTGCCTCGGCAACGGACCGGAACAGCTCGTCGAGCGTGCGCATCACCTCGCGTTGCTGCATCTCGGCAGCAGGGTCGGACACATCGAGCACGATGAGCAGCAAGTCGGCGTGCGTCGCCTCCTCGAGCGTGGCGCGGAACGATGCCACCAAGTTGTGCGGCAGGTCGCGCACGAACCCGACCGTATCGCTGAGCATCACCGACAGCCCGCCCCCGAGATCCCAGCTGCGGGTGCGCGTCATCAGCGTGGCGAAGACGCGATCGTCCGCGTACGCGCCGCCGGCCGTCAGCGTATTGAAAAGCGTGCTCTTGCCCGCGTTGGTGTACCCAACGAGCCCGACCGTGAACGCCGCGGCGTTGCGTTTCTCCACCGAACGCCGCTTGCGTGCCTGCACGTCGCGCAGCTGTGACTGGAGCATCGACTTCCGCCGCTGCACAAGCCGCCGGTCAATCTCGAGCTGCTGCTCGCCCGGCCCTCGCGTACCGACCCCGCCCGGCGAGCCGCCGACGATCCGCTCCAGGTGGGACCACATCGCCCGCAGCCGCGGGTAGGTGTACTCGAGCTGCGCGATCTCGACCTGCAGCTTTGCTTCGTGCGTCGTCGCACGGCTGGCGAAGATGTCCAGGATCACCTCGCTCCGGTCGAGCACCTTGCGCTCGACCACGCGCTCGATCGCCGCGATCTGCTTCGGGCTCAGCTCGTGGTCAAAGATGACCGTCGCCGCGTCGAGCTCGGCGCATAAGGCCTTGAGCTCCTCAAGCTTGCCCGAGCCGATGTAGGTGCCCGATTCGGGCTTCTGCCGGTGCTGCTCGAGCGTGCCGACGACCCTTGCCCCCGCCTGCTCGGCCAGGCTCGCCAGCTCCCCGAACGGATCGGCCGGGTCGTAGGTCGAATCCGGCAGCCGCACCGCCGCGAGCACCGCTCGCTCGGATTCGATGTTCAGCTCGGTCCGTTCCGCCAACGCAGCCTCCGTAGCCGGCTCTACCTCGCACGCCCGGCAGCAACTCTAGTCGGCCGGGCGATACCATCCCCCGTGCGCATCCTCGGTATCGAGAGCTCCTGCGATGAAACCGCTGCCGCGATCGTCGACCACGGCCGCGCCGTCGTCGCCAACGCGGTCGCCAGCCAGCACGAGCTGCACGCCGAGTACGGCGGAGTCGTGCCCGAGCTCGCCAGCCGCGCCCACGCCGAGCGCATCCTGCCCGTTGTCCGCGCCGCGCTCGACGAAGCCGGCTGCACGCTCGACAGCATCGACGCCGTCGCCGTCGGTCACCGCCCGGGACTCATCGGGGCGCTGCTGGTCGGCGTCTCGGCCGCGAAAGCACTCGCCTGGTCGCTCGGCAAGCCGCTCGTCGGCGTCGATCACGTCCACGCCCACCTGTGGGCCGGCTTCCTCGGCAACGGTCTGGATCCGGCTGCGCATCTGCCGGCGCTCGGCCTTGTCGTCAGTGGAGGCCACAGCGCGATCTACCGCGTTGAAGCGCCCACGCGGCTCAACCGCCTCGGTGCAACGATCGACGACGCCGTCGGTGAGGCCTACGACAAGGCGGCCGCCATCCTCGGATTGGGCCATCCCGGCGGGCCCGCGGTTGACCGGCTCGCCTCCGATCCAGCGGCGAACCCTATGGCGCACGAGCTGCCAGTCAGCCGGCTCGGCCGCGACTCGCTCGATTTCTCGTTCAGCGGGCTGAAGACCGCGCTGCTCTACGCGGTCCGAGGCGTGCCGCAGCGTGACGGCTCCTTCCCCGACGACCGACGCTTGGACGACACGCGACGGCGCGACCTGGCCGCGTCGTTCCAGCGTGCCGCATGCCGCGCGATCGAGCTCAAGCTCGCCCGGGCCCTCGAAGCCTGGCGGGGTGAGCCGCCGGGAGCACTGATCATCGGTGGGGGGGTCGCGGCCAATTCTCGGTTGCGGCGGGTGCTGCTCGAGCTTGCCGAGCGTGCCGGCCTCGCCGTCGTTTTGCCAGAGCTCGCCTACTGCGTCGACAACGCCGCGATGATCGCCGGCCTCGCCCATGAGCAGCTCCGCGCGCACGGGCCCGACGGCCTCGGCCTGCGCGCCGTGCCGACGACGGCATGCTGACCGGCCGCGAACTCATCGAGCCGATCTTCATCGAGCCGCCGCACCCGGCATGTCTGGACGACGCAGCGCTCCTGCGCGACTGCGACCTCACCCGCGGGCGTACCGGCGGGCCCGGCGGGCAGCATCGCAACAAGGTCGCCACGCTCGTCACGCTGGTTCATAGGCCCACTAGCCTGTTCGCCCACGCCGGCGAACGCCGCAGCCCCGAGGAGAACCGGCGCGTCGCGGTCCGTCGGCTGCGCATCCTGCTGGCGGTCTCGTGCCGCGCACCCGTCCGGCTCGGTGAGATCGGTTCCGACCTGTGGCGTTCTCGGGTTCGCGGCGGGCGCATCGCCCTCAACCACCACCACCGCGATCGTCCTGCGATGCTCGCCGAAGCGCTCGATGTGCTCTACGACGCTGCGCTCGACCCAAGCCGCGCGAGTCTGCGTCTGGAATGCTCAGCGAGCCAGCTCATCAAGCTCATCGCCGCAGAGCCGGGGGCGCTCGACGCACTCAACCGTGCGCGTGAGGCCAGGAAGCTCAGGCCGCTGCGGCGATGAACCTCTATAAAAAACGACCCCGCCAACAAGACGGGGCCGCTTATCGCAGGAAGAAACTACAGAGCTGATCTGCTCGGGGCAGATCGACGGGCACACGTCCCGTCAGCGGCAACCGCCAGCGTCACTCAGCGACGACGGCGGGTGGCGACGAGGCCACCGAGGCCCAGAAGCGCGGCCGAGGCCGGGGCCGGAACGGTGGTCACATCGAACTGGAAGCCCAGCTCGACAACGCCCAAGTCAACCGAAACCGGGTTCAGCACGATGCCGGTCGACAGGCTGGTTGTACCGGGAGCTGCACCGATGGTGCCCGTGACGTTGAGCACGAAGACCGGGGTGCCGGCCGAGTCGAGACCGAAGAACAGGATCTCGTTGACGTCCACCGGGATGGCGAAGTCGAGCGGGCTGCCGCCGCCGTTGGCGCCGAGGAACAGGCCGCTCTGATCGGCAGGCAAGCCGCCGACGTTGAATCCGCTCGGGGTCAGGTCGAGGCCGCCGTTGTCGAACACGCTGATCTGGAAGACGGTGTTGGTGTTCGCCGCGCTGATGTCGCCGCTGAGGGTGTTATCGGCGCCACCCAGGATCTCGCCAGACAGCGCCGAGCCGATGACCTCGGCGGCGTCGTCGAAGGTCGAGTCGCTTACACCGCTCCCGGCGATCGCGAAACCGCCGGCGTTGCCGATGCCCGGAGCAAGGCGGTAGCCGTCGGTCGTGGCCGGGCTCACGAGATCCTCGAGACCCTCAAGGCTGGCCAGCGAGGCCGAAAGGCCGTAGGGGTTGATCTCTTCCGTGAACAGCTGCGGCTCGGCCGCGGCGCTGCCGGCGACACCGGCAGCGACAAGAACAGCAAATGCCTTCATGTCTTTCTCCTGTCTCTCTCTGTCGCGACGCCCACAGCGGGAGCCGCACTGTCTCGTACACCACCGGTGTGTCTCACGTACCGGATCGGTCTCTCTACTCACACCGCGAGAAATACGCCGCGGCAACCCATGACTCTGCTCTCGGCCATTCAGATGCCACGAACGTGACACGAACGGACCATCTTTGTCTCATCTCACCGTGGATCCGTCGGCGTCCCAACGGCACGGCGTATGCGGGAACAGGGTCCCGACATATGGGGAGCATGACCGATGCTCGAACACAAGTCAACAGGATTCCGGGGGAAGTCATTTGCCGCACCGTATAGTTGGTATTTGATAGGTCCACATACAGCGCAGCACATGCAGCGCGAGCCGTCTGAGAGCAGAATGAAGACTGTTCAGTCTGAATATCGCTGCCGGAGTTTCGTGCTCAGCCGGGCCATCAGGTGAGCCCGCTCGAACGCCGCGACCCAATCGGCCAGGGTCGCAGCCACCTCATCGGGCGGCACGGGTGCGCCGGGCAGCGGGCAGCTCGGCCCCAGCTGCCGTTCAGCCATCGCGCGGTACCGCGCGAGCGTCCGGTCGCCCTCGAGGCTCAGCAAGTCGAAGTCCTCGTTGAGCAGCAGCACCACCGGCACGCGGAGCCCGCCGCAGAGCTTGAGTCGCTCAGCGAGTTCGGCGTGCTCGTCGCGATCGACGTAGCGGGCGGTGACCTTGCCGCC
This sequence comes from Planctomycetota bacterium, assembly GCA_039187315.1. Classification (GTDB taxonomy): domain Bacteria; phylum Planctomycetota; class Phycisphaerae; order Phycisphaerales; family UBA1924; genus JANQQZ01. The sequence goes on along the minus strand of JBCCZQ010000033.1, from coordinate 20,001 downwards.
GGACGCCTTCTCGATGTGGTCGAGCATCGGCACCTGCTGCACGCAGTCCCCGCACCACGTTCCGCTGGAGATCAGCGCATTGATCTGGCGGGTAAACGAGCCCAGCAGCGCCCGCTGCGACTCCGTGAGCATGACGCCGGCATGGAAGGTCGACCAGGCTTCCTGATGGCCCGGGTTGCCCGTGGCGACGTAGGCGTCGTACGGATGGCCGGCCTCGAACTCCGACCGTAGGTATTCGGGTGTCAGCATGGCCGTCGCTCCTTCGGCTGGGTTTACCACCGCTCGTCTTCGTTTTTCGGAGCGAGCGGCGAGAGCTCGCGTGTATCGCCGTTGACCGTTGTCCCGCCCTGCACAACCTGCGGGATCATCTCCAGGAAGTCGTGCGGGAAGGCCAGTGTCAGCTTGCTGGCTTTATCCAGCTTCTCGACGTGCTCGGGCGTGAGCTCCACGGCGAGCGCGTCGAGGTTCGCCGTAAGCTGCTCCATCGTCCGGGCCCCGATGATCGTGCTCGTCACGCCATCGCGGTCCTGCACCCACTTGAGGGCGGCCTGCGCGACGGTACAGCCGGCGTCCTCGGCGACCTCGCGGAGCGCATCGATGATGTCGAACCCGCGGTCGTCGATATCCCGTTCCCACGCCGCGCCCCGGCCCTCTTCCTGCGTGACCTTCTCGCGGCTGTACTTGCCCGTCAGGATGCCACCCTTCAGCGGGCTCCAGGGCGTCACGCCCATGCCGAGGTCGCGGGCCATCGGCAGCAGCTCCGCCTCCACGCTCCGCTCGATCAGCGAGTACTCGATCTGGATCGCACTGATCCGGTGCCAGCCGTAGCGGTGGCAGAGCCCGTCCGCCTTCGCGCAGACCCACGCCGGGTGGTCGGACAGCCCGACGTACCTGGTTTTGCCCTGCTGGATCAGCAGATCAAATGTGTGCAGCGTTTCCTCGATCGGCGTGTGCTTATCAAGGAAGTGCGCCCAGAGCAGATCGATGTAGTCGGTCTTGAGCCGGCGGAGCGACTCCTCGACCGCCGACATCAGGTTCTTCCGGCCGCCGCCGCCAGCGTTCGGATCGCCCGCGATCATGTTGCCGGTGCACTTGGTCGCGAGCACAAGCCGGTCACGCTTGAAGCTATCCAGTCCGATGTGCTCGCCGATGATCGCCTCGCTGTGCCCCTTGGTGTACATGTTCGCGGTGTCGAGGAAGTTCCCGCCGCGGTCGATGTAGGCGTCGATAATCGCCTTGGAGTCCTCCGGTGTCGAGCCCCAGCCCCATTCCTCGCCGAAGGTCATCGTGCCCAGGCACAGCGGGCTGACCCGCAGTCCGGACCGACCGAGTGAAACGTAGTGGTCGAGCTTGGTGGCTTCGGACATGGTGCAGCTCCTTTTGTGACCGACGTTCGACGATAGCATCCCACCCGCAAGACGCGGATGAGGAACGCGCGATGACGAGCCCGGCTTCACACGACCATCGGATGCCGCTGTCCTTGTGGCCGGGTCTCGCGGCCGACCGCCGCCTGTTCGAACCGCTGCTCGGCCTGTTGCCCTCGGCCGAGGTGCCCGAGTTCATCCCGCCCGAGCGGGGCGAGCCGCTCAGGGCCTACGCCGCGCGGTACGCCCGGACGCTCGGGCCCACCCTGCCGGCCGACGGCCGCTACGTACTCGGCGGTTTCAGCTTCGGAGGGCAGCTGGCGCTCGAGCTCGCCGCCGTCCTTGAACCCAGGCCGCGCGGCCTCGTCCTGATCTGCGGCGTCCGCGGGGCGCATCAGATCCTGCCCTCGTTCAAGCGGCAGCAAAAGATGGGCGCCCTGCTTCCCGCCGCGGCCGCGAAGCGGGCCTACGTCCCGTTCGCCAGGCGGTTCGCGGCCCGCGAGGGTCTCGACGCCGCCGCGACCGAACTGCTCGTCGCCATGGCGCGAGACATCGATCCGCCGTTCCTGAACTGGTCCGCGGCCGCATGCGCCACATGGCCAGGCCCGCCGGACGGCCTCGACGTCCCAATCCAACATATCCACGGCGAGCTGGACCGGATCATCCCCGATGTCAACAACGAAGCCGACGAGACGATCCCGGGTGCCCGGCACCTGATCACGCTGACGCACCCCGCTCAGGTCGCCGCGTTCGTCGCCGGCGCGCTCGATGCGTTCGACGACGGCAACCCGCACTCGGGGCAGAGCGGCAGCCCGGCCAACGCGTAGCCGCAGGCGAGGCATCTTCCCCTGCGGCGTCGCACCGCGCGCACGATTGCGCGCCGCCCGAGCAGCATCGACCAGAGCACGCCCGCCCAGAAGAGCGTGCCCGCCATCAGGCCCGGCCAGACCGGCGTGAGCGGGAGCGTGTGCGAAGGCCCGCCGCCGCCCGCACCGATGGCGATCCCGCCGTCGAGCAATCCGCGCTGTCCGGTGTACGCGGTCGCCCCCCAGACCCAATAGACGCCGCTGTCCCAGCAACGAAGCGCGGGCGTCGGCCAGCCTGCGCTGTGTTCGATAGGCCACCGAGCCATGATGCCGGGCTCACCTCCGGTCGCCAGGGTCTCGGCCCGGTCCGGGTCGTACGACCGCAGGCTTGCGCGGCGAGGCACGACGATCGTCTCCAGCTTCGGGTCAGATGCCGGCATGATGTTCAGGATGTCGATGCTGGCCCCGCGTGAGCCGCTGCTCACACCGTAGCCGTGCGAAGCGAGCATCTCCCACGACCATCGCTGACCGAAGCGGTGAGAATCGATCCGGATCCGCGTCAACGGTGTCGTGCGGTCGGCCTGTGCAACGACCCGCGTGGTGAACACGCCCCCGCGGACCAGCTGCGGCGGCAGCAGCCAGGCAAGACCGAGCGCCAAGCCGACGTGCATCACGAGGCCGCCGACCACAAGGAGCACCAGCGTTGTTCGGCGCGGCAGCATCGCAGTAGCGTGCCGCGCGGGCACAGCGGTGTCAATCCCCGTCGGCCTCGTCCAGCATCCCACGCAGCTCGCGCAGCACGTCGAACGCCTCCATCGGCGTCAGCTCTTCCAGCTTCACCTCCGCGAGCCGATCGACCGCAGGGTGCGGAAGCAGCTCGGTAAACAGCGATAGCTGCGGCGACGGACGCGGCGCCGTCGCAAGCGGCGTCGCGCTCGGTCCGTGCTGGACTGCCAGCGATTCCAACACCTGCTTCGCGCGGTCGGTCACCGCCTTGGGCACACCCGCCAGCCGCGCGACCTGCACGCCGTACGACTGGTCCGCCCTGCCTGGGGCGACGCGGTGCAGAAAAACAATCTCGGTCTCGCCGGGCCCGTCCGTGCCCTTGGGCGTCCACTCACGCACCGTCACGTGCAGATTCGCCACGCGCCCGGGCAGCCGCTCGTCCAGCTCGGTCAGCTCGTGGTAGTGCGTGGCAAACAGCGTCCGCGGGCCGGGCGTTTCCGCGCTGCCGGCGAGCGCCTCGACGATCGCCCACGCGAGGCTCAAGCCGTCGAGCGTGCTCGTCCCGCGCCCGATCTCATCGAGGATCACCAGCGAGCCGGGCGTCGCGTGGTTGAGGATGTTGGCGGTCTCGATCATCTCGACCATGAACGTCGAGCGTCCCTCGTGCAGCGCGTCGTCCGCCCCGACGCGCGTGAAGATCCTGTCCGTGACGCCGATCGTCGCCGATTCCGCCGGCACGAAGCTGCCCGCATGCGCCAGGAGCGCAATGAGCGCCACCTGCCGGATGAACGTGCTCTTGCCGGCCATGTTCGGGCCCGTGATGAGCGCGAGCCCCGGATGCCCCTCTCCGGCGAGATCGACCCCGTTCGGGACGAACTCGCCCGCGAGCGTCGACTCCAGGACCGGGTGCCGGCCGTCCCGGATCGAAAGCGTCGGCTCGTCGCGCATCGCCGGCCTGACCCAGCGGTGCGCCGCTGCACGATCGGCAAAGGCAAGCAGCGCGTCCGTACGCGCCGCCGCCTCCGCGAAGACCGTCAGCGCCTCAAGTTCCGCCGCGATGCACGAGACCAGCTCGGCAAACAGCACCCGCTCTCGCTCGAGCGCGTCGCCCTCGGCGCGGAGAACCTTGTCCTCGAACGTCTTGAGCTTGGGTGTGATGAACCGCTCGGCGTTCTTGAGCGTCTGCTTGCGGATCAGCTCGCCCCTCTCGAGGGCGTCCGCCGCGTCACGCGCCTGCGCCGCCGAGAGCTCGACGTAGTACCCGAAGACCTTGTTGAAGCCGACCTTGATCCCCGGCAGCCCCAACGCTTCGGCGACCTCCGCCTGGTACGACGCCAGCCACGCAGACGCGTCCCGGCGCAGCCCCCTCGCCTCGTCGAGCGCTGCGTCCACGCCGTCGCGGATCACGCCGCCGTCACGCAGGTGCGCCGGCGGCTCGTCCACACAAACCGCTGCGATCCGCTCGGCCAGCCGTGTGAGGTCGCCGTCGATCCCCCGCAGCACACCGACGGTCTCCGCGAACGACGCGGTGCCCGCTAGCAGCTCGATAAGGATCCCCAGCCGGGCGATCGATGTCCCGAGCCCGACGACATCACGCGGCGAGCACCGCCCCAGCGCCACCCTCCCCGCGATCCGCGCGATGTCTTGCACGGGCGCCAGCGCCTCGCCAAGTTCTCGCGCAAGCCGCCTGTCCTCGGCCAGCGCCGCCACGCATGCGTGCCGCGGCTCGATCTCGGAGCGCGAGCCGCTCGGGCGGCACAGCCAGTCGCGGACGAGCCGCTTGCCCATCGCCGTCCGGCACCCTCCCCGCCCGGGCGCGGTCACGAAGAGCCCGAGCAGCGCGCCCTCGGTCGTGCCGCCCCGGATCGTCCGCTCGACCTCGAGCGCCCGCAGGCTGACCGCGTCGACGGCGCACCGGGCCGAGTCCCGCTCGAGCTTCGGCGGACGCAGGTGCGCCAGGGTCGAGGCCGCGAATGCCCCCGGCCGCGAATGCGCCGCCTCGTCGTCGACCGCCTTCGTCTCGCGCAGGTACCGAACCACCGCGCCCGCCGCCGAGATCACGGGCGCGTCGTCGGCAAGCCCGAAGCCCGCCAGCGTCGCCACGCCGAACTGGCTGCGCAGCACCTCCATCGCCTCATCCTGACGGAACTGCCACGCCGGCCGGCCCGTCCCCGCGGCCCCCGTCGCGCGGAGCACCCGCGCGACCCGCTCGGGCGCTTCACCCGTGGCGGTCTCGGCGTACAGAACCTCCCGCGCTGCGCGGCTCGCCAGCTCATCGGCCAGCGCGTCCCCGTCCGCGGCCTCGAAGACCTCGAACGCCCCTGTGCTCGCGTCCGCGACCGCGCCCACCGCGGCGGCGTCCTCGCCTGAGCCGGTGAAGCACACCGCGGCGAGCCGATCGGACGCCGCGCCCTCAAGCAGGCCGTCATCGACCAGAGTCCCGGGTGTCACGACCTGTGTCACGGCGCGCTCGACCACGCCTTTGGCTTCCTTGGGGTCCTGCACCTGGTCCGCGATCGCCACGCGGTGGCCCAACGCGACCAGCTTCCGAAGGTACGTGTCCAGCTGGTGGTGCGGCACACCCGCCAGCGGTACGCCCCCCGTCCGCTGCGTCAGCGTCAGACCCAGCTGCCCGGCGATGAGCTCCGCATCCTCGAAAAACAGCTCGTAGAAGTCGCCCATCCGGAACAGCAGCACGCAGTCCGGGTGCTCCTCCTTAAAGCGGGCATACTGCCGCATCGCCGGCGTGTCACGCGGATCCCTCACTGAGAAATCTAGGCACCGGCTGCCAGACAGTGTTGGGCGGTGCGCCGCAGGCACCCAGCCGTGGGCAGGCCCAAGCCCCGGCGGCCGCAGCCTACCGACCGTCGCCCGCGGCCCCAACCATCACGGCATTGTCCGCCTCGGGCAGGCCCAGGCCGACGCGTTTGATGTTCTCCAGCAGCGCGTCGAGATCCGCCGCGGTCAGATGCGGATTCACCGTCACCAGCCGGATGACCCGGCGTCCCTTGACGATGCCGAATCCAAGCTTGGCCAGCTGCTCGTCGTCAAGGCGGTCGCAGATCGCGTCGCTCGGCTTGCCAGTCAGCTCGAAGCAGACCGTGATCCACGAGGGCTCGAAGCTCAGCGTGAACGCCGGGTCGCTCTTGACGAGCTCCGCCGCATAGCGTGCGAGCTCGACCTGCCTGTCCGTCCGGCCGGCGTAGCCCTCGTCGCCGAGCGCCTGCCACAGCGCCCAGAGCTTGATCGCCTCGTTGGGTCGGCCGCACTGGATCGACCGCGTGCCCGGGTTCAGCTCGTCGGTGTCCTGCTGGAAGAGGTAGCTGGCCGACTCGTCAAAGTGCCGGGTCATCAGCCCTGGCTCGCGCGTCAGGCAGACGCTCGACACAAGCGGCACGCCCATCATCTTGTGCGCGTCCCAGGTCAGCGAGTCTGCCCGGGCCAGCCCGTCCATCAGGTGCCGGTGCCGCGGGCTCAGCAGCGCCGTCCCCCCGAACGCCCCGTCGACGTGCAGCCACAGCCCGTGCTTGTCCGCGATGTCCGCGATCGGCCCGATCGGATCGAACGCGCCCATCACCGTCGTCCCGCTCGTCGCGACGACCATGATCGGGCGCACGCCGTCGGCGAGATCACGCCCGATCGCCTCGTCCAGCTCGGCGGGGAGCATCCGCCCCGCCGCGTCAGCCGGCACGAACCGCACCGACTCCCGCCCGAGCCCGATCAGCCCCGCGTTCTTGCGCACCGAGTAGTGCGCCTCTTCGGAGACATACACGCCAAGCGGTCCAGCGTGCGCCTGCGTCAGCCCGCGCTCCCGGCAGCGCTCGAGCATCTCGTTCCGCCCGATGATCATGCCAGCCATATTCGAGAGTGAGCCGCCGGGTGTAAACAGCCCATCACCACCCGCCCAGCCGGCGAACCCGAGCATGTGGTCGATCAGCTGCTGCTCGAGCAGCACCTGCACGCCCGCAGCCTTGTACGTGTACATCGAGCTGTTCACGACCGCCTTAGCGATCTCGGCGACCACGGCGACCGGCTCACGCCCGCCGAAGAGCTGGTTGAAGAACGCCGGCCCCGCCGTCGTCGGCGTCGCGAGCATCACCCGCTCGAGCGCCGCCAGCGCTCCGGCGTCGCCCAGCCCCCGCCTCGGGATCGCCAGCTTCAGGTCACGGACCGCGTCGGCCGGCTCGGGCGTCGGCTTGACCGGCTCCGCCTTCTCCGCGGCCAGGATCGCATCGACCAGCCCCGCCGCCTGGCGGATTACGGCGTCTGGATCGGGATGGGGCTCGAAAGCAGGCACAAGCGAATCATTGGCACCGCACCGGAGCCGCAACATGCACGACGGAAAACCCGACCCCCGCAACAAGCTCGGCCTGACCGATGACGAGTGGAAAGCCCGCCTCACGCCCGAGCAGTACCGCGTTCTCCGGCAGCAGGGGACCGAGCGGGCCTTCACCGGCGAGTACACCGACACGACCGATCCCGGCACCTACCGCTGCGCCGCCTGCGATCACCCGCTGTTCGAATCGGGCGTCAAATTCCACTCCGGCTGCGGCTGGCCGAGCTACTCCGCCGCCAAAGAAGGCTCGGTCGACGAGATCGAGGACACCAGCCACGGCATGGTCCGCACCGAGGTCACCTGCGCGAACTGTGGCAGCCACCTGGGCCACGTCTTCCCCGACGGCCCGCCCCCAACGGGGCTGCGGTACTGCATCAACTCCCTGGCAGTGAAGCTCGAGCACGAGCGCTAGCAGCCGATCGGGCGGGCCGGTTTCCGTCAAGGAAAGCCGGCCTGTATACAATCCGGCATGCCGACCGTCAGCGTTTTCGACATGTTCACGATCGGCGTCGGGCCCAGCAGTTCGCACACGCTCGGACCCTGGCGGATCGTCCAGCGGTTTGCGGCCAGCGCGGCCAGGAACAGGCCCGGCGTTGCCGTCGCCCGCGTCCGGTTCGAGCTGCTCGGCTCGCTCGCCCTGACCGGCAAGGGGCACGCGACGGATAAGGCCATCGGCCTGGCGATGCTGGGCGCCGAGCCCGAGTCGGTCGAGGTCGAGCGCATCGACGCCATGCTTGAGCAGCTCGCCGAGAACGGCAGAGCGACGTTCGCCGGCCAGCCGATCCATTTCGATCCGGCCCGCGACATCGCGTTCCTGCGCAACGAGCGCCACCCTGGGCATGCCAACGCGATCCGCTGCACCGCCGAGCTCGCCGACGGCGAGCCGTTCGGGCGCACCTACTTCTCGACCGGCGGCGGATTCGTCGCCTCGGCCGGTGAGCTCGACGAGACGCTCGACGATGCGACCGGCGAGCGGCCCATGCCGCCCTTCCCGGTCCGGTTCGGCAAGGACCTGCTCCAGCACTGCCTCGCGGAGGGTGTTTCGATCTCCGACATCGTGCTGGCCAACGAGCGCGCCTGGTTTGATGACGACGCGATCGAGCCGCGGGCCCAGGCGATCTGGCGGACGATGCGCGAGAGCATCCGGCGGGGCTGCCAGACCCGCGGCGTGCTGCCGGGCGGGCTCGATGTCCAGCGCCGCGCCCCCGACCTGCTCGCAGAGCTCGTTCCAGAGCACGCGAAAAGCTGCGGCGACTCGCTGACCGAAACGCTCAGGGCGCTCACGCTCCCGTTTGAGACCATGCTCCGGCTCGTTTCGTGCTTCGCGCTGGCGGTCAACGAGGAGAACGCCGCGATGGGCCGGGTGGTCACCGCGCCGACCAACGGCGCCGCGGGCGTGATCCCCGCGGTGATGATGTACCGCCGAGCCTTCGGCGAGTCGCCCATGACTGAGGCCGAGGCGCTGCGGTTCATCCTCGTCTCGGGGCAGATCGGCGCCCTGTTCAAGCAGAACGCGACGATCTCGGCCGCCATGGGCGGGTGCCAGGCGGAGATCGGCGTCTCGTCCGCGATGGCCGCGGGCGGGCTGTGCGAGCTGATGGGCGGCACACCGGGCCAGGTGCTCATGGCCGCAGAGATCGCGATGGAGCACCACCTGGGCATGACCTGCGACCCGGTGGGCGGCCTAGTCCAGGTCCCGTGCATCGAGCGCAACGCGATGGGGGCGCTCAAGGCCATCAGCTCGGCGGTCCTGGCGGTCAACGGCGACCCGTCGCAGGCGCGTGTCAGCTTCGATGAGGTCGTCGCCACCATGTGGGAGACAGCCCAGCAGATGAACGAACGCTACAAGGAGACCAGCCTCGGAGGGCTCGCCGTCAACCTCTCTGTGCGTCTGGTTGAATGCTGAATCGGGCCGAAGACCTGCTCCGTTCAACCTGCTCCGTTTAACCTGTTCCGTTCGGCCTACTTCGAGTCGATCTTCAGGTAGCTCTTGACCGACTCCAGATCGGGACCGACCTGCGGCACGAATGGCATGGACCAGCTCTGCCCCTCGACGACGCGGACGATCTTGCCGCACTTGGCGCGGGCGCCCCAGAGCCGGTTGCCGCGGATGTAGAAGTTGTTCTTCTCCTCGCGGGCCTTCTGCGACCGCTTGAGGGCCTTGGCGTTGGCCGGATCGAGCCGCATCAGCCGGGCGATCGTGTCGCGGGCGGTCTTGTTGTTGGGCAGCTTGCTGACGGTCAGGGTCAGCTCCGTGCCGGGTGCGTAGGCGGTCGCGGCGTGGGTGGCCATGGCCTGGGTCCTTCGTCGTGGACGGATTCGAGTGCCCGGCGCCCACCAGCGCCGCGGCGAAGCAGATCGTAGGCCCGAACCGACCCTCGGCCAACCGGATCACACGCGTGCAGCGCTACCATCTAGGCTTATGAGTGATCAGCCGCCGGTACCGACGCCCCCGCCCCCGTTCAAGCCCGACGAGCCCTCGCAGCAGCGGCCGAAACTCCGGCCTATCCGAGGCTTCGCGGCACCCGCACAGGGTCCCGACGGCAAGCCGCTCCAGCTGCTGGGCCTGGCCGACGCAAAGCAGGTCTCGCCAAAAGTCGTCTTCACCCAGCCCGCGATGCAGGCCGTCCTCCCGCTGATGAACGGCGAGACCGGACTGGACGAGATCGTCGCCCAGATCGGACGGGGCCTGGAGCGGCCGATGCTCGAGTCGTTCGTCGCGCAGCTCGACGAGGCGGGCCTGATCGAGGGGCCGACCTTTGACGCCATGTGGTCCAAGATGTGCGCCGATTTCGACTCGACCGATGTTCTCCCGCCGGCCCAGACCGCCGCCACGGCCGACATGCTCGTCGAGGCCCGCTTCCAGCGCGATCAGAGCCGTTCGGCGACCGACGAGGAAAAGAACGACCTCGGCGGTGAGGCGTTGGGTGCGCAGCTCGAAGCCTGGATGGACGAGACCCTCAGCGAGGCCGAAGACCCGAGCTTCGATGCCCTCCCGAAGGGCGTCATCGCGCCCAGCCTGCCCTACGGCAACGGCTTCCGGGCCTACGCGGGGGTCTACGGAAGGATGCGTGTTGTCGACCGGCCAGCTCGGATCCTCGTCCTCGGGACCAACCACTTCGGCATGGGCACCGGCGTTGTCGGCTGCGACAAGGGCTTCCGGACGCCCATCGGCACCAGCCCACTCGACGCAGAGATGGCGGACAGATTCCGGGATGTGCTCGGCGAGCCGCTCTTCGAGCACCGCTACGACCACGAGCGCGAGCACTCCGTCGAGCTCCAGTGCGGCTGGCTGCAGCAGGTCTTCGGCGACGACGACTGCGCCAGCCCGCCGATCTTTGCCGCACTCGTCCACGATCCGTCGGTCAACAACGGCGCGTCTTACGACGGCAGCGGCGTCGCATTCGAGCCGTTCGTGGAGGCAGCCAAGGCGATCATCGCGGATCTGGAAGGCCCAACGCTCGTGGTCGGCTCGGCCGAGTTGAGCCACGTCGGCAAGGCCTATGGCGATCAAAAACCGTACGCAGGCGACGCTCCCGAGGCCGATCAGAACCGCCGAGATGTGCTAGAGCAGGACCGTGAGCTTCTCCAGAGCGTGCTCGACGGCTCGCCCGAGGACCTGATCTCCGCGATCGCGTGGCGGCAGAACTCCAGCCGCTGGAGTTCCACGGGCTCGATCTGCGCCGCGGCCATGATCGTCGGGTCCGGCTCGGCGAAGCTGCTCAACATCGGCGCGGTGATGGACGCGGCGGGCAACGCCTTCATCACGGCCCCGGCGCTGGTGCTGCCATGAGCAACCGCGCACGCCCCGGCCTCGGATGATCTGGTTCTGGCTCGGCGTAGGGGGCCTGATGCTCGCGGCGGGGCTCTGGTTCCTGGCGCTAGCGCGGCGTTCGAAGGACCGCGTGGCAACGCACACGGCTCTTGGATTGGCCCTTGGCTTCGGCGGCTACCACCTCGCGTCCTACCTCGGTCCGCCGGGCTGGCTGGTGTTCCGGGTCGACCCGGATTTTTGGTGGCTGGTCGTCCTGGGCTGCCTTGGGGCGGTGCTCGGCTCGCTCGTAACGGACAGGCTGCTGTCGGATCGGCCCGGCGAGGGGGGGTGATCGCGCCGGTGTTCGATGGGATGAGGTGCAACATCGAGGGCACCGGCTGCGGATCGGGGCGTCACACTCTGTGGGAGGCGGAGCGTCCGCCGCCCACGGGCGACACGGCGGGCCTTTGACACCTGTCGAATGACGCCAGAGCGGAGTGCGGCCGGGCTGTTCAGGGTGGATTGGTCGAACACCCTGTGCGATCGGCCCACGCTTGCTAGGATCGCTCCGCCGTTGGCGCCGGCACGGCGCAGAGGTGCACGCACCGGCGAGGGTGGCCCAGAGGCGGTGCGCGACGGAACGACGCCGCGAGCCCGCTCGCGGCGAGTGCCTCAAGCTGATAGCCGGCTCGGGCGGGGTTCAGAGCCGGTTGCTGAGTCGGTTCCAGCGGACGCGGACAACGAAAGGACTGCGATGGCGGGCGAGAGCGCATGTTGGGGGATCGAGCTCGGGTCGGGCGCCATCAAGGCGCTCAAGCTCGGCGCGACCAGCTCCGGCGAGGTCGAGGTGCTCGACTTCATCGTCATCCCTCATAAGAAGGTCCTGTCCACCCCCGAGCTAGACCCGGAGGACGCGCTCCGCGTCGCGGTCGGTCAGCTCGCGAGCCAGTACGACCTGTCGGGGGCACCGATCGCGGTCAGCGTACCGGGCAGCCAGAGCTTCGCGCGGTTCGCCAAGCTCCCGCCGGTCGAGCCGAAGAACGTCGAGGGCGTGGTCAAGTTCGAGGCCGGCCAGCAGATCCCGTTCGATCTGTCCGAGGTCGAGTGGGACTTCCAGACCTTCATGAGCCCCGACTCGCCCGAGGTCGAGGTGGGCATCTTCGCGATCACCAAGCAGCGGATCGAGCGCGAGCTGAACCTGCTGCGCGACGTCGGGCTGAACCCGGACACGATCACGGTCGCGCCGGTCGCGGTTTACAACGCGATGGCCTACGACCTGCAGTTCACGGAGAAGACGCCCGGCACGGTGATCATGGACGTCGGCACGAACTCGACGGACCTGATCGTGGCCGACAAGGGTCGCGTCTGGATCCGGACGTTCCCGATCGGCGGGCACCACTTCACCGAGGCGCTCGTCGAGAAATTCAAGCTGAGCTACCCCAAGGCCGAGCGGCTCAAGCGAGAGGCCGAGCGCAGCAAGCACGCCCGGCACGTCTTCCAGGCCATGAAGGGCGTGTTCGCCGATCTTGCCCAGGAGACCCAGCGGTCGATCGGCTACCACAAGAGCCTGCACCCGGACTCGGAGCTCAAGCGGATCGTCGGCGTCGGCTCGACCTTCAAGCTGCCGGGGCTGCGGCGGTTCCTCAAGCAGCAGCTCCAGATGGACATCTACCGCATCGACGAGTTCAAGCGGACTACGCTCGACGGGCCGCGGGCCGGCGAGTTCGGCGCCGTCAGCGTCGAGATGGCCGTCGCCTACGGCCTCGCCCTCCAGGGGCTGGGCTACCAGACGATCGACGCCAACCTGATGCCCAAATCGCTGGTCCGCGAGAGCGTCTGGCAGAAGAAGCCCCGGTGGTTCGCGATGGCCGCCGCCCTTGGCGTCTTGTCGGGCGCCGCGATGTTCATCCGGTGGGCGATCGACAACAACGCCGTCGTGCAGAGCGAGGCCCCGGCGATCATCCAGACCGCCACCGACCGCGCCCGCACGCTCCGCAGCGCTGCGGATGAGGCCGGCGTGACGGGCAACGCCTCGATGGACGTCGAGGCACAGTCGCTGCTGGAGCTGACCGAAGGCCGCGAGATCTACGCGCACGTGCTCTCCGACCTGGGCGAGCTGCTCGAGGCGACCCACCAGGGCTCGACCGATGGCGTGGGTTTCGAGCTCCTGAGCTTTGAGACGCAGTATGTTCCGGCCGGCGCCGGCAGCGGGGGTGGTCAAGCCGAACCGCGGGGCCAAGGCGGGTTCAGATCGCAGCAGCAAGAGGTGCGGTACCCGGACAACCCGAAGATCGAGATCGCTCTCTGGATCGAGACCAACGAGCGTCGGCCGACCGAGTTCCTTCTCAACACCGTCCGGCCGTGGCTGCTTGAGCACGCGGACCGGGACATGCGTCCGTATGTCATCCTGGCCTCGCAGGAGTTGGACTTCACGCCGGTGGACCGCGTCGGCTCGGGGGGGTCGCGCCGCCCGGGTGGGATTGGCCGTTCCGATTCCGGGGGTGGCCGGGGTGGGTCCGAGATCGTCGGCGAGATCGAGTTCGACGGCCGGGGCGATGGGTTTTTCGATGAACGCGGGGGCTCTCGCCAGCAGAGCAGGGCGGGCTCCGGCTCGCTGAACGATGTGGCGCCCCCGCCCGAGCGCCCCGAGGAGGAGACCGACGCCGACGGCCAGCGTTTCCTGGTGAACTACACGCTGGCGTTGGTGCCCATCGCGGACCGGGAGCGTGAAGAGCAGCCCGAGGGCGGCGACGCCGGAGATGCGTTCGGCGATCAGAGCGGTGACAGGGGGGGCTGATCGATGAAACCGGTACTCGCGTGGCTCAAGTCGAATTTCTTGCTGGTGATCTTCGGGATCCTTGCGTTGGTCCCGCCGCCTGTGGCGTTCATCGTCGCCGGTGGGCTCAACACCGATCTTGTTGAGACTCGTCAGCAAGCGGCGAGCTCGGCGCTCTCGCAGCTGCGGGGCTCGACGGTCACCTACAGCCTGCCTCCGACCTCGGCCGACGAGGAGCCCATCTCGGAGAGCTCGGCTCCGAACCAGGTCTTGACGACCTATTACGCCCAGGAGCGAGCACGGCGCGAGACGCAGATCGAGGCGATCAAGGCCGAAGCGGTCCAGTTCAACCAGCAGGGACGTGAGCCGCTTATCGATGGCATCTTCCCGGAGCCGGCTCCTGGTCAAGGGCAGCTCAAGCGGACAGAGTTCGGTCGTGTCGGCATCGCGGACGAGTCTCCGGAGTCGGCCTATCGGGCGCTGTTCAACGAGCTGCGGATCCGGGGCCTGGTCGATGGCGAGGCGCTCGCCGAGCAGCTCAACGCTCAGCGTGACGGCCAGATCGCGCAGATCACCGGCGACCAGGGCGAGGGCCAGCTGACCCCCGAGCAGCGAGACCAGTTGGACCAGCAGATGTGGGCCTACCGCGTCTCGCAGTACCGGGCCCACGCGCAGGACACGGCTTTTTACGGCGATTTCCTCATGCTGCCCGTCTCGGTGCCGACGGGCGAGCCCGCGACCCCGCCCTCAATCGATGACTGCTTCGCGTGGCAGGTCGACTTCTGGGCCGTGGAGGACATCCTCCGCGCGTTCGCTTCGGCGAATGCTGTGCGCGACAGGAGCGGGGTGGGCGGCAGCGTCTTGTCGGGCGTGATCAAGCGTGTGGACTCGATCGCGCTCGATCCGCCACCTTTCGCGGATCGCGCCGCGCCCGCGGCTGCCGGGCCCCGCGGAAGGCGGGACCGGGAGGAGTCGATTCCGAGCGGACCCGCCACACTGACTGGCCGCGGCGAGAGCCCAAGCGACTTGTACGACATCCGGTACGCCACGGCCGAGGTTGTGATCGCCACCGACAAGCTGCCGGACCTGTTCGATGCGCTGGCATCCACGAACTTCATTACGGTCATCGACGTGGATCTCGAGGCCGTCGATCCGTGGGACGACCTGATGAACGGCTACTTTTACGGTGAGGATGCTGTCGTCCGCATGACCGTTCGGCTGGAGCTGCTGTACCTGCGGACCTGGACGGTGCCGTGGATGCCCCCGAGGGTGCGGGAGGCGCTGGGCATCGCGGACCCGGGTGACGATGACGATCTTGGCTGATGAGCACGAATTTGGGGCAGCCCGGCAGGGAGACCGGCCGCCCGGGAGCATGGTCCGATGAAGCTCAAGGGCATCTCGTTTTATGAGGCACACTTCGAGAAGGTCCTTGTCGGGATCATGCTCGTCGTCTTTCTGACGGTTCTTGTCTACCAGTTCGTGCTCCAGACGAACCAGGTCACCGTTGACGGCCGTGCGATGCCTCTGGGCCGGGCGTTCGAGCCCGCGACCGCTGCGGCGGAGCGGCTGCTCGCTGAGATGGACAACCCGTCCCCGGCGCTGCCCGAGGTCGACGCCACGGAGGATCTGGCCGAGGGGTTCCGGTCGCGCCTCAACGACGGGGTCTGGCCGACCGGCAGCGAGGCGCCCTCGGGCGTGGGCAACGGCATCGAGACGTCGTGGTTCGGCGAGACCGGGGAGGTGGCGGGCAACCTGTTTGCGGCGTTCGAGCCGCCGGCACCCGCCAAGCCGTTGGTCGCGGTCTACCGAGCAGCGCTGGACCCGTACGCTTTGGCGGACGTGGAGGGCATCGAGGCGATCCTGCCCGAGGAGCAGCCGTTCGACACGCTCTGGCTGAGCGTGCAGACAAGCTTCGACGGCACGGCGTTGCAGGCCGCGTTCGAGCGTGACCCGGATGGGCCCGGCGGCGAGGTCCAGCCGCTGCGGTCGGACTGGTGGCGACCGAAGGCGTCGGTGCTGTCGGTCGAGGTCGAGCGCGAGCTGCGCCAGGCCGATGGCTCCTGGGGCGGCGCGACGATCGTCGCGTCGCTGCCGGGCGACGAGCCCGTGGTGCCGCGTGACGAGACGCCCGCGAACTGGCGAGCGCTCGACGATCTGTCGTTCGCGGCGGGGCGCGCCGAGGATCTTGTCCTTCGGCCGCCGTTCTTCCCGGTGCTCGAGGGGCCGGCCTGGGTGCCGCCGAGCGAGGTCCCAGAGCCGGGTGATCTGGCGAGCAACGAGCAGCAGATCCGCGTGCTCGAGCGTCGGCTGGCCTCGATCGAGCGTGACATCACGCGCCGGTCCGAGGCTTCGACAGGCGGCGGTCGGCAGACCGGAGGTGGCGACGCGGGTCGCCCCGATGTCGGCCGTCCAAGCGACGCCGGTCCTAGCGGCGGCTCGGGTTCTGACGACACCAGGCGGTCGGCCATCGAGCGACAGATCGAGCGGCTTGAAGAGCAGGCCGACGCCGTCCGCGAGCAGCTTCAAGAGCTCGGTTGGCAGGACGACCAGGCAGACGAGCTCGCCCCAGCCTTTGATCCAAGCGACTGGCGACCGGAGGGCGACCCGCTGAGCTCCGAGGAGATCGCGCTCTGGGCTCATGATCCGTTTGTCGAAGAGGGTGCGGCGTATCGGTACCGCGTCCGGCTCGTCTACGCCAACCCGCTGTTCGGCCGGCAGGCGACGCTAGCCGATGAGCTCGACCCGCTTGCAAACGAGGCGTTCGTGCGCTCGTCGTGGAGCGAATGGAGCGACACCGTTTCCGCCGGCTGGTCGGAGTACTTCTTCGTGGAACGCGCGAGCCGCGGCAACGACTTCAGCGGGCCGACGGCCCGTGCGGAGCTCTACCGGTTCTTCTACGGGTACTGGCGCGTTGCGTCGGTCTCGCTCGCACCGGGCGACCGATTCGTGGGCGAGATCGATCTTCCCGAGGGGCTGCAGGTCTGGGATCCCGACGCGACCGCGTCTGCCCAGGCATGGCAGCCCGGCGATGACGCGGAGCAGCCCGCCGGGCTGGAGCTGATGCCCGAGACCCTCATGGTCGAAGCAGATGCTTGGCTACTGGACGTGATCACCTCCCCGTTCCAGCAGGACGGCCTGCTGGGGGCCACGGCGGCCGCGGGGGTTGATGTGCTGCTGCGAGGGCCGGACGGCATGGTCTCCAGGCGGATCCCGGACCGTGAGAAGTCGCGGCCGGTCTATCGGGTCATCCGGGCATCGGCCCTGGCGGGCCAGGAGCAGATCCCGAGCATCCCGGGTCAGGGTCCTCGGCGGATCGAGCGACCGGGCCCCGGCGATGGGCGGAATCCGGTCCCAAGCGATATCGACCCGCGGGATCCGAGGTTCAACCCACCTCGACCACCACCCGATGGCGGTGGCGGCGGAGGCGGTTGAGATCCATGGCGATGCGCAGATTGTGCCGAAGGCAGGGTGCTGCGCGCTCCGCACGCTGCAAAGCGTGAAGAAAAGTGGTTGAGCGACAGATCGCCTCGCTTGACCTCGTTTTGGTCCAGCCTAGTATCGTCTCTTGCCGACGGAGCGATCCGGCGGCGTTCTGGCGGCCTCTGGTGGGGGCCGTCGACGACCCAACGAGTGATTCCGCGAGTCGTCGGGCTTTTTGACAATCGCAGACGGATGGCATCGGTCTCGACCGTTGTGTCCTGCGTGCGGCGCGTGAGCGTGGCGTGCGGGCGGCTTCGGACAAGACCGATGGATGAAGCAAGAGATTGCCGAGTACGTCCGGCTGTTCGCGTGGTTGTTGCTGCGTGAGGAGCCCGGGCGTGTTCGTTCGAGTGCTTACGGCGAGCTTGGGGCATCTGGCCGATCCGTGCAGGCAACGACCGCGAGGTTGTTGTTCCGTGCGGCGTCGGGTTGGTGTGATCAAGCGACCAAGGGCACACGGCGGATGTCTTGGCGTCAGGAGGCGATGAAGGACGTGGTAACCTGCGATAAGCCCGGGGAAGCTGGTAAACGAGCTGTGATCCTGGGATTTCCGAATGGGGCAACCCGGCCCAATTGGGTCACCGCACGCTGAATGCATAGGCGTGCGGAGCGAACCCGGGGAACTGAAACATCTCAGTACCCGGAGGAAAGGAAAGCAATTGCGACTCCGTCAGTAGCGGCGAGCGAAAGCGGATCAAGGTCGAGTGAAGCCGATGGAATGCGGCACCGCAGAAGGTGAAAGTCCTGTAGCTGACCGTTAGAGCCTTCAAGTAGGTTCGGGCTCGTGAAACCCGGATCGAACGTGGGGGGTCCACCCTCCAAGGCTAAGTACTCCCTGACGACCGATAGCGCATCAGTAAGGTGACTGAATGATGACAAGCACCGCGATGAGCGGGGTGAAAGAGTACCTGAAACCGTGTGCCTACAAGCGGTGGGAGCCCTTCCGGGGGTGACCGCGTGCTTTTTGCATAATGAGCCCACGAGTTAGTCTCTGCAGCGAGCCTAAGGCCTACCGGGCCGGAGGCGAAGGGAAACCGAGTCTGAATAGGGCGCTGAGTTGCAGGGGCTAGACGCGAAACCCGTGTGATCTACCCATGGCCAGGGTGAAGTGGGGGTAAGACCCCATGGAGGCCCGAACCCGTACTCGTTGAAAAGAGTTGGGATGAGCTGTGGGGAGGAGTAAAAGTCTAATCAAACCGGGAGATAGCTCGTTCTCTCCGAAATAACTTTAGGGTTAGCCTCGACGTGCAACCGCAGGGGGTAGAGCTACTGGATGGATGGCGGGCCCTACCCAGGGTACCCCATCCAACCAAACTCCGAATACCTGCGGCCGAGTGTCGGGAGATAGACCGCGAGTGACAATATCCGTGGTCAAGAGGAGAAAAATCCAGACCGCCGGCTAAGGCCCCAAATCGATGCTCAGTTCTTAAGGAAGTCGGATTGCGATGACAACCAGGATGTTGGCTTAGAAGCAGCCACCATTTAAAGAGTTCGTAATAGATCACCGGTCGAGGAATCTGGCGCCGATAATGATCGGGAATAAGCATCGAGCCGAAGCCGCGGGCTCAGTAATGAGCGGTAGGAGAGCGTTCCTGTCGGCGGTGAAGCGGTCCCGGAAGGGTCCGTGGAGCGTCAGGAAGTGAATATGTGGGCTTGAGTAACGATAATGCAGGTGAGAATCCTGCACGCCGTAAACCCAAGGTTTCCTGGGGAAGGTACATCCGCCCAGGGTTAGTCGGGACCTAAGGCGAGGCCGAAAGGCGTAGTCGATGGACATCCGGTTAATATTCCGGAACCTCTGAGGAAGTGCGGATTCCCAAGCTCAGCGGGGCGACCAGTGGTGCCCAGGCCTTCGGGCCGGTGCTGGGGGAGGGGGTTCCTAGAAAAGCTCCTCTGATAGAGCCCGTACCAAAACTGACACAGGTGGGTGAGGCGAATAGCCTCAGGCGCTCGAGATAACGGCTGGGAAGGAATTAGGCAAATTAACCCCGTACGTTCGCAAGAAGGGGGCCCTTCGGGGCGCAGAGAAAAGGCTCTGGCAACTGTTTATCAAAAACACAGCACTGTGCTAAGTCGCAAGACGCCGTATACAGTGTGACGCTTGCCCAATGCCCGAATGTCACGGAAGCGGGTTCACGCTCGTAACCTAAGCACGGGTCAATGGCGGCCGTAACTATGACGGTCCTAAGGTAGCGAAGTTCCTTGTCGGGTAAGTTCCGACGCGCATGAATAGCGTAATGACTGGAGCACTGTCTCCCCAGCCGACTCGGTGAAATAGTAGTGGCGGTGAAGATGCCGCCTCCTCGCAGCAAGACGGAAAGACCCCGTGAACCTTCACTATAGGCTTCTATTGGTCGTGTGCATGGATTGCGTAGGATAGGTGGGAGGCTTTGACGCGGACCTTTCGGGGTTCGCCGAGCCGTCGGTGAAATACCACCCTGTTCACGTGTACGGCCTAACCCTGATTCCCGTGAAGCCGGGCAGGGAACAGTGGGTGCTGGGTAGTTTGACTGGGGCGGTCTCCTCCCAAAGAGTAACGGAGGAGCACAAAGGTCAGTTCAGCGCGGATGGAAACCGCGCGTCGAGTGTAAGAGCACAAGCTGGCTTTACTGCGAGTCCGACAGGACGAGCAGTTACGAAAGTAGGTTCTAGTGATCCTGCGATCCCGTGTGGAAGGGTCGTAGCTCATCGGATAAAAGGTACTCCGGGGATAACAGGCTTATCGCTCCCGAGCGTCCATAGCGGCGGAGCGGTTTGGC
>JBCCZQ010000032.1:0-33090 GCA_039187315.1 Planctomycetota bacterium | reverse complement strand
GCGGCCGAACGCGTTAAAATCGTTGACGTACGCGGAACCAAGGTTCCCGGAGAGCG
The DNA here is from genome assembly GCA_039187315.1 of Planctomycetota bacterium. GTDB lineage: Bacteria > Planctomycetota > Phycisphaerae > Phycisphaerales > UBA1924 > JANQQZ01. The sequence continues at coordinate 33,034 of JBCCZQ010000032.1, read as the reverse complement.
TCAGGAATACATCATCGAGTGAGACGCCGAGTCGTCGGGCTTTCTCGCGGTCGATATCGATGAATACCTGAGGCGTGCGGGCGCTAAAGCTGGAGAACGGGCTGACGATGTCGCCTGTCGCGGCGGCTGCCTCTGAGATGTCGCCGGTCACATCCTGGAGCACATCGAGACCGATTCCTGAACGGTCTTGGATCTGGATCTCAAAGCCGCCTGAACGGCCGAGGCCCTGGATCGATGGCGGACGGAATGGGAAGATGATGGCTTCTTCGATGTTGCTCAGCCTGCCCGCGAGATCGCCGACAATGGCGTCGATCTGCTTGCTCGCGTCCTTCCTCTCGGACCAGTCATCCAGGATGATGACACATGTTCCGCTGTTGGACTCGGCGGCGTTGCTCAACAGCGACAGGCCGCCGACCGTCACTACGCCTGCAACGCCGGGCGTCTCCAGGATTTCTTGCTCGACCTCGCGGAGCACAGCGTCGGTTCTGGCGACCTTAGCGGCCGGGGGCAGCGACACGTTGACGAAGAAGTACTTCTGATCTTCGAGCGGGATGAACCCGGTCGGCGTGGATCGCAGGAGCCCGTAGACCGCGGCCATCATCCCGAGAAAGGCGACAAGCGTCACGAGCGACAGGCGGAGCGACCGGCGCACGACCCAGCCGTACGCCTGAGTTCCGCGATCAACAACGCGGTTCAACAGGCGGAACAGGACGAAGGGCCTGCGGGACCGCGGGCGGAGCAGCACGCCGCACAGCGCAGGGCTGAGGGTGAGCGCATTGACGCTCGAGAGGAGCGTGGCCACGGAGAGCGTCACACCGAACTGGCGGTAGAGCTGGCCGGTGATGCCCGGGAGGATAGCCGTTGGCACGAAGACCGCCAGGAGCACCAGCGTGGTCGCGATCACGGGCCCGGAAATCTCCTTCATCGACTTCCGAGCGGCTTGCTTGGGTTCGAGCCCTTCCTCTTGGATGATCCTCGCTGTATTTTCAACCACCACGATGGCGTCATCAACGACGATACCGATCGCCAGGACCAGCCCGAACAGCGTGAGCATGTTGAGCCCATACCCGAGCGCGAGCAGCACGGCGAGCGTGCCGATGATCGAAACCGGTATCGCGATGCCTGGGATCAGAGTCGCCCGGAAATCCTGGAGGAAGACGTACACAGTGAGAAAGACCAGCAGGGACGCGATGACGAGTGTGACGAGGACCTCTCGGATGGACGCTCTGACAAAGTCTGTGAAGTCGTAAAAAACCGGTGCTTCGAAGCCCTCGGGGAAATCCGCGGCCAGATCCGCCAATGCTTCGCGCACACCAGCCGAGACATCGACCGCGTTCGAACCCGGTAGCTGGTAGATGCCAAGCACGGGGGCCTCGCGGCCATTGAACCGTCCGAACGAGTCGTACGACTGTGATCCGAGCTCAACGCGCGCAATATCGCGGATCTTGACGAGCTGCTGGTCATCACCGACTGCCACCACGACTTCCTCGAACTCATCAGGAGATACGAGCCGCCCGCGGGTGGTTGCGGTGAGCTGGAAGCCGGTCGTGTCCGGATTCGGGCGCTGCCCGATCTTGCCCGCTGCGACCTCGACGTTCTCTGCGCGGAGCGCCTGGATCACATCCGAGGTCGTGAGCTCACGGGCGGCGAGCTGCTGCGGATCGATCCAGATACGCATGGAGTAGTCCTGCGCTCCGAAGACGCTCACGGACCCGACTCCCTGAACACGTGCCAGGCGGTCGACCATGAAGATCCGCGCGTAATTGCTGAGATAGAGCTGATCGAAGCGCCCGTCCGGAGAGTTGGGCGCGATCACCATCAGCAGGCTCGGCGACTGCTTGGATGTCGACACGCCTTGAGCCCTGACCGCATCCGGGAGCCTTGGCTCGGCTACCGCGAGGCGATTCTGGACCCGGACGGCCGCCAGATCGATGTCGGTGCCCAGCTCGAACGTGATCGTGAGCGCGTACGAGCCATCGTCCGAGCTGATCGAGGACATGTACAGCATGCCATCGACGCCGTTGACCTCCTGCTCGATCGGGGCGGCAACCGTGTCGGCCACGGTTCTGGCATCGGCGCCCGGGTAGCTGGCCGAGACCTGCACCGTCGGCGGGGTCACCTGGGGGAACTGCTCCACGGCGAGCTGCGTCGTCGACAGTGCGCCGGCGAGCACCATGACGATCGCGACGACACCCGCGAAGATCGGCCGATCGATGAAAAACCGGGATATCACGATGGGCCTCCGGGCTTGCCCGCGCTACCCGCACCGACCCACCCCGGTGGGGTGTACGGCGACGGATCCACGGTGCTGCCCGGCCTGGCCTTCTGTATGCCTGTCACGATGTACGTCTCGCCAGCGGCAAGGCCCGACAGGATCACGATGGTCCCGTCGAGCTGCCGTTCGCCGACTTCGACCGACCTGCGCTCGACTACGTCGGCCGAGTCGATCACCAGAACGTATGGCCCATCGAGCCCGGTCCCAACGGCATCCTCCCAGACGACCACCGAGCCCTCTCTGACATCCCACGGAACACGGATCCTTGCAAACAGGCCCGGGTAGAGCTTGCCGGAGGTGTTGGGCACGCTTGCCCGAACGAGCAGTGTGCCGGTGGAGCGGTCGAGCGAGTTGTCGACGAAATCGATCATGCCCGTATGCGGGAATCCGACCTCATCCGCCAGCCCGATCTGGACTGGAGGCTGCGGTTCCTCGAGATCGCCGTCCTGTCCCGAGTCGAGGTACTTCAGTGCGATCGTCTCGCTTACATCGAAGTAGACATGCATGGGATCCAGGGTGACCACGCGCGCAAGCGGTGTGGCACCGTCGGTACCGACGAGGTTCCCACGGTTGACATAGTGGCGATCGATCCGCCCCGTGATCGGCGAGATGATCTCGGTGTATGACAGCTCTAGCTCGGCTGCGGCCAGATCACGCTCGGCCTGAAGCAGATCCGCGTTGGCTTGCAGCAGTTCGGCCTCATCTTCGAGAAGTTCGAACTCGTTCGCGGCCGACTGCTCGAAGGCCCCGCGCGTGCGTTCGAGCCTGGCCTCCGCCAGGCTTGCCGCGGCGCGTGCCCGCACGAGCGTGGCCTCGGCTCGACCCACTGCCACCTGATACTCATCCTGCTCGATCACGAACAGCATGTCGCCCTGGGAAACATTCTCGCTCTCGCGGAAACCGATCTGCTCCAGGAAGCCGGGAACGCGCGCCCGCACTTCGACCGATTCAACCGCTTCCAGATTCCCGGTGTAGCTGAAGTATTCGGTCACATCGCGTGCCTCGGCGATCGCAACCTCGACGCCCGGCGGAGGCGGGGCGGAGACAGACGCGTCTCCATCGCCGCAGCCTCCCGCAGTGAGGAAGACCACGCCGAGTGTCACCATGCTCAAGCAGCTCAGCAGACGCGCGTTGGGTTTCATACGTGTTCACTCTTGTTAAAATCATGTGAACCTGCGGGCGGCTCGATGCACTCGCATGGTCGCGGTCATCTACACTATATCTTGAGTAACAGACCGTGCGCTGTCAGCCCAACTCTGCATGGGACATTCTATGAGCACGACGCCGAACGGGAAGATCCACCGTGTGTGTCAGAGCGGCGATGGATCTGTCAACTCGTGGGTCATGGAGGGCCAACACGGCCTGATCGTAGTTGACTGCCAGCGGACGCCCAGCGACGCGGGGGAGATCATCCGCCTCTCGGAGCGATTGGGCAGAACCGTGACAGCGATCCTCATCACCCATGCGCACCCAGACCATACCCTCGGGCTCCAGCGCCTGCTCGATGCCTTTGGATCCCAGCTTCGTGTCATCGCATCGCAACGGACGCGTGACCTGCTGGATCATGATGTGTACGGCTACGTTGAACTCACCCGGCAAGCCGTCCAGGAGCAGCTTCCCGCCGCAGTCCCGGTTCCCACGGAGGTCATCGGGCATCGCGAGCAGATCGAAATCGATGGATGCCTAATCCGCGCGTTCGAACTCGGCCCGGGCGAGGCCGAATCCATGACCGCGTACGAATTTCCCGAGTTCGACGCCGTCGCGGCCGGTGATCTGGTTGAACACCGCATGATCCCGTTTGTTCTCGAGCATCGCAGCGGGGAATGGCTCCGGCAGCTGAGCCGGGCGCATGCGATGCTGGACGCTTCGCTGCTGCTGCCGGGCCACGGCGAACCGGGCGGCAGGAGCGAGCTCATCGCGTGGCAGGCGCGCTACCTCCGTGGCCTCCGGTCGGCTGTCCGGCGGATCGCTCTGGCGTCAACCAGCCCTGTTGCGGACACCGTCGCGCGAGCGGCCGCGGCAGAGATCGAGGATACATACGGCTCGCTTGACGCTGTCGCCCTGATCCCGGAGCTCGACGTACTCAACGCCTCGGCGGTGTACAGCGAGGTCTTCGTCGATGAGTAGTTCACGGAGCAATGCAGCCGAAGCTCCGCGGCATGCAGTGCCCCTTGGACCTTTCTGTGGGAGAGAAACGTATGAAGATCCTCTGCCTTTGGCATGTGAAACCAGGAGCGGACATGTCACTCGTCGAGCAGCTTCTTGTCGAGGAAGAGCGGTTCGCTTGGAAGATTTACTCTGATGGTGAGCTCCGGGAACACTACGAAAGTGATATGCCAACGCCTGCGATCTCGATCATCGAGATGGAGAGCATCGATGCCGCCAAGGCACGCTTCGCTGATCTGCCAATTCATAAGGCAGGCCTGCTCGAACCGCAGTATTTTGAGCTACGACCGTTTATGAACTGGGAGGTCCTCTTCCGCAGTGAATTCAGGACCCGCACCTAGCCAGTGCGATGGCAATCAACGACCACGCGGGGACACATACCCCGTCGTACCGGTCGTGACGCGGAGCAGCTTGGCTGTCTCGATGCCTGTCGGCGGCGGGATGTAGCTCCCGCCGTTGGTAACCACATACAGGCTCGATGCATCACCGGGTGCCCGGCCAAATGCGGCCGCGGTACTGCCGACCATGCCGTCATCCGCATCGGCTACCGTGCGTACCGAACCATCCTGAGACACACGCACCAGCGAATTCATGGGATGCGTCGTGATGTAGAGCGTGCCATCCTGGGCAACGGCAAAGTCATCGCCCGTTATGCCAGACACGAATACCTCGGGCGGGCCCGGCCGAAGGTCTGCGTCGAGCGGCACCCTGAGCACAGCGGCACGCTCCGAGTTGGTCACCCACACAGCGTCCTCAAAGATCTTGAGGCCATTCGCGGCGGGGTAGCTCGCTCGGGACGCATCGCCGCGTCCCAGCAGCTCGTGCTCAAGGAAGACCTCAACTCGACCGCTCGCGACATCTACTACATAGATCCTACCAATGGTCGATCCGTCGGTAACGCCGAGATACGACTCGGCAGCCAGCAGCGTCCGTCCCGTTAAGAAGGTGATACCGTTGAGGAACGCTGCATCTGGCAAGCGAGCGATCACTTCAACGGTGTTCTGCTTCACACGGAGTACGGACTGATCGCCGTTGGCGTCGACACCCGACGCATAGAGCACTCCACGAGCATCGACTGCAAGACCGGCAAGAGCGATCCCCTTCGGCGGGTGCGCCCAGACTTCGACCTGATTGCCGGGTACGAGCCGGTACACCACATGCTCGGAACGTTCGTTAAAAAAGATGGAGCCCTCGTCGGTGACCGCGATGCTCTCGAAGAACGCGCCGGGTGGGAGTTCAAACGCGATCTCGATAGAGGCCGGCGAGTGTCCGCCCGATGCCCGCGCCAGCGGAGAGCAACCACCTGGCAACACCCCTATACACAAGCCGATTGATACGCAGAGCCAACGTGTTCCAGCAACCATGTCGTGTGCCATGACAGACTCTATCCGTGTAAGTACGAACGACAGGTCTACCTTTGCGAAACACCCGCTAGCAGGCTAGCGATCCGCCGGCGGGGCGAAAAAGGACAGGCCCCTGACGTTCTCGTCGATGCGGAGCGGCTGATGGATCGCGGGCGAGGCGCGCTGATCGCAGTCCGACCTGTTGCAGACCCGACAAGCCGTGCCGATCATCGTCACCCTCGAATCGGCTCCTGTCTGGACGTGATCGCTGTACACGAGCCGCGACGCGTCGGCGAGCCTGCAGCCAACGGAGATCGCAAGACGGGGCCCGGCGTGCTGGTACCCGACGCGTTCGCGCCGGAGCGTCCGGGCGACACAGAAGTAGCGCTCCCCGTCGGGCATCTCCTCGATCTGACATCGGATCTCTCCCGGCGTCAGGAACGCGGAATGAACCGCCCAGCGGCCGCAGGTCGCGCTGAACCTTGCGAACTTCATGCCGGTGGCGCTGAACTGCTTGGAGATATTGCCAGCGATATCGACTCGCACAAGGTGCAGCGGAACCCCCTCGGATCCCGGACGGCGAAGACTTGTCAGCCTGTGGCAGACCTGCTCGTACCTGGCTCGAAAGCGATGGCAGAGCCGCTCGATGTCGTACCGCTCGTTCTCCGCGGCGGCGAGGAAAGATTCGTACGGCATCATGACCGCGCCCGCGAAATAGTTCGCGAGCGCAACAACGGCGAGCCGCTGTGCATCCGAGGTTGTCAGTCGCCGGCCCTCGATAAGGCTATCGAGCACCGCGCGGTGCTCGAAAAGACAGAGCTGGTGCGCGAGCTGGAAGCTGCGCGTCGGACGCTCAAGCGCTTCAGACAGCATCAACCGTTTCGCCTTCGGATCGTACCGACGCAGCGCCGAGGGCATATCACCCGCGTGCGCGATGTAGACCTCCACACCGTGAACATCAAGCAGCCGCGCTGTGAGCGCCGAGGCGAGATCATCCGCATCGACTTCGAGCTCGCTCCGTAAGGCTTCCGCGGCCTGCTCGAGCGGATGGAAGTAGTTGCCGCTCTCCTGGATCAGGTCACTGACCTCATCGCTTGGCATCGCCGAGATGGTGGTCGGGGATGCCTCATCGCCGTCGTGGAGCATCTCGGCCAGCGACTCTGCGGTGCCGGTGGCGTCGCGGACCCGCGCGTACAGCCGAACAACCGCCTGCGCGATATCTGGCGCGTTGCTGGCCAGGTCCCGGAGTTCTGCCTCACCGAGCGCGAGGTCCTTGAGCATGGGGTCGGCGGCCACCTCGAGCAGGGCGTCGGCCGTGCGCGCGGTGTCATCGGTCGAGAACTCAGCGAGGTCGACGCCGAACGTCTCGACGAGGTCCAGCAGCATGGGCGCGGGCAGGGGTCGGCGGTTGTGCTCGATGAGATTCAGATAGCTCGGCGAGACCCCGAGCCGTTCAGCCAAGGCCCGTTGTGTCAACGCGTGCTTGAGCCGCAGGCCGCGTACGCGGCCGCCGAGACGGGGCTGACGTGGCATGGAGACCTCCAAGACCGCCGGCAGAGCACCAGCATTGACAAATTAACACATACATCTTGTACATAGTTTACAGATTGAATCATCGGATCACAACCCTCACTTATTGCGTGTACGACAAAAATCGATGATTGTGAACTCTTGACACAAGGAGATTCACAATGGTGGTTCATACGAGCGACTCCCCCAGCATTCCGTCAGCGGCCTTGACGTGTGACCCCGCGCCTTCAGAAGCGGCCAACACGTTGCTGACCCCGGCTGCGCTGGCGTTCGTGGAATCGCTCGCGGTGCGGTTTGGCCCGCGGATCGCCGAGGCACTCAGGCGTCGGCAAGACCGGCAGGCACGGTTCGATGCCGGTGAGACACCCGAGTTCCTGAGTGAGACTGCCGACGTCCGTGACGACGATTGGCGTGTCGAGCCGGTGCCGGCTTTCCTGCGGGACCGCCGCGTCGAGATCACCGGCCCCACGGACCGGAAGATGATGATCAATGCGTTGAACTCCGGCGCGAAGGTCTTCATGGCCGACCTCGAAGACTCGACGAGCCCGACGTGGGCCAACGTCACCGAAGGTCAGGTCAACCTCTTCGATGCGGTCCGCAATTCCATCTCGTTCGTCAACGCAGCGGGCAAGCGGTACGAACTCGATGAGAAGCCGGCGGTGCTGTTCGTACGACCGCGCGGGCTCCACCTCCCCGAGAAGCACGTTCGGCTCAACGGCGAGCCGGTGCCCGGTGCGCTGGTCGACTTTGGCTTGTTCTTCTTCCACAATGCAGCAGAACAGATTGCACGCGGTGTAGTGCCGTGCTTCTACCTTCCAAAGCTTGAGAGCCACCTCGAAGCTCGCATCTGGAATGATGTCTTTGTCTTCGCGCAGGAATTCCTCGGCATCCCTCTGGGCACCATCAAGGCGACGGTCCTGATCGAGACGCTCCCTGCGGCGTTCGAAATGGACGAGATCCTGTTCGAGCTTCGTCAGCACTCCGCAGGCCTGAATTGTGGGCGCTGGGACTACATCTTCAGTGTGATCAAGGTATTCCGAGAGCACACGGGCCGTGTGCTTCCCGACCGTGCAGAGGTCGGGATGACGCAGCCGTTCATGCGCGCGTACACGCGTCTGCTGGTACGGACGTGCCACAGGCGGGGCGCGCATGCGATGGGCGGCATGTCCGCGTTCATCCCGGTCAAGAACGATCCCGAAGCAAACGAGCGTGCGTTTGCCTCCGTCAAGGCCGACAAGGCCCGAGAGGCTGGAGACGGGCACGACGGCACCTGGGTAGCGCACCCCGGCCTGCTGCCTGTCGCCCGGGCCGAGTTTGACAGCGTGCTGACCGGCAGCAATCAGATCGATCGACCGGTCATGACCGATCCGATCGTCGCCGCTGACTTGATCGCAAAGGCCACGGGCTCGATCACCGATGAGGGCGTCGCAGCGAATGTCCGGGTTGGGCTGCGGTATGTCCACCAATGGATCAACGGCCGAGGCTGCGTCCCGCTGTACAACTTGATGGAAGATGCCGCAACGGCTGAGATCTGCCGATCGCAGCTCTGGCAGTGGGTCCGTGCCGGCTCGATCACGATCGAAGGCGCACCTGTCACTGCCGAGCGTGTCGAACAGCTCATCCGCGACGAGACGAGGGCGGTCCGCGCGGAACTCGGCGCAGACGCGCCGAGGCTTGATGAGGCCGGCGCGCTCTTCCAGCGCCTCTGCACCGATCCCGAGTTCGTCGAGTTCCTCACGCTTCCTGCGTACGAGCTGCTCAACGGCTGATATGTCGCTTGTCCAGAACACCAGAACGACCCGTATCCGCGAGTACTGAAAGGAACCAGATCATGATCCAGAACGCAAGGACAGCAACCACCATCCGTGAGATCGAAGACCTCTTTCCTGAGACGCTGCCCGCTGATCGGTTTGCGGGTATCGAGCGCGGGTATACGGCCGCGGATGTGCAGCGGCTCCGTGGTTCCGTACGCATCGAGCACACACTCGCACGACGCGGCGCGGAGAAGCTCTGGGAACTCATTACCACTGAGCCGTTTGTCAACGCCCTCGGCGCCCTGACCGGCAACCAGGCCGTGCAGCAGGTCCGGGCGGGCCTGAAGTCCATCTATCTGTCCGGCTGGCAGGTCGCAGCCGACGCGAACCTTTCAGGTGATATGTACCCGGACCAGAGCCTGTACCCGGCCAACAGCGTGCCGAAGGTGGTCGAGAAGATCAACCGGGCGCTTCAGCGTGCCGACCAGGTCGAGAGCGCCGAGGGCGAGGTCTGCCGCGACTGGTTCGCGCCGATCGTCGCGGACGCCGAGGCTGGATTCGGCGGGACTCTCAATGCGTACGAGCTCATGAAGTCGATGATCGAGGCCGGTGCATCGGGCGTGCACTTCGAGGATCAGCTCTCGAGCGCGAAGAAGTGCGGCCATCTCGGGGGCAAGGTGCTGATCCCCACATCGCAGTTCGTGCAGACCCTCATCGCCGCCCGATTGGCGGCGGATGTCCAGGGTGTGCCGACGGTGCTGATCGCGCGAACCGACGCGGACAGTGCCCAGCTGCTGACCAGCGATATCGATGAGTACGACCACCCGTTCATCGCCAGCAAGGAGCGGACAGTCGAGGGGTTCTTCCGGATCAACGGCGGTATCGAGTGCGCCATCTCCCGCGCACTGGCATACGCCCCGTACGCCGACATGATCTGGTGCGAGACATCGACTCCGGACCTGGATCAGGCCCGCCGCTTCGCCGAAGCGGTCCACGCGCAGTTCCCGGGCAAGATGCTCGCGTACAACTGCTCGCCGTCGTTCAACTGGCGGAAAAACCTCGACGCAGAGACGATCGAGGTCTTCCAGCGCGAGCTGGGTGCGATGGGCTACAAGTTCCAGTTCGTCACGCTCGCGGGCTTCCATGCCCTCAACCATTCGATGTTCGAGCTCGCACGCGGGTACAAGGACCGCGGCATGGCCGCGTACTCCAAGCTGCAGGACGCGGAGTTCGACTCAGCCGAGAACGGGTACACGGCCGTGAAGCACCAGCGTGAAGTCGGCACCGGCTTTTTCGATGCGGTCAGCCAGACGATCAGCGGCGGGACGAGTTCGACGCTTGCCCTCGCCGGATCGACCGAATCGGCGCAGTTCTAACGCGATGCCCATGGATGCCGGGGTCTCGGACATCCGTGGCTGATCATTCTTCATCGGCCTGTCTCTCGCGCCGCCTCCGGGCGGCGCTTTCTATTGGACCGCAGGCAGCGCCGCTCCATTGGTCTGGATGATCTTCGTGTAGAAGCGGCTGGATTCCTTCGGCGTGCGTCGCAGTGTCTCGAAATCGATGTGGATGACCCCGAACCGCTGGTGGTAGCCTTCGGCCCACTCGAAGTTGTCCATCAGCGACCAGAGGAAATAGCCGCCGATAGCCGCGCCGTCCTCGTGCGCGCGCCTGAACGCGAGCAGGTGATTCGTCACATAATTGATCCGCTGAGGATCCTCTACTCGCCCTTCAAGGTTGACCCAGTCCGGGTTGGCGATGCCGTTCTCGGTGATCACGACCGGCTTACCGTACCGCTCCCACAGGAACTTCGGCCCCCAGTAGAGCACTTCCGGCGAGATCGCCCAGCCGAAGCTCGATCGAGGTGCGCCCGGCGGGTGTGGCACCACGCGCCACCCAGGCGGTTCGGCAGACTCGACCGTGTCACCCAAATAGATGTTCGCGGCACAGAAGTCGAGGGGCTGGCGGATCAGCTCAAGATCTGTATCCCAGCCCTTCGGGAGGTACGTCGCGTATGCCTTCAGGCCATCGGCCGGATAGCTTCCAAAGTAGACAGGGTCGCTCCACCACGAATTGGACCAGATCGGATCGGCTACGGATTCGGCCATGTGCGCGAGGGCGGCTTCGCTATCCTTCGATCGGTCTCGCGGAATGGACACCCTGCAGACAGGTGCCCAGCCGATCTTGGGCTCTGACCTCGCACGCTCACGGATGACGCGCGCCGAGCGCCCATGCGCAAGCAGCACATGGTGGCCCATCCGGATCTGATCAGCAAGCGGCAGCCTGAGACCCGGCGCGTGTTCACCGCGGCCGTAGCCCATACCAATAAAAACCTGAGGCTCGTTGAGCGTAAGCCAGTGGGCAACGCGGTCCGAAAGACGATCGACTACGGCATGCGTGTACGCCTCGAACCACTCCGGGATATGGGGGTTGAGCCAGCCGCCTCTGTGATGGATGGACAGCGGCAGATCCCAATGGAAGAGCGTGGCCCAAGGGGTGATACCCGCCGCGAGAAGCTCATCGACAAGCCGATCGTAGAAACCGATGCCGACCTCACTGACGGTCCCAGTCCCCTCCGGCATGACGCGCGGCCAAGCTATCGAGAAGCGATACGCCTGCAGGCCCATCGAGCGCATGAGCCCGACGTCTTCCTGAAAGCGGTTGACGTGATCGGCCGCGACATCCCCCGTGTCACCGCCACGAACACATCCGGGCTGCCGGCAGAACGCGTCCCAGATCGAAGGCCCTCTGCCGTGCGTGTTGTGCGCCCCCTCAATCTGGTACGACGAGGTTGCACAGCCCCACACGAAGTCATCCGGAAATGGCACGCTGGATTCCTCTCGAAGGGGTGCGTTCGCATGAATCGAGCGACGGAGGTGGAACGGAACCGCCGCGCACCGAAGTGTCGTGCAGAAGCGGGGCACGCGGGTCAGCGGTCGGCTGGTGCCTCGGGTCCTAAGAATCGGAAGACGCTATGCGACGGATCCGTGTGGATCCTGCCTGGGACAGCAAGCCCGTTGAGCACGACTGATTCATCACCGAATACAGACGACGGGAGGTGCAGCACAACTGGAGCACCGGACCATCGAGCGCTGGGAACGAAGTCGATGGTGAACGAACCCGTGCTGCCTGACTTCTGGTAGGTCATGTCAAGACGTCCGTACGGCGTCGCGAGTCCCTCGATCGCGAAGCCCTCCTCTGCTCGGAACCATCGCTCGGGCACGCCCCGCGCCAATCGAATCTCCCCCTCACCGCTGCTGACAACGAGGGCCGAGAGCGAATTAATCAGGTTCGAGCCACACCAGGTATGCGGCACATCACCGATGAAGCCCGGGTAATTGGGGTCTTGGTACACGATCTCGGTCCACTGGTTCCACCCAACGGGCTGGCGTTCCTCCATGAACCAGTCGAGCATGGTCGCAACGCGATCGCGCTTGCCGAACACGCCCATCGCGCCGATGACCCGCATCTCGTACGGCGTGTAGTCTCGGTACTCCCGCGAACCGAGGCGTCTGGCCTCGAACCACTCCCAGTACCGCTCGAGCGTGGCTTCCAGCAGATCCGCGGGCAGGGCGTCAGAGACCGAGAGCGGCGCGAGCGCAACGGCGGTCGAGGTCGGGTCGAAGTCGCCGAGTTCAACGCAACCGGGGATGTACGGGACCCCCTGCTCCCGGGCAGCGGCGATGATCGAATCGTGCAAGCTCTCGGCAAACGTCGAACCGGTCTCGGTCCAGCGCGCCGCCTCGTCGGGCTTCCCTGCGAGCGATGCGAGCCACGCGGCGTCTCGGAGCCCCTGGAGCACAAAGAAATTGTCCCAGTACGAGTGCATCGGCTTCGCGCTGTATCCCTCGTGGCTGATCGATTCGGGTACGAGGCCCTCGTACGCCGTGCCCGCGTACTCCGGCGTTGAACGCTGCGCTATGAGATCTTCGAGATATACGACGCCGCGAGCGACGGTCTCGAAGTGCGAAGATGCAAAGCCGGTGTTGCCGCTCGTTTCGATGTAGCGCGCAATCGCAAAGATCAGCTGCCCGGTCGAATCATGCTCGTCGACTGGGTCCGGACCTCGGTGGTCAACAACGCACGGCACCTTGCCAGACTCGTACTGGTAGGGTGCGTACCACTCGATGTACCGGCGCATCGACTCGTTGAAACCCAGCGTAAGCATCGCCGCGCCCGTGATCGATCCGTCACGGATCCATGCACGCTCGTACGTGCGCGATCCGGGCTGGATCGCGGGCCCATCACGGTTGATCAGCACGTAGGCTGCGGTGCTGCGGATCGCGTCGGCGATGGCGGCATCACGGCCCGGGAGACGGATCCGGATCCCGGCGAGCTCTTCCCGCCACTCGGACGCAACGCGCCGACGCATGGACCCGTAGTCGAGGTTGCTGATATCGGGCAGAGAGCCCGCCGAACCAGGCAGATCGGCAGCGAGCACAACATCGCGTTGCTCCCCCGGCGCGAGATCGACGCGAAACACAAGCAAACCCGACGCCGTCCCACCGATCGATTCGCACGACGCGCTGCCCCGATCGAACGCAATAGGTATCAAAGAGGATTGCAGGTCCCATGCCGCGACCGAATCCGCGGGCGTTATCAGCGAGATCTCACGATCACCGTTGATAACGGCACCCGAAGACGCAAGCTCGATGCGCGTCACCGGTGAATGACCGCCGACGAGGTTCAGCCACTGCCACGGCGGGAGCACTTGAACCGGCAGGACTGCGAGCCCGAGGCGCCCGCCCCACCGCGACTCGCCGGTGTTCTTGAGCCTGTAGCGAACAGCGAGGACCGCCTCTGTGTCGTCACCCTCGACCACGGGCGCGACCTCGAGCGTGATGCCGGGGTGCGTCCGTCGCACCGTCGGCAGCGGGAGCGACCCTTCAAGGAGACTCTGCTCGTGCGTGCCGTCGGCCCAAGTCAGCAACCGGTCGCCAACGAAGAGGACGGGTTCGATACTGAACCCGCCCTTATCGATCTCGACGGAGCCGAGCTCGCTGATGAGCGACTCCGCGCGATGGCCCGGAGTGCCAACAACCGTCCAGAGCGTCTGCTGTTGGGAGAACGGCCGCGGCAGCAACCCCTCCCCGCGTTGGTGTGCGATCCTGACGAGCAGGTCGTTGACCGATGTGCCCTCCTCCGGCGTCAGCACGCGGAACCGTTCGAGCGTGGCTGTCGTGTCCGATCGCACATCGAGCCGGAGCGCGGTTGCTTCGGTTTCGGGAAGCAAGACCGTATCCATGCCGCCATCGGATGCATTGATCCCGCCGATGCCATCGACGAACCCCGTTTCTGTCTGCGCACCAACCCGGAGATCCACACCTCCCGTAGCTGTCCACTCGAGCTCCAGCCCTGTCACGGGTCTGCCTCGGCCGAAATCGATCACGAGCGAGGATGCACCGGCTTCGAAACGCCACCCGGCTTCACCATCGGGCGCTGGCCGCGCAGGTGCATCCATGGCCGGGTCGCGCAGCATCGGCACGCCGGTGTACGGTGTCTCCGGTGGAAGCGATCGGTAGTCCAGTCTGTCGATGTACACCGTCCCGGTTCCGCCTTCGCTTGCGGCGATCGCGAACTCGATGAAGCCCAAGGCATCGAGCGGCGCTCCGCCGGACGGTCCCCATGCAAACTCAAAATGCCGGCGTCGATCCAGCATCTGCGTCCAGTCGCTCGGCACGCGAAAGGCCCGGCGGTTGACCCACCAGACGTTCTCGTCGGATGGATCGATCAGCTTGAACTCGAGGTCGTTCGCCGGACCATGCCCCCGCACGCGATACGCGAAGCGGTAGTTCTCCCCGAGCGGGATCGTGACCGGCTTCCGGACGATACCGAAGCCTGAGCCGGCGCTGAAGTCGTAGTCGATCCGGAGAGCACCGGGAACATCGGCATCCTCGCGGACACTGATGGTGACACCGTCCGCGGCGATGGCGGTCCATCCCGACGTTGGCCTGTCGGGATCGATCAGCTCGGTGAAATCGCGCTGGGCATCGGTCTGCGCCGCGGCCGGGCTGATCGGCCGCGACGAAATGAACACTGCCAGAAGCACGATACCGATAGAGACTGAACGCATATGACCGCCCCCAGGGATCAGGCGAGCGGCCAAACGGACCCGCGCATCGCCGCGAAAAACAGCCCGAACGGGCGTAAACCCGTCCGGGCGTCAGAGCGAGACACGATGCTTGCTTAGTCGCAGCCGGGCCCGGAGAACTCGGTGACCCAGGCGAAGAAGTCACTGTCGTTGCAGTTCCCGTCGCCGTTCACATCACAGGCCGCTTCCTGCTCCGGTGTGCGCGGGCTGGCCACGAAGGCGGTGACCCAGGCGAAGAAATCGCTGTCGCTGCAGTTCCCGTCGCCGTTCACATCGCACGGGCAGTCCGGGGCGGGCGTGGCCTGCACGAGGCAGAGGTCATCCCAAAAGATGGTGCCAGTTGACGAAACACTCCCGAACCGCAGCGGCAGGACGGTCACGGCCACGGGATCGGGCGGGAAATCGCCCACGGCCAAGATGTCGCTGTCGGTCACCGTGAAGGAGTACTCGACCCACTGCCCGCCCGTATCGCCGCTGATGCTCAGGTCTTCGAACGACGTGTAGATCGAAGAGTTTGCGCGGCGGAACTCGAGCTTGATGCCCGAGTCAGCGCCGTCCAGCGGCTGATCGGCTGGGATGAGGTACCAGCCCGAGACCGTCACATCGCCGCCGAGGTACTCATATTCCGGGTTGTTGAATTCCAACGTGCTCTGATTCAGCACATCGGTCGTGACGCCAGAAAAGTCAGCGCCCGATGGGAACTCGATCGAGTTGTTGCCGGTCCTGGCAAAGAACGGCGTGATGCCATCCGTCGCCGTGCGCAGCAGTGCTGTGTTGAATATTCCCCACCCGCGCGGCAGAGATGAGTCGGCGGGATCGATCTCTTCGAACGAGGGGTTGTCAACGCGGTTATCCAGACACTGGGCAGCGGCCGAGCCCATCGTGAGGGCGGCCATGGCCGTGATCAAGCCTCGAAACAGCATGGTGATCGCTCCTTTGAAATCGTGACGCGCGGCGAGCGCCGATCGCTGCTGAAATCGTTTACATTTCCTCTGAATCTCAGTATGACGCATGCCGGGGGTTGCGTCAAGCCCTCGCATACAACTGCATACCGGTCATCTGCTACCCATCGCATCGCCTCTATCCCTTGACCGCACCTTCCGCAACGCCGCGGCTGAAGATCCGGTTGGTCAATACGAACACAATAAGAACAGGCAAGACCGTGATCACGCTCGCAGCCATCAGGAGGCTCCAGGGCGTCTGGCCCGCGCGGGACTGGTAGAGCTGTAACCCGAGCGCCACAGTCCACTGGTCACGCTTGACCAGAAAGACGAGCGGAGAAAGAAAGTCGTTCCACATGTAGGTGAAGTGGAGCAGTGCCACGACCGCGATCGCGGTTTTCGACATCGGCAGCGTGATGTGCCAGAACGTCTGGAACGTCGAACAGCCGTCGAGCTGTGCGGCCTCGTCGAGCTCGCTCGGCAGCGTGCGGAAGAACTGATACAGCAAGAAGATGCTGAAGGCGTTGCCGAAGAAGAACTGCGCATACAGCGGCAGCGTCGTCCCGATCCAGCCAAGCTCGCTGTAAAGCATGAACAGCGGCGCCATGATCACCGGGAACGGGATGAGCATCGTGCCCACCGTCAAAACCACCAGCGCACGCCTGCCACGCATTGGTACACGGGCAAGCCCGTAGGCTACGACCACGCTCGACACCACGGCACCGATCACCCCGAGCAGGACGATGATCAGCGTGTTCCGAAAAAACAGCGGAAAATCGACTGTCGTGTCTGTGAGAACGCTTCGGTAATTGCGCTCCGCCATACCGAAGACCTGTGAGGGTGGGTCTGGCAGCAGCGAGAGACCTGCACCCATCGCTTGATCTTCGGGCTTGACGGAGGTCGCCACCATCCAGAGCAGGGGCAAGATAAACACAAAGCCCACAGCGAGCATCAGCATCAGGCGGACGGCGCCGGTCTGCCTGCCAGAGAGACCGCTCATCGTGTGCTCCAGAGCCTGCGGGAAATCATCCAGGGCACCAGCGCGCACAGACCGATCAGGACGATCTGGACCCACCCGAGCGCGCTCGCGTAGCCCATCCGCTGGAATAGAAACGCGTTGTCGTAGAGGTAATGCGAATAGAAGTACGTGGACCGATCCGGACCGCCCTCGGTCATGATGTAGGGTGTCGCGAAGACCTGCCACGCGGTAATCGTCTGGATGATCGAGTTGAACACAACCGCGTGGGCCATCCCAGGCAGCGAGACATGGACGAACCGTCGCACGGGTCCCATGCCGTCAAGAGCCGCAGCCTCGTAGAGCGCCTGCGGGACGTTCTGCAGAGCTCCCAGGTAGATCACCACGGCCTGTCCAATACTCCAGAGGTTCATGACGATCAGGGCCGACATCGCCCAGCCCTGCGCCTGGAGCCAGTTCGGCCCGTCGATCCCGACCAACCCGAGCAGCGCGTTGATCAGACCAGCATCGGAGTTAAATAGCCAGAGCCAGATCATCGCGGCTGCGACAAGCGGCACGACCGTGGGTGTGAAGACGCACAGCCGAACGATCCCGCTCAACCGAGAATCAACATCGAGCAGACCTGCGATCGCCATCGAGACCGCGGCGGTCAACGGTATCGAGATGCCTGCGTATATCAGTGTGTTGCGGACGGCTTTCCAGAATACCTCGTCACGCAGAATCTCAGCGTAGTTCTTGGCACCCACGTTCAGCGGGGCCTCCAACATGTTGTAGTCGGTCAGGCTGTAAAAAAAGCTCATCCCCAGCGGTGTCACAAAGAATACGAGCAGGCCGACGATCCAAGGCATCACCCAGAGCCATCCGGCATTCTCACGCAGCACGGTCGCCACGGAACGCTGGGTCCGTTGAGTATCAGCGGAAGCCTTCACGATGCATCTGACCTCGCTCGGAGCTGCCGCATCTCGGCGGCATCGTCGAGTGCGCTCTGCGCAACAGCCTGAATATCTCGGAGCATCGCTTCCGGGGACTTGCGGAGCTGCCAGAGCGATTGAAAACCGGCATCGAACTCGGCGACGTATCGCGGCCAGACACGGACCCGTGGGAACAGGAACGCGCGTTCGCTGTTGGCAAGCTGGCCGTGCACATCGATCGACCGGTTCGGGTGGTTGTCGAGGAATCCCCGCGATGCGTCGTACAGCGGCGAATTCTTGCCGTGCGCCGAAGCAAGCGATTCGAGCCTCTGTCGGTCTTGCAGCCACAGCATGAACTCGAACGCGGCTTCGGGCTGCGAAGCGCCACGCGGGATCGCCAGCACATCGCCATCGAGCAGCCCAACGGGACGGTCAGGGTCGTAGACGGACGCTTCCACCGGCATCGGCACCGCACGGTACCGCAGGCCCGGTGCGAAGGCTTCGATCAGGTTCGCCAGCCATGGGCCCTGGATCGTTGTGGCGACCTGGCCGGTGAGGAATGGCTGCAGCGCGGTGCCGTAGAACCCGAGCCCGGACTGGAACAGTTGCAGCGCCTCGACGCCGTGCCGCGCCGGGTACGAGCGCACCCATTCGTACGCCGCGACGTTCTGGGGAGACAACGCCGTCGCTTGGGTTCCGGTTGTATTCACGAGCATGCCTCCGAAGTGGTAGCCCCAGAGCCAAGACCACCACCCCGGATCCGTATGGATAAACCCAACGCGTTCGATGCGTCCTCGTGTGTCGGTCGCGAGCAGGCGTTCGTGGAGCAGGTCGAGCTCGTCGATCGTCTGTGGGCCTCTTCGCACCGCATCGCCCGTGACACCAGCGGCCTCGATCGCATCGATATTCAGATACAGCGCCAAGGAACCGCACGTGCTGATCAGGCCCCACAGCTGTTGCTGGTGCATGAGCATCGGCCACACACCCGAGGCGTAATCGGCCCGGCTGATCCCCGATGCCGCCGCGAGATCATCGAGCGGCATGAGTGCGCCGGCTTCGGCGAACGCCGGCAGGTTGAAGTTCCAGAGCCCAACGATGTCAGGCGGGGCACCGCCGGCGATCGCGATCATCGCCTTCTGATCGATCGCACCGATCGTCAGGTACCGAACATAAATCCGGTCCTGCGTCGCGTTGAACTCGTCGACGAGCCGCCGCATCGCGACGCCCTCGGAGCCAGTCCACTTCTCCCAATAATCCACGACGACGCGACCGGGCGGCGTGTCATCGCGGGGCCGCGGTCCGAACAACAGCAGGCCCGCCGCGGCAGCACCTAAACCGGCGATCGCCGCGCGACGCGTGAAAGCGATGCTGCGCGCTGTTGCCGAAAGCTGCTCGGGTTCCATCCCGGTCATGGTACAGCGATGGAGACATCACCGAAGCTCACTACGGTGTGCCGCCGTACTTGTCAGGGTAGAAATGTCCCCAGTTGAAGAACGGCCCAGGGGCACCATACGGGTCCTGGCTGTTTGCTCCGTATTCGTCGGGTTCGAGCGCCTCGATCCGCTGGTCGCCGAACAGGAAGTGCTGCCTGCCGCTGTGACGGAGCTCCGCGCCGGTATTGAGCGTCTGCACATCGTCGAGCGCATCGGCGGCAATCACCGTTTCGTTGAAATTCTCGATCCGCCGCAGCTTCTGCCCCGAGACACCAAACTGTCGACCGCTCGAATTCGGAGGCGCCGGTTCGGTCCGGGGATCACCGCCTCCGTACCAACGTGTACGCGAATCGTTGAACCAGTACTCGGTGAATTCTTCCTCGGGCTCGGCGGAGGTCGGATCAGGCGGGAGGCTGTACGGGTTGATCCGGTCGATATCAAAGTTGAAGAACCTGCCGGTTTGGTTCAGCCTGGCTCGGTTCGCAGGATCGGTCACGCTGTTCTCGGCGATCGCAGACGGGCAGGTGAAGATGCCCGATTCGACCTGACCGCCGAGCAAATCGCGCAACAGGATCATCACGTTCCAGTGATCGAGGGCGTTGGGCGAGCGCGGCTCCAGATCGAAGAACGTCGGATCCCGCTGTTCATCGAAATAGATCTGGGATGCCACGCCGATCTGTCTGAGATTCGACTTGCATATGGCTGTCCTTGCCGACGCCCTCGCCGATGCGAGCGCCGGGAGCAGGATCCCGATCAGCAGCGCGATGATGGCAATCACGACGAGTAGTTCGATGAGCGTAAATGCAGCTGACCCCCGTCGACCGCCCGTTGTGCTCATGGTTCGATCGCTCCCGCGTTCTTGCCCCGAGTAACCGCCTCGACAAGAGACGATGCGCGGGCAGTCCACTCTACTGTGATCTCGATCTCTCCCGTGATCTCGAGCAGCCGCTCGGCTGGGATGACCCCGGCGGCGACCGGCTCACCGTTGACTCGAAGCATCGGCTGGGCCGCAGGCGCGTAGTTGCCCGCATCGAACGCAAGGCGCAGGCTCCGGCCTCGCCAGAGCCTTGTGGCCTCCACGCGGCCCATGCCCAGCAGCGGGCAGGGATCAATGACCAGCCCATCGAACACGGGACGGATCCCCAGGATCCATTCCATCGAGACACGGTTCAGCCAGGCCGCCGAGCCGGTGTACCACGTCCAGCCCGCCGCACCAGGGGTCGCGGAATCGGGCCCGTCAATGTTGCCCGGTGTGACATAAGGCTCGGCCCTGTAGACATCGGTCTCAGCGCCGCGCTTCGGCGGGGAGATCGAGTCCCAGATCCGCGTCGCCGTTGCCTGATCGCGCTGCTTGCACGCAGCCGCAAGCGCCCAGACTGCCGCGTGCATGTAGACACCGCCGTTCTCCCTCGAGCCAGGCGTGTACCTCGTGATGTAGCCGATCGAGCGATCGGGGATCGAATACGCGGGCGCGAGCAGCAGCGGTCCCATGTCACGCAGCAGGTGCTCGCGCACGGCGCTCCAGGCATCACGCCGACGCTCGGGGGTACCGATGTCGTTGAGCACGGCCCACGTCTGTGGGTTCAGATAGATCCGCCCAGCTTCGTTCGAAGCGCTGCCGAGCCAGTCACCGTTGTCTTTGGTCGCGCGGCGGTACCAGGCGCCGTCCCAGGCATAACTGTTGATCGCGTGGCTGTACCGATCGCGCGCCCTGCGGAGCTCCTCGGCCCGATCTCCACGCCCACGGCGATCCATGACGGCAGCAACGTCGTCGAGGATGCCGACCAAGAACATCGCAAGCCAGACGGACTCGCCCCGCCCCTCCAGTCCGCACGCGGAGAGCCCGTCGTTCCAGTCGCAAGCGCCGATG
Source organism: Planctomycetota bacterium (assembly GCA_039187315.1). Lineage (GTDB taxonomy): Bacteria > Planctomycetota > Phycisphaerae > Phycisphaerales > UBA1924 > JANQQZ01. The sequence continues at coordinate 11,744 of JBCCZQ010000032.1, read as the reverse complement.
TGCGGCAGCCCCCGCTCGCTCGTCCTCGCAAAGGCTCGTTCGAGCGCACGATCGCAGTGCGCTTCGACGGTTGCCTCGCCGCCATCGACAAACGGGGTCGATACGTCGAGCACCCCAAGATCACCCGTCTCTTTGATGTAGTTGGTGACCAGGAACGGGAGCCAGAGATAATCGTCGGAGCAGGACGTGTGGTTGCCGTCGTTTGTCAGCGGATGCCACCAGTGGTACACGCTGCCGTCGGTGAACTGCTGCTCGGCGTGGCGGAGGATCTGCAGGCGGCATTCAGCAGGATCGATCGGCAACCAGACCTGGCTGTCCTGGAGCTGGTCTCTGTAGCCGAACGCCCCGCTCTGCTGGTAGTAGCCCGTCCTGCCCCACAGCCTGGCGCTGATCGCCTGGTACCGCAGCCACACGTTGTTCATCGAGTCAAAATCGTCCAGCTCAGAGCCGACAGTCGTCGTTGCAAGGCGCTCACGCCATCGCTGCTCGGCCTGCCGGGGAACCTCGAACGCGGACTCCAGCGAGCGGAAGGGTGCCATCTCCGCTTCGAGCGCCGAAGCGTCCTGCGCGATACCGAGCAGGAACGCGGCCTTACGCGTCTCGCCCGGCGCGAGATGGAGATCGCCTCCCAGCGCCGCAGCCGCATCGCTGAAACGCCCGAACGAGTCGGTATCGACCCCCCCCGCCGCCAGCGCCGCCGGAGCTTCGCGTGTGCCCGAGCCGATGAATCGGGCCTTATCTCCCGAGGCGAAGCCCGCCTCGACCGGATCCGAAAGAAAAGCGTGCGCCGCGACATAGGGCCAGCCACGGTTCCAGTGGTCGGCCTCGGAGCGGTCCGGCACGTCCCACATCACCTTGCGAACAGTTACCTGCGCCTTCGCGCTGTCGTACTCTGTGCCGATGAAGAGCCGGTGGAACTCGCGCTTGGAGTCGGGCGCCACGCCGCAGCACCACTCCATGAACGAAGACAGGCGGATCTTTCGATCACGACCGGACGCGTTGGTGACACGGACCGTCCAAACTTCAACATTGTTTTCAGGCGCGACCGTGAGCGTCCACTCGGTCTCGATACCACCATATGAGGTGCTGAAGGTTGTCGATCCCGGAGCATGGCGGCATGCATAGCTGTCGTAGCTCGGCTTGCCAGGCGAAGGCGCTGCCGTCCATGTCTGCCCGGAATCGATGTCGTGCAGATAAAGATGCTTGCCGGAGCGGTCCTCGACGAGGTCCATCTCCCATCGGGTCAAAACGTTCAACTGGCTGTTGTCCAGCCAGCTGAACCCACCGCCGTTGTGGCTGACAACCAGCCCGTAGCGGCCGTTGCAGATCACGTTGGACCACGGCCGTGGCTTGGCATGATCGCATATTCGGAAGGCGAACCCGTCAGAATCGAAGCCGCCGGGCGGTGTGTGCATCGTCATTGAATCCACTCGCGTCCTGCAGTGTGCTCGGGGCTTCCCCTACCGGGTAGAAGCCTGCGTTCCGGTGATTGGTCTTTGCTATCGACGGCGACGCAGCATCGCCAGCCCGCCGAGAGCGGTCAGCGCAGCCGTCGCCGGTGCCGGAACAGCAACAATGTTGGTGAAGCTCGCGACGGCCGTACCGCCGGAGCTGCCCTGGAACTGCGCACCGACACCGATGCGGGCATTGAAGCCGCCGGTAGGGATGCCGCCTTCCAGGTTGTCGAAGTTGATCGGGCCGCTCGAGACCGGGCCGCTGCCGGTGTCGATGATGTACTCGATCGTGCTGACCGGTGTCAGCCCCTCACCTGCGCCAGGTGTGTAGATCAGCCGCAGATCAACATCGGTTCCGTTGGTGTACACACCCGAACCGAACGTGAAGAAGGGAAGGAACGAGTCGAACGCAGCGATCTCGCCATTGGGCAACGCGCCGAAGAACCCGAAGCCGAAGAGATCAGTCACGATGCCAGCCTCGCGGCCGTCGGTCGGGGAGGCGTCGAGGTTCAGAGTGACGGAAAAATCGAGTGCGCTGCCGTAGTCGAAGTCGACAGCGGTCGCGCCGCCATCAGACGACAGATAGGCCATGTGTCGGTTCGCGAAGCCGCCGGAACCGAAGTTGCTCTCGTTGAAGGTCAGCTCGTTCGGGAAGTCGTTCGTCACGACCAGGTTGCTACCTGGGAAATCGTTGAAGACCCGTTCTTCGACGAGAAATCCGTTGAACTGTGCCGCGGCGTTCGAGGCGGCAACCGCCGCGATCATTGCCGCCGTGTGCAGATGCAAACTCATGTCTCTGTCCTCCTGTGTGCCCCGGGTCCCATGACGGGGCGGACTTGCCGGTGGCCCGAGCGGCATGCTCAGGATAGACGGCAATGTAATCGATTACATGCTACCGTGTTTCAACCACGTATACAAGACCTATTGCCTCTTTGAAGTACAGAAAACAGGGCCAGGTTCAGCGGGGCTCGCGTTCCTGCTCAGTGGTCACGGCGGGATTGGTCCCACGGCGAAGCTGGCCTTCGGTCCGATTCACCGGGTTCAGACGGCGGACCGCGCGGATGTACGGGTGTGACTCAAACGTATTCCAAACGAACCGGCTCCGAGCGTTCTCGATCATGATCAGCATCGGGCCTGCATCGATCGCGACACGATCCGAAGCGACCCACTCGACGGTGCCGTTGGGACCGAACCGGAACGAATCGGCGAACCCGTAGCCTCCCGCGGCAGGGTCATCCCAGAGCGCCGGAGCCAGCGACTGCGCGAGCTGCCGATAGAACCGCAGCGCGAAGACGGCGTTCTGTGGCTCGAAGACGATCGTCGAACCTGCGGTGTACGGCGCGAGTGTGCCGTCCTCCCAGTTGTCGGCGGGCTGAAGCACCAGATGATCAAAGCCGGGTTGTCCGAACTGCCCGTTGGACAGCTGCGGGAACATCCCGGGCACGATGTAGCGTCCTTCACCATCGGATGCGCTCAGACCCCACGCGAACGGACCAAAGCCTGTCAACCCGGCTGGGTTGGCGATGGAACGATCGCGATGCATCACGGCAGTACGCCGGCTGTTTTCCCACCAGTCGATACCGGGCCGGTTCGCAATACCGAACGCTGCCGGGTTATCAGCGCCGCGTGATGCGTAGTCGATCCAGCAGTGAGAAAAGAACGCTGTGAAGAGCGCGCCCGACCACGGGAACCACGCGATAGTGTCGCCGTTATCCGTCGTCCCCAGGGTGCGACGCAGCCTGTAATACTCGTGGATCGGAACACGAAAAGCTTTGTTCGGCGCAGCGGCAGCAAGGAAGGCGGTCAATCGCTGCTCGTCTCCGGCATCGGCCCATGCAAAGGGCAGCAAGCCCTGCTCAAACGGCACATCGCCCTTGTCTTCCCAACCGAGCGAGATGAAGCCACGAATCGTCGGATCCACGGCATTGCCGAGCTTGAATGAAGCCCAGTCCCCCTCGGCGACGAGCTGATCCGCGATATCTCCGATCTCACCACCGAAATGCGCGCTTGCGGTAAGCAGACCCGCGAAGAGCAGCGCCGTGTCGATCGTGCTCACGACTTCTTCGTAGCCGTCCTGGCTGGGCTTCGCGGTGCCGGGTTCGAGATAGTGATAGAAAAGACCGCGGACACGGTTGGATGGCTCGTCACGCAGCGAGCGGAGTATGTTCGAGGTCATGATCTCGGCGAGTCCCGGCGCAAGCCAGCCACGCTCGTCCGCGATGGTCAGCGCTGTCAGCTGGAATCCCACGCCGGCGACGCTGATGACGTTGGTATCGGTCCGATCGAGCACCATGAGCGTGATGGGATCGACCTCGTTCAAGAAGTAGTTCCAGCAGCCGAGCTGGATCTCGTCGAGCAGGGCCTCGTCAGCAGGGGGAAACTCGAACGGAGGCCGGGGTGTGGTCGGATCAGCCTCGACCGCAGGATCTGGCTGCGCGGTGCCGTCGACAGCGGTCGTGGCGAAGATCCCAGCCGTGATCAGGCCAACAACGATCATCTTTGCGGAACGCTTCTGAGCCCCAAGGTCCAACATGACCAGTCTCCCATGCTCCTGGCCGGTACGGACCAGGCACGAAGTTTCCCAGAAATCCCCCGGTGTAAAGGATTACACTACACTGTAGAGCGATGCATCACAATACGCTTCCAAACATGCACCGAAAGACACCGCTCATCACCGATGTCGCCAAACGCGCCGGCGTCTCGACGGCCACCGTCAGCCGCGTCGCCAACTCGCCGGAGCTGGTTTCTCCCGCGACGGCGCAGCGGGTTCGCCAGGCGATGCAGCAGCTCGGTTACCGGCCGAACGGATTCGCAAAAGCGCTGATCACACGGTCGAGCCGCGTGCTCGGGATCGTGTTACCAGATTTCTTCGGCGATTTTTACTCGGAGCTCCTCCGGGCTGCGGACACCGCGGCGAGAGACGCGGGGTACCACCTTGTCGTGAGTTCGGACGCGCGTGCGGGGTCCGAGGATGTGGCCTCCAGCCTGCCGCTGAACTTTCTCGATGGCCTGATCGCTTTCATCTCCTTCCCGGATCCCTCGCTGCTGGAATCGGTCGTAGGGCTGAGTAATTCGGTGGTGCTGATCGACTCTGGTGAACACACGCATGACGTCGATCGGATCCGGATCGATAACGCCTCGGGCGCACGGTCGGCGACCGAGCACCTGCTCGCGCAGGTGCCCGCCTCCCGGTGTTACCACGTCGGCGGACCATCGTCGAACTTTGATGCGGTGGAGCGTGCGACCGCGTTCGCCGCGACGCTGAGCGAGCACGGAGCAAGCCCAGCGTCAAATCAGATCGAGCACGGCGAGTTTAGTGCCGCTTGGGGCTATGCGTGGGCGATGCAGGCCCTCGAGGCACAGCCATCCGCACCGGTAGCCGTGTTCGCTGCGAACGACGAGATCGCCTTCGGCATTCTCCAGGCTGCTTCTGTGCTGGGCATCGCAGTGCCGGAACGACTAAAGCTCGTCGGTTTCGACGGCGCACGGCTGTCGACCATAACGATGCCGGAGCTATCAACAGTGCAGGTCCCGCTCGATGAGATCGGGGCACGGGCTATATCGCTGTGCATCGAGCGCATACGGGCGCCGCAGAGCCCATACCGTGCCGTCACCGCATCTACACGGCTGATCGTGCGGTCGAGCTCACGCTGATGCAGCGATGACGCTTGCGGCGAGTATCCGCGACATGCACAAAGGTGCGATAGGGCAAGACGGCCTACAACTCATGCGAACGCGGCTGTGTTCAACTCGGTTGGGTCACGACCAGCGGTACGGCACGGGTACTTCCGCGTTCGGGACCAGGGCAAGCAAGATCTGAGGGCGACATGGCCAGCGTCTCACTCCAATCGGTCTGGAAGACGTATCCGGGCGGCGTGCACGCGGTCCGAGGCTTCGACCTCGACGCTCAGCACGGCCAGTTTGTGGTCATCGTGGGCGGATCGGGCTGCGGCAAATCGACAACGCTGCGGATGATCGCGGGCTTGGAGACCGTGACCAAGGGCGAGATACTCATCGGAGACCGCGCGGTCACAGAGCTGAAGGCGAAGGAACGCGACATCGCGATGGTGTTCCAGAACTACGCGCTCTACCCCCACCTGAGCGTCTATGACAACATCTCGCTCGGCCTCAAGATGCGCCGGGTGCCCAAGCAGGTGATCCGTGAGCGGGTGCAGCAAGCCGCCGAGCTGCTGGAGCTGACAGAGCTGCTGCGCCGCAAGCCGAGGGCCCTGTCGGGTGGTCAGCGGCAACGCGTCGCGGTCGGACGGGCCATCGTTCGAGAGCCGAGCTGCTTCCTCTTCGACGAGCCGCTGAGCAACCTGGACGCCAAGCTGCGGGCTTCAACCCGAGCCGAGCTCAAGCAGCTGCACCGGCGCCTGGGCGCCACGATGATCTACGTGACGCACGATCAAGAGGAAGCCATGACGCTGGCCGATCAGATCTGCGTCATGGCCGACGGCCGTGTCCAGCAGATCGCGCCTCCGTTCGAGATCTACAGCCATCCAGCAAACCGGCTTGTGGCGGGCTTTATGGGAACGCCCTCCATGAATTTCGTACCCGGCCATTTCGGGCAAGCAGCTACGGGTGCTGCGGCGTTCCTCTCCGATACAGCAGATGACCACCCAAGACTCGAGATACCGCTCACCGCGGAGCAGAGACAACGGCTCGATCAGCAGCAGTCCGATGGGCGCGTGCTGCTGGGGCTTCGTCCCCAATCGATCAGAGAATCTGCCCCGAGCGATATCGGCGACACCGGCACGCATGCGTGCCGGCTCGATGCAACGGTCGTGTTCACCGAGCCGCTCGGCGATCAGATGGACCTGCTCTTTTCGGCATGCGGGCACGAACTGCGGGCACGCATCCCGGCCAGCGCTGGGCTCAGCCCGGGCAGCGCGATCCGTCTCTGGATCGAGCCCGAACTCTGCCACTACTTCGAAGACGGCGAGTACGGGCGCCGTCTTTAGGGCGCGGTGCTGCATCCATCACTCGCGCAATCGCAGTCTGCGGATAGTTCGCTCGCCGACGGCCCGGATCGGCCGGTCTCAGGTCTATTGCAGGTACACATCCGGGACCAGATACTGCCAGTCGGGGTGATCGTGGGCTCGGATCTCACCCGGCCGCTGCGGTACAAACGGATCGGCTGTCAAGTCACGGCCGTTGTGCCACCGACAGTCGGGGCTGCCTGTCTCAAGAAACGCGAGCCGCTCGGCATGACCGTCTTGGAATGCGTACACGCCGTCTCCGTCGTGCCAATACCCATATGCGCCCTTCCCGTCCTGAAAGTAGTTCGCCACGATCGGATCGCTGGCTCGTATCTGCGAAAACGCTCGGTTTGTCTCGGCAATCAGGATCGTGTGCGAGGGCCGCTGGATCGTTGTATCCGACCGCACGGCTTCATCGTCGCGGATTCGGCCGCGCCAGAGCACGTGCCCGTTGACCGCGTAGCTCGACGCAACATCGCCGATGCACCGCAGGCCCGATTCGGTGTACCCGCCCTCACCACGCGGACCGTTTCCGGCACCACGCGCGTGCGTCGGGCAGACCCACACGCTGTCCTTGCCCCCGCCGCCCACCAGTCCATTCTCCGCGAGCCTGTGCCGCCAGGTGACGTACGACGTGTCGCTCACAAGCGTCCGGTTCTCGGGCAGCTTGCCCCCATTGGTCGTTGTCTCAGCCACGATGCCCGTCGCCATCTGGCGTGCGTTCGAGAGGCAGAGCGTCAGCCGAGCCCCCTCCCGCGCCCGACCAAGCACGGGCACGAGGATCGAAACCAGCACGCCTACTACCGCGATCACGACCAGCAACTCAACAACGGTGAAGCCGTGATGCACTCCGGATCGCCCGTTCACGACCCACCCCCGATCCGCACGATGTATACAGGGTTGTCCTTGTCGAACTCGAACGATGCTGGCCAGCGGTCGTCGCCCAGCCCGGGCGGAAAGTACGCGAGCGAGTACCCACCTCCCTCGCTCTGGGGCTCTGCGCGGATCAGCAGACGGAAGCGCGTTCCAATCAACCTCGGATCCCGCCCGCCGGCGTTGACCGAGAGCACGCGCGAGTACCCTTCCATGCGTTGCCACTCGATGATCCGGTAGTTCGCGAACGTCCAATTCTCTCCACCGAAGCGGATCTGTCGGCCGTCCATGCGCACCTGGATCCGCTCCGCCTCGGTCCACGGTCCCAGCAGGCCGTACTCGCCAGTGTCGTCAGGGATCTGCCCGTATTCCTCCCAGCCCATCGGAGGCCGCACGCCGTACCAGCTCGGTTCATTCCGACCGATCTGCACGGTCTCGCCGTTCGGGCTCTCAAGGGGTTTCAGCAGGAGCCTGCCCGCGGTATCGAAACCCGCCTCGATGGGTATCGCCCGACCGACGCTGTACCGGCTCCACTCATCATCGATCGGTGAGATCCGCTCGACGCGCGTGGTCAGCAGGACACCCGTCTCGATCGCTTCTCGCCGCAGGATCTGGAGCGTTGCCTGCCGGCGCTCTCCCATCGACGTAAGACCATAGTTTATGGTGATCCGTCGCGGGCCGATGCGTATGCCGCGTTCGCCGAACTCGGTCTCGGTCGCGGATGTCATTACGAACGGGCCGATCTCTTTGGTCAGCCTGTCAGGGCCTGGCTCGCTCTGCGAGATCGCTGATGGCGGAGCGGCGATTCTCGGAACACTGCGCCCGGACGACCCGCCGCCCATGACGGCAAGTCCGACCGCAACAGAGGCGACAAGACCAGCGACCACGATCGCCGCTGACGACGCGGCTCCAAAGCCGCCTGAACCGGATCGGGTGAGCCCACCGAGCCCGGCCTTGCCGATGCCCGCGATGACCGCCGCGGGAAGACCCGCCTTGGCAGATCCTGCGGCTCCGGCCAGCAGCGCAGCCCCGAGAGGTCCGGCCACAACATACCCGCGCCGAACGAGCGACCTGCGCAGCCGATCCAGCGACCGGTCGACACGCCGGCTCAGTGTGCCCTCGTTCACACCGGCCGCCAACGCCAACGACCGCTGCGTCCGACCCGAAAGAAACCGTGCAACGATCAGTTCGCGGTCCGCATCGTCCAGGTCCTCCAGCGCCGCATCGATCAGGTGCTCCATGGCCCGCCAGGTCATCGCCGGCGGCTCAACGCGGTCCGGCTGAGCCGCCGACCGCTCTGCCCGACGCCGCGCCGCACCGCGACGAACCGCATCGATACTCGTCCCGTGCGCACACCGATGCAGCCAGGCCGCCACGTTCGATCGCACCACGCCCGCGTCTTGCGTCAGCTTGAAGAACGTCTCCTGCGCCGCGTCCTCAGCGTCGCTCTCATTGACAAGCACCCGCCGGCACGTTGCAAGAACCATCGCCCCGTAACGACGAGCCAGAAGTTCGAACGCCCTCGGGTCGCCATGCTCTACAAACAGCCGCAACGCAGCAGTATCATCGAGCGAATCGGTCACAGTCAGTGCCATGCGTGTACTCCTCGGACTCCAGTCGCACACCGATCCACCACCTTGCGCGGCCATAACCGATTTTCTACGCTCGCTCACCGAAACGGAGCCCTGTATACACTCCAGCGGGCTGTATTGAGCGTGCAGCCCACAGCTTCCGAACAGAAACAAGCACGTTGAACCTCTATCCGGATCGCGGCCTCTGCCCACGCTTGCTATCACCGTTGCTCTAACGGCGTCGGCCCGGTTCGGCAGGATACAGCCGCAGCCGGTGAACTCGGTCGCGTTCAGCGATCCGCACACGCTGTTCGTCCAGGACTCGCGGTGCGGACGGATCTTCGCCTACCGATAGCCTGAAGCTGCCGGCTCGACCTGATCCATAGGTTAGAACGCGCTCGAGTTCGGGCGCCGTATCGCTACGCGGCGCCTGGGGCGGATGTGCTGTATCTGAACATCGCCGTCCATCCGCAAGGAGAGAAGGCCCTGCCTGCGCTGCCCGTTGTGCGGGATGGTTGCATCGAGCCGTACGTTGCTCGGGGCAATCCGTCTGGAGAGATCGGTTCGCTTCGGCAGGAAGATAGTGATGCGTAATCGATCGAGTTGACGGCAAGGCCGCATAACGCCGTGACATTCTTGCAAAGCACCTACCGCGATCAGCTTGACGAACACCGGCATGACGAGGCATTAGGTTTGCTGCATCTCTCCGGCCTAGCTGGCTCGCGCTCGAGGCCGCCGCCTGAAGTGCGCCTGATGACACATGAATATCCTATGTAAGTCCTGCTTTTCACGTATGGGAGTTGTATGTTTGAATACGGCGTCAATACGATCTCTCGACTCGGATCCAGATAGCTGCATCATCAAGCCATGCCGCACAATGATCCCAGCTCAACTTGGACCCATCAGTCTGCCGCGTCATGCATGAACAGAAGAGGCGGAGCGTTGCGGAATGGTTTAGTTCCCAGCTGGCTGTATCAGCTCGATGAGGATCTGATGCCGAACGTTGTAAGCGACCAACGTGTACGGCCGTGTCGGCAGGAACACATGCTGGCTGTTTGCGTCTCCGGGCGCCGGCGGCGTTCCCGCTGCCTTGGTGTGCTGTGCTTCATTGGGTTTGAGAATCGGATACAGTCCAGGCTGCGCCTCGGCAACATAGCGAACACGCAGCAATACAGCACGAGTGCGGGTTTCCGGTGTTTCCCCTGCAAATGGCGTCTCGGCTTGTGACGCCATCGAGTTCAATATCTCAGCTGCGCCCGTCGTGCCGCCAGAAGCCAGATTGAGCGCAGCCTTCGCTGCATCAGCTGCGATATCAGTGAACTTGTTGATGTTGCTGAACACAAATTCGCCGAGCTCGCGGTTATCAACCGAGATGTTCGCTCGTTCCATGAGCCAGCCGTCTTCAAGGCCGATGTCCGCGTCCGCCATGCCGAACCGACCCCGGACCTTGATGGCGTACTGCTGATCAAAGTCCGGGAGATAGAGCACATCGAAGTAGTCGTTCACCTGCTTCAGCGGGTCCGTATCGGGATTGCCGCTTGTCGTGAGGTGTGCTATCGACTTTGTGGACGTGCGATCCTGCGACTTCGGCTCCTTCTGCTTGACTTCACCGATGACGCTGAACTCGGCCGTATTCCTGTGGATTAGCAGAGTTTCTTCGTCAGTACCGTTTTTGGATTTCAAGCGGATCGCAATCACGTAGTTCCCTGCACCTGGGAGGTCTGTTCTCCGGCCTTCCGCGACCCATGTCCCGGTCTTGTCGTCTGCCGTCGGCATCGTGGCAGTTTTTGTTGGTATAGCCGTAAACGAAGACGTATCAGGCTTCCCGTTGCCATCGGCCTTCAGGAGCCCAATCTGAACCGATCCGGCATCAATGCTGGACACCATGAGACCGGCTTTGTTCGGAACAAACTTCAGAGTGAGCGTGAAGGTATCTACGCCGATCTGAAGCAGTTTTGGTGTAACTGCCGAACCGTCGAGCGCTTCGTTGTTCGCGAGTATGCGTGTAGCCTCGGCACTGTCCGACGCAGACGAGTCGCTGGATGCAGCAGGCTCATCGCCGCCGGTTCCTGAAGATTCTGTCGAGGGTGGTGATGACGGAGTCTGGATCTCATTGAATGCAATCGACACGAGACCGTCTTCGGCACGGTGCTGCATGAACGCGGGCAACAACGCAGCATCAACGACAACGGCATCGCCCTGGATCGTCCCGGTCACAAAGCTATCGCTGCCGCCGACAGGAAACGGCTTCTTGACGCTCACATACGGCCGCGGAAGGTAGTATCGAAAGCCATCTACCTTATCACCATCTTTGTCATCTTTGACCCGGCGCACCTCGATGCTTGCGCAGCCGGCGATTCCGACACACGCCAATGCAGCAAGCGGCATCAGCAGCTTCGTGTGCATGAACCGACATGTAGATGGGGTACTCATCCAAAATCTTCGAATGGAAAAAACGCATACGAATGCACTGCTGCGATCTTACCACAAGCACACGCGAATGGATGTTCCGACGCGGCATATACATCAGATGTGCGATAGCAGCACACCTTTATGTGATTTCTTGTATTTGGATTTACGTTTGTAGGGCCCTTTGGATCAGATCGATCGCACAGAAGCTTCGAATCTACACGAACCTACATCGGATAGGGATCTGGCGCGACAGACGACTGCTAGAGATCACGGCGGCTTGCTGCACCACAAGTGTGTCTATCCGAAGCAAACGATTGGTGCGCGCTGGACAGATCGGCACCGAGTCATACGCGTGGTTCAGAAGATCGTGGGCATCGGTACCTCAGCCTGTTGCTGCATGGCATTGAAGGCGTCAGCGGTGCTCTGCCATAAACGCCTCGATCTCGTCAGCG
>JBCCZQ010000031.1:0-33739 GCA_039187315.1 Planctomycetota bacterium | reverse complement strand
CCGGTTCCACAGGCCTCGGATCCAGGCATACGAACAGACGCCTGGCTCAGTCTTTCCATGCTACGAAGCCGTTCTGTGAGAGATGTGTGTGCATGCATGGGATAGTCCATGCAGCCGTTCTCGGACATCCGAGCCGCATTCCGGCCCGTCTCAGGTCAGCCGTGTCGAACCCGTCTCAGCCATGAACGCAGCGTCGGCCTCGCTCTGAGCCTCGATCCGTTCGACCTCCGCCGGTGTCATCCAGGGCAGCGCCAGGAGCTTGTCGCGAAGCTCGGGCGGGAAGGCGGAGCGTTCGCGCTCGAACGCTGGGCGGCTCTTCCACACACGGTGCATCCAGAAGTACTGGTCCGGCGCCTGGCGGACCAGCCGTTCGAGCAGCAGCCGGTAGCGAGCGGTGATGTAGAACGCCGGGTCGGGCTGGTCGCGCCAGTCTTCGGGCCGGATCGCTTCGATGATCCTGCATGTGTAGCTGAGCGAGTCGCGCCGACGCCCGGCTGCGGCGTCGTGCAGCGCATCGACCCCGAGCGATCGCGGCGGCTCGTCGCGGACCACGGCACCGACGACCAGCACCGCGTCGCGCTTCATCGCCACGCTCGCGACCGACTTGTACGAGCTCGCCAACCGACCAAAGAACGGCACGAACTCGCCCCGTTCGCCCGCGTTCTGGTCCGCCACGATCGCCGGCACCGCGCCCGAATCGAGGATCGACGGCAGCCGACGCATCGCGCCGAACTTATCGATCAGCCGCATACCCGTGCTGCGGCGAGCGCCCTGGACGATGTCGTCCAGCGGCTTGAAGTCCAGCGGCCGATAGACAGCCTGCATCGGCACGCCCAGGAGCGAAAGCACCGGTCCGATGATCTCAAAATTGCCAAGGTGCGCCGTGACGCAGACCGCGGGCCGGCCGTCGAGGACATCGTCGAGCCCCCGGAAGACCGGCTCGAAGCGGACGTGGTTGAGCCACGAGCCGTCGCGGATCAACCGGCCCGAAACGAGTACTTCACCCGCGAGCCGGAACAGGTGGCGCCAGACGCCCTCGGCGCAGGACTGGACTCGCGGGCCGTCCCAGTCGGGGAAGGCGAACGCGATCCGCCGCATCGTCGCGTCCCGCCGGCGACGGTTCAGCGACGAGCCCGCGAAGCTTGCGCCGATCGACTCGAACGCCGCGAGGGTGGTGTCGACCGGCCCCGTACCCAGCAGCCCCAGCGCCGACCGCACCGCGGCGCTCAGAGGCGCATCGAGCGCACTGGCTTTCCGCGCGGCCATGCGGTGCGGCTCAACGCGTCCGCGACTGCACGCGGCCGATCAGCGTGTAGAGCCGGTTCTCGTTGAGCACCGGCACGCTCGTCCGGCGGGCCTGGTCGAGAAGCTCGTTGTATCGGTTCAGCTCGGCCTCCTTGCGGATGAACTGCTCCACGATCGCGATGGGCGAGTTCACACCCGGCTCGGGCGGCAACACCGGGCTCGCGCCGAGCACCAGGAAATCGACATCGCCCGTGAAGGCATCGACCGCGATGCCGCCCCAGTCCTCGATCAGCGCGATGATCTCCTCGCGCTCGGCCGGGGTGCGCTGACGGTCGCCGTTGCTGTCGAAGTTGCCCGCGACGAGGAAGCGGTACTGCTTGTCGGGGTCGTAGACGGCGTTGGCGATGACATCGCCCGCGACGATCGGGTTGCCGGTGCGCTCGGTCAGGATGCGGCAGCGGCTGGAGGTCTCGCCGACGTTGATCACCTCGATCGCGGCCTTGCCGCGCGGGTACTCGCCCGTCTGTGCGTCGGGACGGATCTGCGAGCGGTCGGAGTAGACCGCGAAGGTCATACCCAGAATGACGTTCTGACGCCGCCCGAGGGAGATGAAGACCTCCTGTTCGTTCGGGTTGGTGTTGACGACGGTGCCGTCGACGAGGCTGGCCTCATCCTTGGGCGTGAGGATCGAGCCGCGGGCCTCGCCCTGGAGCTGCGAGACCTGGTCCTCGAGCACGAGGTTCCGCTGCTGGAGCTGCCCGATCTGCTGGCGGAGGGTGCGCTCGACGTCCTCGGCGTCGGTGCGGGCCTTCGAGAGCTCCTGCGCGAAGCGCTGCTCGACGCCCTGCAGCCCATCGCGGTAGCTCTCGGCATCGCCCTCAAGCTGTCGCAGCTGGCCCTGAAGCCTCGCGACGGTTTGGCGCTGCTGTTCCTCGAGCTCACCGACTCGATCGGTCATCTCGCGGAGTCGCGTGTCCGCGGCGAGGCGGCCGTCGTTCGCGGCCTCGCGCGCTTCCTCGAGCGAGCCGATCTGTGAATTCAGGGAGCGGATGACCGACAGCAGGTTGCCGCTCGCGGCACCCTCGATACCCGCGGTCTTCTCTTCGAGTGTTTCGACACGATCGTTCGGGTTGCCGGTGACCTTGCTGTAGGTCGTCTCCACCTGGTCCATCAGGTAGCTGACCAGGCTTGCGTTGGACTGACGTGCCTTGTCGACCTCGGCGATGATCGCGGGATCGGCGCGATCGGACTGGCGGACGTATTCGCGGTTGTTGTCTTCCTGCGCGTCGACTTGCTGCTTGAGCTTGCCGTTGTCGGCGTACAGGACGAGGGCCACGATAAAAAACGCAGCCGCGAGCAGGAACGCGAGCGCCATCACGCCGCCAAAGACATAACCAACGCTGGTCCGTGCTGCCATCGTGTCGTACTCCAACTCTGCCCGACGGCTTCCCGCCGGTGCCACGGCGCCGCTCAGCGAGCGTCCGCGATCTGCCACCCCAGTGTCAACTCGTCCCCCGGTGCCGCGTCGTTGCCCCTCGGCGACGACGCCCGCCCGTGCCCACCGCCGGCGGGGCGTGCACGCGCCGCTCGGTCAGTCAGTCTATGGGGCCGCGGAGCCGTGCGGCGGGCTCGGCACCCTCCGCAGCACAGACGGGCCGGATCCATGCCTGCTCGGAAAAGACGACATGGAGGGCTGAATTGGGTCTCGAATTTTGAACGAAAAGTCAAAATTATTCGGCGACACACTGGAACAATCTGGAACGATTGGTCTATTCTCAGTGCATGGCACCCGCAGGGCGACCCAAGCTATTTGACGAGACCGAGGCTCTCGAGGCGGCGCAGGCCGTTTTCTGGGAGAAGGGCTTCGAGGGCGCAAGCATGACCGAGCTGGTCAACGCCATGAAGATCGGCCGGCAATCGCTCTACGATACGTTCGGCGACAAGCGTCGGCTCTATCTGCGGGCCCTGGGTCACTACGCCGAGCAGTCGATCAAGCCCACCCTGGACGGCCTTTCCGGAGCGTGCGAGGGTGGCGGGACGGCCATCCAACGACTGCGCAGGGTGCTGGGCGCGTGGGAAACGCTCCAGAGTGGTTCGGCGTGCAAGGGCTGCATGCTGGCGAACACGCTGGCCTCGTTCGACCGCCGCGACCCGGATGTCGCCGAGCTGGTCGACGGACTGCAGGTGCGGCTGGCCGAGGCGTTTGAGCAGGTGATCCGCGAGGCGCAGGCGGCGGGCGACCTGGACGCGGATGTCGATGCGGGCGACCTGGCGGCGCTGCTGACCGCTGTTGGTCACGGCCTAGCGATCGCGGGCCGGAGCCGCTCGAACGCGGTCATGGTCCCGGCCGCGGCACGAGCACTGGCTGGGCTGCTCCGCCACCACGAGGACCGGTAACCAGAGAGCACTTCGGGCGATCCATCGAGCATGAGCAGGCACGTTTTTTGAACATTCGATCAATTTTGCCGTTCGAGGCACCACCAACTTGGAAGGAGAACCGTCATGAGTACGCAGCAAGTCATTCTGGTCACGGGGGCGAGCACGGGGTTCGGTCGTGAGGCCGTGGAGCGGCTGGCGCGCCACGGGCACACTGTGTACGCCTCGATGCGCGGCGTAGCGGGCAAGAACAGGGCGCACGCGGATGAGCTGGCCGCGCTGGCCGCCTCGGACAACCTGAAGCTGAACGTCATCGAGATCGATGTGACCGACGAGGCGCAGGTGAACCAGGCTATCGAAACGATCGTCGGCAAAGAGGGCCGGCTCGACACCGTCGTGAACAACGCTGGCATCTTTGGCTCGGGGCTGACCGAGACGTTCACGCTCGATCAGATGCGCTGGATGTATGAGACGAACGTGTTCGGGCCGATGGCGCTCGTGCGTGCGGCTATGCCGACGATGCGGAAGCAGAAGTCGGGACTGTTCGTGCACATCACCAGCGGCGTCGGGCGGTTCACCGTGCCCGGTATGGGCGTCTACGCCAGCACGAAGTGGGCGCTCGAGGCCCTGGGCGAGTCGCTGCGGTATGAGGGCTCGGCGATCGGTGTCGACAGCGTCATGATCGAGCCGGGCGCCTTCAAGACCGAGATCTTCGGCAAGAATATGGAACCGAAGGAGCCGCAGCGGGCCGAGGGCTACGGCGACTTGGCCGCGATCGGCGAGACGTTCGGGGCCAACCTCGAGGGCTACTTCGGCAGCGAGCACTACAAGGGCCCATCGATCGTGGTCGACGCGATCGTGGAGGCGATCGAGGCCGAGCCGGGGACCCGTCCGCTGCGTACGGCGATCGGCGCGGACGTCGGCGCAGTCGCGGCGATGAACGCCAGCTCGCGTGAACAGCAGCTGGCCCTGCTTGAGGGCTTCGGCATGCCCGCGTTCAAGCCGCTGGCCTGATCCGCCCCGCGGATATCAACCAGACACACACGGGAAACACACACTCCTCTGACGCCCGGCCGGGACAGCATCCTCCCCGGCCGGGCGTTGTTGCGCACGGGCTGGTGAGGCGGGCTCATGCGAGGCCGAGATCGGGCCGATGTTCAGAGGATGGCGCGTGTTCTCGGACTGCTGCGATGGCTGCACCGCGGGCTGATGGCTCCGTGGGACCCGGCGATCGCGCGTTCGCTGGCGATCCTGCTGATCGTCGTGCTCAGCGGCACAGCCGGCTACGCGTGGATCGAGGGTTGGGACCCCTGGCACGCGCTGTTCTTCACGATCATCACGATCACCACCGTGGGCTTCAGCGACTATGGGTTGACGACGCTCGGAGAGAAGTTCACGATCCTGGTCATGGTCGGCGGGATCGGCACGGTCTCATACGCCGCCAGCAGCCTCGTGCAGCGAACGATCGCGCACGGGCTCAAGCCGGAGAAACGCATGCTGCAACGCATCAAGACGCTCAGCGGGCACTACATCGTCTGCGGTTTCGGGCGCATGGGTCGGCGTGTGACGCGCCAGCTCGTTGCGGCCGATGTCGCGTTTGTTGTCGTCGATACGGACGAGAAGCTCGTCGCGCAGGCACGCGAGTTGGGCATGATCGCGATCGAGGGCGACGCGACCGAGGACGGGACGCTCGAGAACGCGGGGCTGGAGCGCGCCTGCTCGCTCGCGGCGATCACATCGTCGGATGCGGTCAACGCGATGATCTGTCTGACGGCGCACGCGATCGCGCCCGAGCTGCGGATCATCGCGCGCGCCGAGGACGAGGATTCGATCCGAAAGATGACCCGCGCGGGCGCCGAACGCGTGCTCAGCCCGAGCAGCCACGGGGCCGACGGCATCGCACAGACGCTCCTGCGACCCGACGCCGCCCGCGTGCTGTTCGGCGACGGCGGCATCGACAGCGCGCTGGCCTTCGGTGAGATCGCCGTCGATAACGGCTCGCCCTTCGCCGGGCGGACCCTGCGCGAGATCGGCGCGACGACGCCTTCGATCGTGTTTGTCGCGTCGACCTCGGCCGAGGGCGAGATCGAGATGCGGCCACGGGCCGACCGCAGCCTCTCCGCGGGCGACGTGCTCATCGTTGCGGGCACAAACGCCGAGATCCGTGAGCTGCGGATGCAGGAGAGGCTGGCCGCGTAGCCAGCGCGCTTAGACCCCCCGGTCGCTGCCGCCGAGGTTTTCGAGCTCGTCGGCGTACCGCTCGCGCAGCGGCTCGATGACTTCTTGCAGGAACCGCTCGGTCTGCTCGACGCTCCGGCCGACGTACTTCATCGGGTCGAGCAGGGCGTCCTCGGTCAGCGAGTCCTTGACGGCCGCGAACGCGGGGTCATTACGCAATCGCTCGATCAGGTCGTTGTCCAGGCCTTCCTGCTTGACGCGATGCCCCGCGGCCTGGGCGTGCACGCGGATCTTCTCGTGCAGGTCCTGCCGATCGCCGCCGGCCTTGACGGCCTCCATCAGGATGTTCTCCGTCGCCAGGAACGGCAGCTCGGCCATCAGGTTCTTGCGGACCATCGCTTCATTGACAACCAGGCCGCTGGCGACCTGGTGCATCAGGTCGAGCGCGCCGTCTAAGGCGAGAAACGCCTCGGGCAGGGACAGCCGGCGGTTCGACGAATCATCGAGCGTGCGCTCGAGCCACTGGGTGGCGGCGGTGTCGTAGGCGTTGCCGACGAGGTTCATGACGAAGCGGGTGAGGCCGCAGATCCGCTCGCACTTCATCGGGTTGCGTTTGTAGGGCATGGCCGAGGAACCGATCTGGTTCTTGCCGAACGGTTCGTCGATTTCCTTTCTGTTCGAGAGGAGCCTGATATCGGTAGCGACCTTGTGGAGGACGGCGGCGATGGAGGCGAGGTCAGAGATCAGGAATGCATCAATGATCCGGGGATAGGTCTGGCCGGTGAACGGATGCGTCGCATCCCACTGCTCGCCGGCATCATTTCCGTAATATAAGTTCGAGATGAACTGACGCTCGAGCTGGTCGACCTTCGCAGCGTCGTTAAACAGGTTCAAGAATGATGCCTGTGTACCCGTCGCACCCTTCAGGCCTCGCAGTGCATCGAAGGGCAATGACGACCAAGCCTCTTCAACACGCTCGTGAGCGAGGTGTAGGTCCCACCCCCACATAGCGCATCGCTTGCCGACCGTTGTCGGCTGCGCCACCTGATAGTGAGTGAAGCCGAGCGCCGGGAGCTCAGCGTGCTCTCGCGCCGACCGACCGATCGCCATAACGACCACACCGAGCTTTCTTTGGGTGAGATTCGTTGCGGCCGCCCATGTCAGATTGTCCGCGTTGCACACCACATCCTGGCTCGTACACCCCAGGTGGATGATCGGCTTCGCGGTCTGGCAGCTCTCGCCCAAGCAGTGGACGTGGGCCATGACGTCGTGGCGCAGGTCGCGCTCGATCTCGGACGCCCGCGCGAGCTCCTCATCGGTGATACCCCGCTCGACGACGGCGCGGAGCTCTTCGACTTGTTCGCGTGAAACCAAGGGCGAGTCCCAGTCCTTCGTCACCTCGTACTGCGCTTCCGCGATCGCGAGCCAGATCCGGCGCCAGGTGTTGAACTTGTGCCGGGGCGACCAGATCCGCAGCATCTCGGGGCTCGCGTTCCGCGAGGCCAGCGGGCTGGTGTAGGTGTCGTGGCCGGTGGGCGGCGGGCTCGGGTGGTCGCTCATGTGGGACGATAGCGGCACGCGCGTTTGCCGAAGAAGCTCCCGAAGAACGCGGGGGCAACCCCGCTAGACTGCGGCCGTACAACGATTTCGACCGCTCGAACCGACCCATCGCTCACCAGACCCCATGAGGGGAGAGGACGGACCCATGACGATCGACCGACTGCTGCTCGCTCTTCCCGCTGCAGCGCTCATGAGCCTCCAGGGCGGCGTCGCGGCCGCGCAGGCGGAAGCGACCCAGCCCGCTGCGGCTCAGCCCGATACCGAGGCCGAATCGGAATCCGAGCAGCCCGCGGCTGACCTGCCCGATGGGTTCGACATCCTTGACAAGCACCTCGAGGCCTCGGGCGGCGCCGAGGCGGGCCTGAAGGTCCAGGCCATGCGGATGCTC
Organism: Planctomycetota bacterium; assembly: GCA_039187315.1. Lineage (GTDB taxonomy): Bacteria > Planctomycetota > Phycisphaerae > Phycisphaerales > UBA1924 > JANQQZ01. The sequence continues at coordinate 25,992 of JBCCZQ010000031.1, read as the reverse complement.
GGCGACTTCGCGATGCCCGCGATCGGCATGGGCGGCACGATCACGATCAGCATGCAGGCGCCCAACAGCCAGATTATCAACGTCTCGCTCGGTGGCATGGGCACGATGGTGCAGGGGACCAACGGCGAGGCCGCGTGGCGGCAGGACCCCGGGATGCCGATGCGGATGCTGCGGGGCCCGGAGGCCGAGCAGATGATCGAGCAGGCCAAGTTCCATGCGCAGTACGCGCCCCGTGAGCAGTACACCAGCGCCACGACGCTCGGCACCGAGGAGATGAACGGCGAGCCGCACTACCGCGTCGGGCTGGTCTCGGCCGCGGGCAACGAATCGGTCGGCTTCTACAGTGTCCGCACCGGGCTCCGGTACATGGAGCGGCAGGTAGACCCCGACACCGGCGCCGTCGCGAGCGAGATCGCCTACGAGGACTACCGCACGATCGATGGCGGGCTGGTCATGCCGTTCAAGATGAGCATCAGCAGCGGTGGGATCCAGCAGGTGATCACGTACACCGAGATCCAGGTCGATCCCGAGTTCGACAGCAGCACGTTCGACGCTCCGGGCGACCTGTAGGCGGCTCGGCGCGGACGCGGCGTGGGGGACGACGACGGCACCACTGCACCGGAACCGGCCCACGACCCGGACTTCGACCACCGCGTGGTTGAGCGCATCCGTCATGCGCAGGACGACGACGAACGCCGGGACGCCTGGCGCGAGGCGCTCGAGGTCTACGAGCCGCTGATGCGGTCGCTGGCGACCCGAACCCTCCGCAGCGAGGACCTGGGCCGCGAGGTCTGCCACGACGCGATCGTCCGGGCGATCGGCCGGTTCCACACCTTCGACGAGCGTGCCAAGCTGGGCACCTGGCTCTTCCGGATCACGTACAACGCGTGCATCAGCCGCATCCGGCGGGACCGTTTGCGGACGATGGCATCGGTCGATCAGGCGATCGGCGGCCCGGGCGGGTCCGGGATGCGTTCGGTAAAGAACCAGATGGTCCAGGGCCGGGAACCGGAGCCGGAGGAGGGCGTCGAAGAGGCTGAGGACCGGGCGGATGTGCTCCGGGCCCTCGACCGCCTGGACCCGGATCAGCGGGGCGTTCTGCTCCTCCGGGATGCCCAGGGATTGGACTACGCCCGGATCGCCGAGGTGCTCGGCGTCGCGACGGGCACGATCAAGAGCCGCCTGTTCCGGGCTCGCGCCGCGTTGCGGCAGCATATGGACGACCTCCGCGCCGCACGCGGGGACCAGCACGACCAGGACGCCGAGAAGCCTGCCGAGGAGCCGAGAGACCCGGCCTGAACAAGACACATGACCGACCGATCTCGTGACATCCAGGCACTGCTCGCCCGCCACGGGCTGACCGAGGATCTGCTGCTCGGCTTTGTCGAGGACACGCTGCCCCCGGGCGAAGCCGCGGGCATTGTCGAGTCCATCGCAGTCGACGCCGAGCTTGGTGATCTCGTCTGGTCGATGCGTCGCGATCGGCGCGCGCTGGCCGGAGCCCTCGCGATCGATCGAACCACGGCGGCGCCGGATTGGTCGGCGATCGATCAGGCCGTCACGATCGGCGTGACTGGGGAGATCCCTGCCGACCTTGCCCGCGAGCTCGAAGAGACTGGCATCGGCAAGACCGGCCCCCGGCCGAACCGCGTCCGCACGGGTGCCTCCCGTGGCCGATCGATCCGTGTGCCGGCTTCCGGGCGCCGGCTGGCGGTGCGCGGCTTCGCCGGTACGCTCGCAGCGTGCCTGCTGGTGGGCGTGGCGTGGGTGATGATCGACGCTTGGCCGGATACGTCTCGGACGGCCGTCTTGCGCGACCGTTCGATCGCGGGAGTTGCTCCTTCCCAGCCCGAGCCGTCCCCCACGCGAGCAGGGGCGATGGACAGAGCGCGCTCCGACGCGTTGGCGTTCGCGGATCTGGATGACGCACCCGCGGCCGAGGGGCTGGCGTTCGGACTGAGTACGGCGGGGCGGTCGATGCTTACCGATGCCGAGCGGATCGAGGACCCCGCGGCGATGCTGGCCGCGGCGAGGGAGGGGCGTCTGATCCTGCGTGTGGTTTCCGCGGATGCGCACGCGGCGTTGGAGGCTGTCGAGTCGATCACGACGCAGCCGAGCGTCGCGCGGGTTGCGGTGCTCGAAGGCGCGATGGACCGCGACGCCGGCTTGACGCTGGCCGGAGCGTTGCCGGCATCGGGCCCGCCGGTGTACGCGAGCGAGCGGACCCTGGCGGCGCGGGCCGCGAGGACGACCGTTTCGTTCGACGGGGCGTACATGCTGCGCGTCGAGCCGACCGAGCGCGGGCTCGGGCTGCTGGTCGCAGGGCTGGGGCGGGACGCGCGTGTCTCGGTGCAGGCCATCCGCTCGGCCGAGCCCGTCACGACGCCTGGCCGGGTGGCGGACCTGATCTGGTTCCGCTCACCGTCGCGCACGTGGCAGCCGCGTGTCTCGGCGCCGGTGGTGATCGAGACGGTCCGCTAGCGCCCGCCAGAGCGCCCGCGTAGCATCGCCGCGATGGGGCGCGCACCGTGCATCTGCTGATCCTTGGCCGAGGCGAGGGCACGGCGACACCCGACGGGCACCAGGTCCAGGGCTTCCGCATGTACGCCAACGAGCTGCGCGAGCGGCTGGGGATCACCTTCGACCTACGCGAGGCCCGAACTCCCGAGGCGATCGAGCGCGAGGCATCGCAGCCCGGTGAGCGTACGCCGGATGCGGTCGTCATCCTGCCGCACTGGGGCGACGAGGCCGAGGCCCTCCGCGCAACGCTCGGGCGTGTGCGCGATGCAACGGGTGCGAAACTGGTGTTGCTGGACTACTACGCGCCGACGAGCTCGCCGCACTTCGGCCTCTTGCCTGACATCGACCTGTACATCAAGCGGCAGACGCTGCGCGACCAGGAGGCGTACTTCGATCCGCCGCCGAGCGGATTCGTGTACAGCGACTTCGTCGAGCGTACGTGGGGGTTCGATCTCGACGGCTGGTCGTTCGGGAGCGTGCCGGCGCGGGAGCACGTGCGCAAGCTGGTCAGCGGGTGGAATCTAGGCGTTGCGTTCCGCTACAGGAAGCTGCTTGGGCTGACGCGGCGGCTATCGATCCCGCAGCGGCTGCGCCCGATCGCGATCAACCGTCGCGTGGGGACGATCAACCGCGTTGGCAAGACGGAGTGGTACCAGTTCAGCCGCGGCAAGCTGATCGAGGCGGTCGAGCCTGTGACGTCGCGGGTGCTTTCGACGGGTCTGGGGCGCGTGCCGAGCCGCCGGTACTACGCTGAGCTCGCCGCGAGCAGGCTGACGCTCAGCCCGTTCGGCTGGGGTGAGGTCTGCTTCCGCGACTACGAGGCGGTGGCGCTCGGCAGCGTGCTGGTCAAGCCGGATATGAGCCATCTTGAGACAAGCCCGGACATCTACGTCGCGGGGGAGACCTACGCGCCGATGCGCTGGGACTTTGCCGACGCGGCCGAGGTCTGCGGGGCGCTGCTCGCGGACGCCGGGGAGCGGCGTCGGCTGGCGCGGAATGCTTCCGATGCGATGCACGCGTACTTCGAGCGCGGCGGGTTCGTCGGTGATATCGAGCGCACGATCGGGCGGCTGGCAGCGAGGCCCATGCCGGCGGGCTAGACAGGCTCGGCTTGGCGCTTGGCTTCGAACAGCCGCTTGGCCTCTCCCGCGATATAGAAGCTGCCTGTGACGCAGACGAGATCGTCACGCGTCGCGGCCTGGCCGGCGGTATTGATGGCACCCTTCACGCTCGGTTCGATGAGCGCCACGGTACCGGTCAGCTCGGTGTAGCGCTTGGCGAGGTCGGTCGGGTCCGCGCTGCGGGCCGATCCCTCGGCGGATGTGAAGACGACCTTGTCCGCGCCGCGGGCGAGCTGTTCGAGCATGCCATCCACGTCCTTGTCGGCTGCGCAGCCGAAGACGGCGATCATCGAGTCATAGCGGATGCAGGCCCCGAGCGTGGCAATAAGTGCCCGGATGGAGGCGGGCGTATGGGCGCCGTCCACGACGATCCTCGGCGAGGGCCAGACCGTCTCGAGTCGGCCCATCGGGTCGGTCTGTTCGAGGCCCTCGGCGACGCGGATCTCCGGCAGGTCGAAGCCGCGACCGGCGAGGGCATCGAGGGCGGCGAGGACCAGGCCCCCGTTCCGAGCCTGGTGCTCACCCGGGAGGGGGACGGCGATGTGCTCGTAGACGGTGCGGTCCGAGGCGAGGCCGATGCGGTAGTGCGGCCCATGGTCGCGGTCGGCCTCGAAGCGAGAGGAGAAATCGAGCTCGCGGCCGAGCACGGCGAGCGGGGCGCCGACGGCTTCGGCAGCGGCTTCGATCGCGGTGAGCGCCTCTTCGTCCTGCGGCATCGTCACAACGGGGACGCCAGGTTTGCAGATGCCGGCCTTCTCGGCGGCGATCTTTGCGAGCGTGTCGCCGAGGATCTCGGTGTGCTCGAGTTGGATCTCGGAGATGACCGAGACCGCAGGGGTGATGACGTTGGTCGCGTCCAGCCTCCCGCCGAGGCCGACCTCGATGACCGCGACATCAACGGCCTGCTCGGCGAAGTAGCAGAACGCCATCGCAACGAGCGCTTCGAAGTAGGTCAGCGTGCCGGTATCGCGCTGGACGGCCGCGGCTGCCTGGAGAATCCGGCCGATGATCGTCGTGAACGAGTCCTGGTCGATCATCGTGTTGTTGATCCGGACGCGCTCGCGCACATCGACGAGGTGCGGGCTGGTGTGCAGGCCGACGGCGTAGCCCGAACCTGCGAGAGCCGCGACGAGCATCGACGCGACCGAGCCCTTGCCCTTGCTGCCGGCAACATGGACGGCGGTGAACGCCTCGTGCGGGTCGCCGAGGCGCTCGAGCAGGGCGCGCATGCGGTGCAGCTTGAAATCGGCCGCGTCGATCTTGTCCTGCCGGATAGCCTCGAGGTTGGGCAGGTGATCGAGCAGCGCGAGCGCCTGGGCGTAGGTCTGCGGTGGCTTGATCTCGGCGAGTGTGCCCGGCAGAGGAGTCGGCTGCGTATCGGAACGTTTTCGCGGAGCCACAGCGTCCGCGCTCCGACGCCGATGCTTGCCGCTGCCGTCCTGTTGGCCAGTGCCCGTGGATCGCGCCATCGCAGATTCACTGTAGCTTTCACCGCGGACAAACCCAAGCGCGGCGCAGCATGATCGTTGGAAGGTGACCGAGGACACAAGCCTGTGGATGTACAACCGACACCCTGCCGTCCCGGCTACCCTGTCGTCAACACAACAGAGCGCGGGCACGCGAGACCTGCGGGGGATGGATATCGATGTTTGCACGCATGACCGTCGGCGGCCGGGGCAGCCCGACCGTGCTCGTCCTGGGCCAGTTTCGGGGAGCCAGAGCCGCTAAGCCGCTCGCCAAGAACGACCTGGCGCGTGACCCGGATGGGTCCGTTGCCGCAGCCTCGAAGCGGCCCGAGTCGTCCGGAGAGTTGGGCGCGATGGCCGAGGCGTTTCCCGAAGCGCCGAAGAAAACCGGCCGGCGCAAGCGTGGGACCAAGGCGGCGCCGAGCTTCGAGCGTGTGCTGATCGCCGGGCTTGGCTCGGAAGATGACCTCACTCCAGCAGCGCTGCGTCGTCTGGGCGGGGCGGTCGGGCGACGGCTTGCATCGATCAAGGCCGAGAAGGTCGAGATCGACCTGCGCTCGGCGATCAAGCAGGCGGGCCTCGATGAAGCGCTCGCGATGTCGGCGCTTGGCGAGGGGCTCGGGCTGGTCGGCTGGAGCTACGACCGGCTGCGCGGCAGCGCGACGAAGAAGAACGATCCGAAGCCGCTGGCAGTCTTCGCACCGACCAAGGCGGGCGAGCAGGGGCTCACGCGCGGCCTGGGGCTGGCCGAGTCAGCCAACCGGGCGCGGGACCTGAGCCAGACGCCGCCGAACATCGCCAACACGGACTACATCGCTAGCGAAGCGCGGAAGCTGGCGCGCGAAGTCGGCCTCACCTGCACCATTTACAAAGGGAAGCAGCTCGAGGACCATGGTCTAGTGGGCATCAAGACGGTCGGCCAGGCCTCCGAGCACGAGGGCTGCCTCGTACGGCTGGAGTACACACCGGCGCGAGCGGGCAAGCGCTCGAAGCCCGCGGTGCTGGTCGGCAAGACAATGACGTACGACTCAGGAGGGCTGTCGATCAAGGTCGGCGGGTCGATGCGGGGTATGAAGCGCGACAAGGACGGCGGGTGCGCTGTCTTCGGCGCGATGCACGCTATAGCCACCGTGATCAAGCCGAAACGACGGGTTGTGGCGCTGCTGTCCGTCGCCGAGAACGCGATCTCTGACGAGGCGTACCGCCCGGACGACGTCCTGGAATTCATGAACGGCGTGACGGTCGAGGTCACCAACACCGATGCGGAGGGGCGGCTTGTCATGGCCGATGCACTCTGCTGGGCGTGCGAGCACGAGGACCCCGCGTACGTGATCGATGTCGCGACGCTGACCGGGGGTGTTGTCGTAGCGCTGGGCTCGACCTATGCCGGGCTGTGGTGCGATGATGACAAGCTGCGCGGGAGGCTGGAGGCGGCATCGGAGGCATCCGATGAGCGGCTGTGGCGCCTGCCCCACCACGATGAGTACCGCGAGATGATGCGATCACCCATCGCGGATATCCACAACAGCGCACCCGTCCGCGAGGCGCACCCGATCCAGGGCGCAGCGTTCCTGAGCTACTTTGTCGAGTCGGGCGTGCCGTGGGCGCACATCGACATCGCCGGCACGCACGCGACCGACAAGCCCAAGGGGCCGTTCATGCCCGGCCCGACGGGCTTCGGCACGCGGTTGCTCGCAGAGCTGCTCGATGGGGAGTCGTCCTGACGCTGCGGGTGGGCACGGGCTCGGGTGACACAACGCTCGCGGGGCTGCTCGCGAGGCCGAGGGTGATCGCCTACGACCAGGAGACCGCCGGACCCGCGATCGACGAGCTGAGCGGTCTGAGCGCGATGCGGGACCCGGTCATCGGAATGTACAAGGGGTGGCTGCTCGCGGTGGTTGCTTCGGCAGCGGGTGATCCGATTGAGGTCGATCGTTCGCTTGCTCTGGGGGCATCGCCTCCGGTTGAACTCACGCCGGCGGGACGGGCGTGGCTCATCGCTACGGCCGTAGACCTGCTCGAGCCGGCGCAAGCGGAAGCCGAGGCCGGCCGGCTGTGCTTGTCGTGGCGGAAGGGCTCGGTGTGAGCCGGCTCAATGGGGCCTACTGCTTGGTCAGCCGGGAGTACCCGCCGTTTTCTGGGGGCGGGATAGGGACATACGCCGAGGCGTTCGCGCGGGGGCTGGCCGAGCGCGGGGATCGGGTCGTGGTTCTCACCGCGCACGCCGACGCGGCCAAGACCGACATGGTCGAGACCGGGGGCGAGCCGATCACGGTGGTGCGCATGCCGCTCCAGGCGGATGAGGCGTGGTCGGCGCCGCACCCATCGCTTCGATCCAAACGCATCGACCGGGCCTGGCACCGGCTGGGGCCGCACAGCGTGTTCGCGATCCAGGTCGCGCAGCGACTGCCCGAGCTTCACGGATCGCACGGGTTTGCGGCGGTCGAAGGGCCGGACACGGGCGCGCCGCTGCACTTTCTGCTCGAACGCCGCAGGCACGAGCGGATCCTGCCCGGCGTGCCGATCGTGACACACGTGCACTCGCCGAGTGCATGGATCGAACGGCTCAACAGGACGATCGACCCTCGGCCGGTGATGCACGAACTCCAGCGGATGGAAGCGGCGCAGGCGCACGCCTCGGACGCGGTCGTCACGCCCTCGCACGGCATGTCCGATTGGATCCGCGCACATTGGAACACGCAATCGAGCGTCCTGCGCTACCCGATCGGGCGACAAAGGTTGGCCGCGGATCCTGGGCCCGGCGAGGACGTCGTCTTTGTCGGGCGGCTGGAGTACCGCAAGGGCATCGATACGCTCCTTCGGGCGTGGTCTGGCCTCGAAGGCGAGCACCGCCTGCACCTGGTCGGCGACGACTGCCGAGACGAGCGGACTGGCTCGGCGATCGGTGCGAACTTGCTCGAAGTGATGCCGGCGGGTGCCCGAGCCCGAGTGATGGTCCACGGGCGGCTCGGTCCGGAGCGCGTCGCGGCGATGCAGGCGGGGGCGGCCGTTGTGATTGTGCCTTCGCCCGACGACAACTTCCCGTACACATGCATCGAGGCGATGCACGCCGGCCGGATCGTGGTCGCGGCAGATCGGGGCGGGGCGGCGGAGATGATCGAACACGGCACGAGCGGCCTGCTGTTCGATCCGGGCGACGCGGAAGGTCTCGCGGCGGCGCTGCGTATCGCGCTCGTGATGCACGACGAGCAGCGCAGCGCGATGCAGCGAGCGGCAATCGATCGCATCCATGCGCTGACCGACGGTGATGCGGCGATCGATGCACGGCTCGCGCATCTGGCGACGGTCGCGACCGCGGAACCGGGTTCCGGGCTGCCGCGCACGCTCGACGGCATCGTCGCAGAGGAGATCCGGCAGGCCGAGGCCCGCCATCGGAATCCGTGGCGCGGGCCGGATCCGATCACGGGCGGGCCTGCGATGCGAACCGGTCTCGCGGTGCGTGTCGGCGCCGGGCGTACGCCGTTCATCGAGCGTGTCGCGAGACGCGTCAAGCGCACGCTGGGTGGATAAGCCGCGCGGGCGTCGCTCAGCCGTCACGTCGCCGGGCGCGGTGGGCCTCGATGGTCCGCTCGGCCAGGCCCTTGATCGCGCTGTGCAGCGGTGAACGTTTCAGCGCAAGGTTCAGGCGGTCGGCGACGCGGTAGCGCAGGCCGGCCTTGCCGATGTTGGCCGCCTCCATCTTCTCGCTGAGCATCGTGCGCGTGACGCGTGTCGGGTCGAGCGGCAGCGCGGGGTGCCTTGCGAGGACAGCCGCGTGCAGGTGCTGCTTGCGGACCTCGGCCGCGGTTCGCAGCAGCGAGTCGTCGCGGATGCGGTAGTGGAGCAAGAACTCGGGGATGACCGCGGACCGCTCGTCACGCTCGGCCAGCGAGCAGTACACGTCCCAGTCCTCGTAGGCGGTCAACTCGGTCGAATAGCCGTGCACGGCGTCGATCGCCTCGCGCCGGAAGACGGCCATGCAGCAGCCCGCGCAGTTGTGGATCGGCAGCAGGTCGCGATGCAGGCCGACGGGGACCCATGCGGCGAATCCCCCGCGGCGGTCTTCTCGGAAGTACGACACCAGCGCCGTCACGCACGCCAGGTCCGGTTCGGCACGCAGGACGCGGACCGCTTTCTCGATGAACGTCGGGCTCAGGACGTCGTCCGCGTCGACGGGCAGGACGTACCTCCCGCGTGCCGCGTCGATGCCGGTGTTCCGCGCGGCGCTCAGCCCGCCGTTCCCTCGGCGGATGATCCGCGCGCCCTCCGCCTCGGCCTGTTCGAGGACGGGCTCGGCCTCGGCGACGGTCGAGCCGTCGTCAACGATGATGATCTCGAGATTCTTGAACGTCTGCGAGCGGATCGAGGCCAGCGTCTCGGGCAGGTAGGCCGGCAGGTTGTAGTGCGGCACGATGACCGAGACCTCGGGGACCTGGTCTTCCGTATCGGATTCGTGCACGGTCGATCGGTCACGGATCAGCTGCCCGATCGGACGGTTGCGCGCTGTCCGCACACGCTCGATGTGGCCCTCGAACGCGCGGACAACACCCGCGGGGTCGCAGAGTGTCTCGACCCGACGGCGTGCGCCGGCGCCCAGTCGCTGTCGCGTGCCGGGATCGGCCAGCGCCGACTCGATCGCACCCGCGAGCGCCTCGGGGGATTCCGGCGGGCAGAGCAGGCCCGATCGGCCGTCCTGGATAATCTCGCCCGGCCCTCCGGCGTCTGTCGAGACGACCGCTGCGCCCTGCCACATCGCCTCGAGCAGGGCGTTGGGGAAGTTGTCCCACCGCGCCGGGAAGACGCAGACGTCCGCGTCGGCGATCAGCTCCCCGACGCCGTCCCGCGGCACAGGTCCGAGGAAACGGACGCGGTCGCGCCACGCAGCGGGCAGCCGCTCGGTGAGCACGGTGCGCATCGATCGGCCGAACGGTCCCGAGCCCGTGTCTCCGCCCGCGAGGGTCAGCCGGCAGCGCCACCCGCGGGCATCCAGCGCCGCCATCGCCTCGATCAGCACATCCTGGCCCTTGCGGCGCTCGAGCCGGCCGAGGCACAGGATTTCGGGCTCGTCCGTGTCCCGGTCCGGAGCCGACGTCTCGACGGGCGCACTGCCGTCGATTCCGAAGCCGTCGAACGGGTAGCGCATCACCGCGGCATCAGGCAGGCCTGGACCCCACCGCCGGTCACGGATCGCCTCGCCGGTCATGCGCAGCAGGTCGGTCGATGGGCTGAGCACCACATCGGCGTATGCGATCGACTCGTGCTCCATGATGTCGAGGTACGCGGCGTAGTGGGGGTACGTCTCGTCAGCATCCAACTCGCGGCACCGGGCGCTGGAGGTGTGCAGACGGCAGACGAGCACCGCGGGCGCGAAGGCGTCGAGCGTGCGGTGGGCCTGGCTAACGGCGTGTCCCTCGGCCCAGTACTCGGGGTACTCGATGACATCGAACGGGTGCTTCTCATGCAGCCTCCGGAGCGCCGCAAGCACCGCAAGGCTGTTGCGGGCGTAGGGGTAGTTGTGGTCGAGCTTGGGCGGGCCGAGCGTGGGGTCGACGGCGTGGAATCGGACGCCGGGGAACCGGAGTGGGCCGTCCTCGATCAGGGAGCCGGCCCGGCCGGGGTGGTCGCGCGAGAGGATGTGGACCTCGTGCCCCTCCGCGGCCAGCGCGCGGGCCCACGAAGCGGCGTAGGTGCCGATGCCGGCGCCGAAGTACGGCGCAAATTCGCGTGAGATCAGGCAGATACGCACAATCGTGTGGCCGAACAGTTCAACGCTGCAAGTTCCTGGCTTGAGTTCTCGGCGAACGCACAGTAAACAGGTTCTCGCCTTATGATATCCGGTTTCCTGGGGGCTCCATCGTGTTGCTCGAAGCCGCTGCTGCCGTTGGAATCGTCCCGAGCTTTGCTTCGAGGGCGTTCGTGCCTGCGTTCCTGCTGGCGTTGCTTGTGAATATCTCGCCAGAAGCCGGCCTCGGCGCCGACCCGGCACTGCTCGCGGCCGGGTTGGCCCCAAACGGTGTTCTGACGAACGACATCGTGCTGCTCTGCCTGGCGATCCTTGCGATCGCAGAGATGACCGGCACCAAGCAGGCCGATCTTCGGATGCTGCTCAACGAGATCGAGCCGTACCTTAAACCGATCGTGGCAGCAGCGATGGTGGTCGCGTATGCCAACTCGACTGACGTCAACGCGATCGTGGATTCGGCCCAGCAAGCCGGTTTCGGGGATTGGGTCGCGGCGACGTTCGTCGGCGGCTCGGTGTTCGGCGTGGCGCAGATCCGGTCGTCGGTGCTGGGTAGCGTGTTCGAGGCAGATGAAGACGACGACAGCGGGCTCCAGGGCATCCTGAGCTGGCTTGAAGACTTCTGGTCGGCGTTCGGCGTCGTAGTGGCGTTCCTGCTGCCGGTGCTCATGCTTCTGCTGGCACTCTTGGCGATCGGATCGCTGTGGCTCCTGCGCCGTCACCTCGAGAACAAAGAGGTCCAGCGGCAGGTCGAATGCTCGTCGTGCGGCGCTTCGATGTACCGAGCTGCGCTGTACTGCCCTTCTTGCGACAGCGCCAACACCGATGCGCGGGGCATCTCGTGGCTGGGCGTCGCCGGCGCAGCCGCCGCGGAACCGGATCACCCCATGCGGCTGCGTTCATTCCGGCGTTGCCCCAGCTGCGCCGAACGGCTGGAGTCACGAACGGCCTCGCAGGTCTGCAACGCATGCGGCAAGACAACGTTTGCCTCTGGGACCGAGGCCGAGGAATACGACCGGTGGGTTCGCAGCAGGCTGCCCAAGACCCTGGTGCTTGTGACGCTGTTCGGTCTCGTACCCATAGTGGGCATGATCCCGGCGGTCATCTACGGCCGGATGACGGTCGTCGCGCCGTACAGACGGTACATCCCACGAATGAAGTCCATGGTCATACGTGTGGGCCTCAGAGTGCTGCTGGTCTTTGCGATTCTGTTCCAGTTCATCCCGCTGCTGGGCACCGTCCTGGTGGCGCTGAGCACCCTGGCGAGCCACACTGCGTACCGGAGCTTGTTCGTGAAGAGTGCTGACAGGGCTCTGGCCGCACATGCTGCCGTATGATGGTTGCAGCAAGATCTTTGGAGCCAAGCGATGCCCTACACACTGCGGCCCGACGAGGGCCTCGATGTCGACAGCGAGACCACGCCCTACCTGGGCGATATGGTCGACACCGGCGACCGCTGGACGCTCAACTTCGGGCCACAGCACCCGGCGACGCACACCACGCTCCGGCTCGTCCTTCAGCTCGACGGCGAGAGGGTCGCCCGTTGTACGCCGCACATCGGCTACCTGCACTCCGGCTTCGAGAAGCTGGGTGAGGTGCTGGACTACAACCAGTACGTCACCATCGTCAGCCGGATGAACTACCTCTCGCCGATCGCCAACGACATCTGCTGGCACCACGCCGTCGAGACCCTCTTCGGGATCGATCTGACGCCGCGATGCAAGGTCCTGCGGACGATCATGGCGGAGCTGGCGCGGATCCAGGACCACCTGCTGTGCGTCGGCGCCGCTGGGCTGGACCTTGGCGCGTTCAGCGGCTTCCTGTACCTGTTTAACCAGCGCGAGCGGATCTACGACATCTGCGATTATGTCGCCGGCCAGCGGTACCACCCGGACTGGACCCGCGTCGGCGGCGCGATGCAGGACCTGCCCGACGAGCAGGTCTTCAAGAACATGGTCAAACGGTTCATCAACGAGGACCTGGTCCAGGCGATCGCTGACATCGAGAACCTCGTCAAGCGCAACCGGATCTTCCAGGACCGGACCCGCGGCATCGGCATCGTCACCCATGATGAAGCCATCAACTGGTCGCTCTCGGGCCCGATGGCCCGGGGCTCGGGCGTGAAGCGGGATCTACGCAAGGACGAGCCCTACCTGTGCTACCAGGACAACTGGGACGGTCAGGGCGGTAAGCCCGTCGAGTTCAAGGTGCCCGTCGCGCACGACGGCGACGCGTACGCACGCTTCCTCGTACGCGTCGAGGAGATGAAGCAGTCGCGCGACATCATCCGCCAGCTGATCGACAACATCCCAGGCGGGCCGCTGGATACTTTTGCTGATGGCAAAATGGTTAAGCCGAGCAAGCCGGACGTCTACGGCTCCATCGAGGGGCTCATCCAGCACTTCGAGCTGATCATGTCCAATCGCGGCTGGAAGCCGCCCGTCGCCGAGGCTTACGGCGCCAACGAGACGGCCAACGGCGAGCTGGGCTATTTCGTCGTCTCCGACGGCGGGCCTCGGCCCTTCCGCGCCCGGACCCGGCCGCCGAGCTTCATCAACTACGCGGTAGTCTCGAAGATGATCGAGGGCCACATGCTCGCGGACCTGGTCGCGGTCATCGGCTCGATCAACGTTGTGGCGGCTGAGCTGGATCGGTAATGCAGCCTCAGGACCGAGAACCAGCGTTCTGAACGCCCCCGTTCCCCTTCCGTCTTGCCTGACAGCTCACGATCGATGCTCATCGGCCCGATGGTGCCTGCGGAGGCAGGGGGAGGATGGGCGATGCTGGGGCGGGCGAGCATGTTGCGCAGGTTGGACCGTGCCCCGCAGGTCATCGGGCGGAATGCCGGCTTCACGCTTCTTGAGCTGGTGATCGTGGTCGTGGTGCTCGGCGTCCTTGCTGGAGTGGCCGTGCCGCGGATCACGCACGCGGGCGCAAACGCCCGAGTCAACGCCGCCGCGAAGGAGTTCCGGCAATTCGAGATGGCCCTGCGGCTGTATCACGCCCACCACGGCGCCTTCCCGCCGAACCAGCTCAGCGGCGTCTATCCGCCCGAACTCGAGGGCTACTACGACGAGGCCTATTTCAACCGTGCCCCACCGTTCGGCTATGAGTGGGACTGGAACCCGGCGCACGGGCCGTACCCGCACATCGCGATGGTCGGCGACCTGAACCAGGACCTCGTCCAACGCTTCGACGAACGCTTCGACGACGGCGACACCGGCTCCGGATCGATCCAACGCTGGGATGCCGAGCACCTCGCCTGGCGCATCGCGCCGTGACCTGTGATGCCATCCGACGGCTCCTACTCTCCGCCATGACTCCCGCACGGCTGCCCCGGCTCGCTCCGCTCGCCGCCCTCGGCCTCACGGCCCTGCTGCTGACCGCCTGCGCGCCCGGCCGGACGGTCATCCTGACCAACGACACGGCCACGCCCGTCCGGGCGACCGTCTCGCGTGAACTGATCCAGGCCGGGGATCGGCGGCTGGCCGGCGCGACGGTCGGGCCGGGGGAGACTGCGACGCTTGGGCCTGTCTCGGCGCCGATTACTGAGCGGGTGACCCTCGCGGTCGACTCGGCGATCGGCCTTGGGTCCGGTGTGACCGAGACCCGCCGGCTGGGCTGGGGGACGACGCGGCTGCGGATCGGACCGGACGACTTCAGCCCGAGCGGGCTGGTGCTGATCGACGACGAGTAGCCTGACGGGCCGCGAACAGCGCTACCCTCCCCTTCGGAGGTGGCGCATGCTCAAGATCACAATGGGCACGGCGGTTGCGGCGGCCGGCATCACGTCGGCTGGTGCTCAGCCGAGCACGGACTTGGAGAAGCCCGTGGTCGATGCTCCGCACCCGATGATCACGGAGGTGCTCTATGCCGTGCCCCCGGGCGACGACGGCGACGCCTGGCCGGACGGCACGCGCGACGCGACGGGCGACGAGTTCGTCGAGCTGTACAACCCGCACGATCGGACAATCACGCTGACGGGTTACACCGTCAGCGACCGCAACCGGGGCGGCACGGGCGAGTTCGCGTTCACGTTCCCGCCCTTCCGGCTCGGGCCGGGCGAGGTAGTCGTGATCTTCAACGGGCACGGGCAGTCGTTCGCGGGCAAAGGGGTGATCGGCACGGCCGAGCGGGCGCCGCGGGACGAGAACGAGGACATGGGCTGCTTCGTCTTCCACGCGGGCAACGACAGCAAGTACACGGCCCTGAGCAACAGGGGCGACTGGGTGTTGCTTACGGATCCGGAAGACCAGCCGGTGCAGGTGGTGCACTGGGGCGAGTTTGACGAGGACGTGCCGAGCGCACCCATGGTTGAATCGATCCATGAGCGGTCTTCGGGGAGCGTGTGCCGGTACTGGATGGGCGGCCCGATGGTGCTGCACCACCAGATCGATGGCCGATCGATGAGCCCGGGTGAGCACCCGGTGGGTCCGTCGCCGGAGGAAGCGCGGCGGATGGCCGAGGAAGCGGAAGCGGAGGACGGCGGGGGCTGAGAGGGCCTGCTTGCAGCAGTCTCGCTAGGATGGCATCCGTTCACGGGAGGGCGTCATGGCCTGGATCACCAAGAACAGCTCGACCGCCACGCCCAGCCGCGACGCGGCGCACGAGGGCGACTACCTCACCGAGGCGATGCGGGCCGATCTGCGCGACCGCTACCTGCCGAGATTCGAGACGACGCACGCGGCCCTGCTGCCGGCGCTGCACATGATCCAGCACCACTACGGCTGGGTGCCGGAGCGGGCGATGCTGGAGATCGCCCGTTTTCTGGACCTGCCGCCGGCCGAGGTCATCGACACAGCGACGTTCTACGAGGAGTACTGGCTGCGGCCGAAGGGTGCGCACGTGATCGCGGTCTGCCGCTCGATCGCGTGCGAGTTCTGCGGGCAGCCCGAGATCAGCGAGGCCTGCAAGGTGACGCTGGGCGTCGATGTCGGTGAGACGACCGACGACGGCTCCTTTACGCTGATCGAGCTTGAGTGCCTGGGTTCCTGCGGCACGGCGCCGGTCGCGCTGATCGACGAGACGCTCCACGAGAACCTGACCCCCGAGCAGGTGCCCGGGCTGATCGACCAGGCCCGCGCGAACTCCGGACACCCCGGCGGGCACTGAGAAGGTCGGGTGGCCGGGCTCATGCGGAATCTCGGGCGGTTCGTCGGCGAGATCGGGCGCGCGATCCGGACGCCGGTGTCCTCCCGGCCGGCCGACACGCGGACGACGGTCGAGACGGAATCACGCCCGACGCCCCAAGGGCGGGTCACGCTGACTCGGACGACGGTGGAGGAGATCCGTGTCGAACCGGACGAGCGTGCTGGATCGCAAGGTTGAGTGAATACAGCGGCCGGGACTCGGAAGGCGGAGGCGGAGGGCCGTAGACTCTGCCTGTCGCTGCGTGGTGGGCACGCCGGCCGGGGGTTTCGCCATGGCCTCAGTCTGCTTCTATTTCCAGGTGCACCAGCCGTACCGCCTCAAGCGGTACTCGGTGTTCGACGACCACCCGTTCTACTTCGATACGGACAATAACGCGGCGATCTGCCAGAAGGTCGCCGACAAGTGCTACCGCCCGATGAACCGGCTGCTGCTGGATCTGATCGAGGCGAACGACGGGAACTTCCGGTGCTCGTTCAGCGTGTCGGGTGTTGCGCTCGACCAGTTCGCCGAGTATGCCCCGGACGTGCTCGACTCCTTCAAGCGTCTGGCCGAGACCGGCTGCGTCGAGTTCCTTGCTGAGACCTACTACCACTCGCTGAGCTTCCTGTACAGCCGGCGGGAGTTCGAGGCCCAGGTCGACAAGCACGCCGCGAAGATGCAGGAGCTGTTCGGCGTGACGCCGAAGGTCTTCCGCAACACCGAGTTGGTCTATTCCAACGACGTCGGCCACGCCGTCGCGTCGATGACGAACCCGGACGGCTCGCGCCGGTTCAATGGCGTCTGCTGCGAGGGCTGGGACCACTACCTCGGGTTCCGCAAGCCGAGCTACGTCTACACGCCGCCGGGCCTTCCCGCGCCGGCGAGCGGCCAGAAACCCTTCGGGCTGCTTCTCAAGAACTACCGCCTGAGCGACGACATGGCCTTCCGCTTCGGCAACCGCGGCTGGGCGGAGTGGCCGCTGACGGCCGAGAAGTTCGCCGGCTGGGTCAACGATGTCAACGGCGACGGGTTCCTGGTCAACCTGTTCATGGACTACGAGACGTTCGGTGAGCACCAGTGGTCGGACACCGGTATCTTCGACTTCGTCCGCGCGCTGCCGAAGGCGATCTTCGACGTCGCGCCCGGCGAGAACCACTTCGTGACGCCGAGCATGGCGCTCGAAGAGTTCGATCCGGTCGGTGACTACGACGTGCCGCACTACCTGAGCTGGGCGGACACGGAGAGGGATCTGTCGGCGTGGCTGGGCAACGCGATGCAGGCCAACGCGCTGCACGAGACGTACAAGGCCGAGGCCGAAGTCCGGCGAGCTGTCGAGCAGGCATCCACGCTCGCCGAGCTCCAGCCCGAGCTGGCCAAGCAGGTTGAATACGTGCTCGAGGACTGGCGCAAGCTGACAACCAGCGACCATTTCTACTACATGTGCACCAAGTACTGGGCGGACGGAGACGTCCACAAGTACTTCAGCCCGTACGACTCACCGTACGACGGGTACATCAACTTCATGAACGTGCTGGACAACCTTCGCGCCCGGCTGGCGCGGCTGGACCTTAAGCCTGAGCTCGTACGGAGCCAGGCCTAAGCGGGCCGCGCCGCGTCATCTAAGGCCCAGGCGCTTGAGCAGGATGGCGCGGACGGCCTTGGCGTCGGCTTGCCCGCCCGACCTCTTCATAACCTCGCCGATGAGCCGGCCCACGGCCTGCTGCTTTCCGCCGCGGATCTGCTCCGCAATGGCCGGGTTCTCGGCGATGGCTTCGTCGGCCCATGCTTCGAGCGCGCCGGTATCGGTAACCTGCATAAGCCCCTCGCGCTCAGCGAGTTCACGCGGATCGGCGTCGCCGTCGAGCAGGATCTCGACCAGGCGTTCGGCGGCGTTTGCGCTCACTGCGTCCTCTGCCCGCAGCTTCACGATCTGCGCGAGCCGCGTTGGCGTGATCGTGAACGATGCGAGCGAGACGCCCCGCTCGTTGGCGAGCCTGCCAAGCGTCTGGACGATCAGGTTCGCCAGCAGGCGGGCGGCTTCGGTGCGGGGCAGGCCTTCGGAAGCCGCGTGCTCCAGCGCTGCGTCGAAGAGTGCGGCCGAGGCCCGCTCGAAGGCGATCGCCTGCGCATCGCGATCGGCCAGGCCGAGCTCGTCGCGGTAACGGCCGAGCAGGACCGGTGGAAGCGTCGGCAGGCCAGCCCGGACGCTGTCCCGCCAGGCGTCGTCGACGACGACTGGGACCAGGTCCGGGTCGGGGAAGTAGCGGTAGTCGAGCGCATCCTCCTTCGAACGCTGGAGGAAGGTGCGTTCGCGGTGGTCGTCCCACCCGCGGGTCGACTTCATCGCGGGGCCGTGCTCCTCACCGGTCTCCGCCCAGCGCTTGGGCTGCTCGGCGAGCTCGTGACGGATCGCTCCGGCGACCGCGCGGAAGGAGTTGAGGTTCTTGATCTCGGCGATCGGTGTGCGGACGACGCGGGCGTCGTCGAGCGTCAGCACGCAGTTGATGTTCGGCTCGAAACGCATGTGTCCCTTTTCGAGCACGCCGGCCGTGACGCCGAGGAACCGGCACGTGGTGTGCAGCAGCCGGCAGAAGGCCACCGCCGACTCGACGGTGCGGAGGTCGGGCGCGGTGACGATCTCGAGCAGCGGCGTGCCGGCGCGGTTCAGATCAACGATCGAATGGGCGATCGCCCGGCCGCCCGGGGCCTCGTGCAAGAGCTTGCCGGCGTCTTCTTCAAGGTGAGCGCGAATGATGCCGACCCGGGCCGAGGGCTCGCCGACGACAACAAAGCCGTTGTCGTCCATCGCGGGGACGTCGACCGCCCCATCGAAGCAGAGCGGCTGCTCGTACTGGCTGATCTGGTAGGCCTTGGGCAGATCGGGGTAGAAGTAGCTCTTGCGATCCCAGACGCTGGTGTCGGCGATGGAGCAGCCGAGCGCCACGCCAACGAGCATGGATTGCTCGACCGCGGCCCGATTCATGACCGGGAGCGTGCCCGGCAGCGCGAGCACGACCGGGTCGACGAGCGAGTTGGGTTCGTGATCATCTGTCACGCCGAGCGAGGCTGGGCTGGGCGCGCGGGTGAACATCTTCGTCCGCGTCGAGAGCTCGACGTGGATCTCCATGCCCACGATCAGCTGGACGGATGCGATGCGGCTGAGTCGTTGTTCGGCAGATTCATGTGCGCTGGTTTGGGTCACGCGGGCATGGTACCGCCGCGGCGCGCCGACTCCATCGCCCTGCGGACAGCGGCCCGGACAGAACGAGCGGCGTGCAGCGGGCGCGAACCGAAGCTGTCGGCAAGCTCGGCGAGCGTGAGCGGGCGGCCCGCATCACATGGAGCGAAGCCGAGGCGGGCGCGGAGCAGGGCGGCTTCGCGTTTGGGTAGGGAATCAAGGGCGTTGCGCAGCCTCGGATCAGGATCGAT
The DNA here is from genome assembly GCA_039187315.1 of Planctomycetota bacterium. Classification (GTDB taxonomy): domain Bacteria; phylum Planctomycetota; class Phycisphaerae; order Phycisphaerales; family UBA1924; genus JANQQZ01. The sequence goes on along the minus strand of JBCCZQ010000031.1, from coordinate 6,586 downwards.
CAGACCCTGCCATGACGTGACGCGGGTCGTGAAGTCTTCGATGGTCGCCGAGGCACCGACCGTCCGGCGCGCCCGGCCGGGCGAGGGCACGGGCCGTGATGTTGGCACGCCGGGACCGGAGCGGGCCGCGCGATCGACCGCGAGGGAGACGGGAGCGGCGAGACGGCCCCGGTCGCTCGGGCTGATCGAGTCAACGGCATCGGCCGCCGCGTCCAGCGCGAGCCGCAGCGTCCGACGCAGGTGGGCGGCACCGAGCGACTCTGCCTGGCTGCCCGCGCGTGATTCGATCGCTCGCAGCACATTGGGCAGCTGCGCGCGGAGCAGCTCGGCCTTGATCCGGCAGGCCCAACGCAGATCGGTCTCGATCTGATCAAGCGCCGGGGAGGCGTTGCCGTGCTCGCCGAGCTCCGAGATGGCCCGTGCGGCGCGGCGGCGCAGCTCACGCTGAGCCGCGAGCATGCCCCGCTCGGTGGCGGCTGGCGTTGGCGTCAGACCCCGTGCCATCGCGAGCCAGTCTTCGAGCAGCTCCGGGCCGCCAAGGCCGATGCCAGCGGTCGATTCCGGCCGCTCGATCGCGGTCTCGTTCGGGGCCTCGTCGCCAAGCCCGGCGGCTATGAGGGGGAGGGCTCTGCGCAGCACAGCGGCGCGCTCGTCGGTCGTGACTCGCAGCACGGACGAACGCGGCTTGCCGACGCGCTCAGCAACCCGTCCGGGTTCGATCGAACGGCGCCAAGCCCGATAGCAGATCGTGCGCGAGCGGGGCGGCATCGGCCCTGTGTCGCCGAACAGCGGCTCAGGCTCCTGCTGATCGTGCCGCTGGAGGATCTGCCGGACTGTCTCGTGCCCGCGTCCGATGCGCTCGGCGATGGCCAGCGCCGCCTGGTTCAGGCTCTTGCCGGACCGAGCCTGCGCCTCGGCCTCCTCGATCACGCGCTGCCGCAGCTCGGGGGCGAGGCGCGTGAACCCGCTCGCGGCCTGGAGCGTCTGCGGCTCGCGACGCTCGAAGGCCTCGATCGCATCGGGCATGTACGCGACCCGCGGCTTGCCGCCCGCGCCGACGACGCGCCTCGAGAGCAGGCCGCGCCGACGGTAGCGCTCGAGCGTCTTGCGGCTGACAGACCAGCGTTCGCACAGCTCGTCGGCCGCGAGCGCGCCGTCCAGGGACGAGAGAGCGATCTTGGCTGCCGCAGACAGGTGCTCGGCGAGGGTCGCAAGCTCCCCTAGCAGATCGTGGCCCGAGATCACTTCGGTGCCGGCCGATTGTTCGGGCCGGTAGCCCGTCACGCGGAAGACGACGTAATCGATGGGGAAGCTGCCTTCGGCGTCGAGCTCAAAGGCGAGCTGCTCGGTCCGGTGCAGGTCGCGGACGAGCGCGCTCTTGGGCGCGAAGCGGAGCTGCCGAGCAAGGTCGGCGAGTCGTTCGTGCTGGAAACGGGGCAGGGGCGGCACAGCAGGCTGGTTCCTCGTCTCCGCTTTGGGCGCTCAGGCCTCGCCGCGGAGGAGCTCATCGGCGACTTCGAGCCTGGGATGGCCCTGACCCGCCGGGGGCGCCAGGCCCGCGGCTTCGCAGCGTTCGAGGAAGGTCTCGGCGGCCCGCCGAGAGCGTTCGTCGAAGTCGAAACGCAGGCACGTGCCGATGTACCGCCTCGCCAGGTCGGCGGGCCATCGGTGGTCGATGGCTCGGTCGGTGACGATCTGGTCGATCCTGGTCGCGTTGTGGCGGCGTTGGCGATCCAGCAGCGTCGCCGCCCGCCGCACCCGCGGGTCGTCCAGCCGGTCCCGCCGGCACATCCACACCGCGTATACGAACGGCAGGCCGGTCTGTTCCAGCCAGGCCTCACCCAGATCGAGCTGGTACGGATACCGGACGGCCGGGGGTGAATCGGTCACGACTTTGTCGCCGATCAGGAGCACCGCCTCTGGCCACTCGTCGCCCGCTTGCGGCTCGCCTCCGGCCGCATCGACCCTCGCCGCCAGCGGCATGCGTTCCCGCGCGTCGTAGTCGATGACCTCGGCTGCGGCCCCGTGCATGGCCTCGAGCATCAGTCGGCAGAGCGCTACGGATGTATGGCTATCAGTGTCGGCGTGCACGCGTGTGACCTCAGCGATGGGTACCTGGGCGTAAAGACGCACAGTCAGCGTCGGTCCGTCGCAGCCGATCATGCCCGAGGGCACAACTGCCAGCGGCACGGCCGATCGCGCTGCATCGATCAGGCTCACGAGCGCGACATCGGCCTGGTCGCGCTCGAGCAGACCGACCAGCTTGGAGGGCACAGCGCGGGCCAGTTCGACGCCTTCGAGCGCCTCGAGCCCGGCGATCAGTGGCTCGGTATTCAGGAAGCTGACGCAGCCGATGCGGGTGCGCGTTTCGGTGGGCGGGCTGGTCACATCGGGCTCCGGCGCAGGGCGTGCGCTGAGCCGGTAGCATCGAGCCATGAGCGGGCGGGTTTCCCTGACACTCATCGGCGGCGGCGGGCACGCGGTGGTCGTGGCCGAGTCGGCGCTCCGCGCCGGGCTCGGTCTCGGCGGATTCTACGACGATGAGGATCGCCCGCCCTTGACCGAGGGCAACCCGAGCTGCGAGCGGCTGGGCGACATCAGCTCGCTGGAAGACAACGAGCTGGCGGGGACGCCTTGGATCCTGGCGCTGGGCGACCTTGGCGTGCGCCGCTGGCTGATCGACCGGCTCTACCGCGTGGAGGACGACGCCGCGATGGTCGTGCACCCGGAGGCGAGCGTAGCCGAGTCATCCGTAGTCGCTGCGGGGGTCTGGATCGGGCCTCGCGCGGTGGTGCACAGCCGGGCGCGCGTGCTGGACCACGCGATCGTCAACTCGGGGGCGGTCATCGAGCACGACTGCCTCGTCGGCGAGAATGCGCACGTGGCGCCGGGGGCCGTGCTCGGCGGCGAGGTGCGCGTCGGCAACGACGTGCTCATCGGCCTGGGAGCCCGGGTGCTGCCGGGTGTGTCTGTGGGCAACGGCGCGACGGTGGGCGCGGGCGCGGTGGTGCTCCGCGACGTTCCGGCGGGTGAACGGGTTGTGGGCGTGCCCGCGGAACCCCGCCAATAGGGCCCGCACGGGTCCCGAAATCCGTCCTCAACTTCGGAATCGTGCGGTTCGGATGGTGCTCAGTCGGTTATGCTTCTTACAACATAATGGGAGGTGCATGCATATGAGGAACGCCCAGACGCGCATAGCACTGTACGGTTCGGTTTCGCTGGCGGCGGTCGTCTTTGCAGCGTCCGCCTCTTCGCAGAGCACCGTGGTCGGCGCACTCACGCACGGCGGCGCACTTTTTGTCGATACGAACGGTGTCCAAGGCGGGGCGTTCCTGCCCACGGTGAACGACGGGATCGGCACCACGATGCTGGCCGGCGATTACGAGGGCCCCGAGCCCCTGGGCGGGACCTACAGCACGTTTGTTGACGCGACGTTTGTCGATACCGACAACGTGTTCCGTGGTAACGGCGTGACCTCGACCGCGTTCCCTTCGTCGCTGCAACCTGCGGCGGACACGTTCGGCCCCGGCCGTGCGTACGTCGGTGCTTCCGTCACGCACGTGGTCACCTTTGATGTGGAACGTCCGACGACCTTCAGTGTCGACCTGGTTGTCTCGCTCAGCGTGGAACTGCCCGGGACGTCCGAAGGTCTCGGAGTCTTCAACTTTGCGCTCCGCGAGGCTACAACGAACGACACGTTGCTCCAGCACTACCTGACGCCCGGTATCGACAGCGGCATCACCATCGGCGACACGATCATGCTCGACGCCGGAAGGTACGTTGTGGTGGTGTCGTCGCAGAGCTACGCCGACGACAGCTCGGGGGCGTTCGGCGGCGGGTTCCGTGCGAGCACGATCGAGTTCGACTACGGCGTGACCGTGCTGCCGACGCCCGCATCGGCGGCGCTGCTGGGCGTGGCGGGCATCGCCGCGGTTCGGCGGCGGCGCTGAGAGCCTTCACTCGCCCCGGCTGGCGTCCTTGAGCGAAGTCGCCCGTTCCAGGAGGGCGTCCTCCATCGCTTGGGCTTCAGTCGTGCCGGGCGTTGGCTCCGGCTGGAGCGCGAACTCCCACTCGATCGAGGTCTGGACCCGCCAGGGCGCGAGGATGGCCAGCAGGTCGATGCCCGGGTACTCCCAGATCGGGACGCCGGTCTCGCGGGCGGTTGCGACAGGCTCGTACCCCTCGCGCGCGAGGCGGACATCGTAGACGCCGAAGTAGCGGAACTCGGTCGTCACGGGCGTTCGGCCGAGCTCGACGTCGTTGAGGTGCACCAGCGCGCCCGGCGGCTCGCTGGTGATGGTGATGGTGCGCTCGAGGCAGCCGGTCAGCAGCAGCGCAGGCAGCGCGAGCGCGGTCGTCGCGGCGGGACGATTCACGAGCCGCTCGCCTTACGCGTGGTCTTGGTGCGCGGCTTCGGCTTCTGGCTGCCGGGCGAGCTCATATCGATGTCGGCCGCGGTGGATCGCTTGTGGCTTCGCGTCGGCGCGGGGGCGTAGGTCTCGTCGAACTCGTCGCCTCGGAAGAGCGAGCCGAGGTAGACCTGGCGGACGCGCTCGTCGTTGATCAGAGCCCTCGGCGTGCCAACGGCGAACAGCGAACCGTCGTCGATGATGCAGGCGCGGTCGCAGACGCGCAGCGTCTGCTGCACGTTGTGGTCGGTGATCAGGACGGCGATGCCGGTCTCGGCGAGTTTCTTGATCTCGGCCTGCAGATCCTCGACGGCGATGGGGTCGACGCCGCTGAACGGCTCGTCGAGCAGGACGATCCGTGGCTCGGTGACCATGGCGCGGGCGATCTCAAGCTTGCGACGCTCGCCGCCCGAACAGGTCCGCGCCTGATCGTTGGACTTATGCGTCAGCCCGAAGCGGTCGAGCAGCTCGGAGGACCGCTGCCTGCGCTCGCGGCGGGAGAGCGGCAGGGTGTCGAGGATCGCCAGCAGGTTCTGCCGGCAAGTCATCCGCTGGAAGATGCTCGGCTCCTGGCTGAGGTAGCCCATGCCCAGCCGGGCCCGCTGAAACATGGGCAGCTCGGAGACGTCGCTGCCGTCGAAGACCACGCGGCCGTCGTCGGCCTCGATCATCCCGATGGTCATGCGGAAGCTGGTGGTCTTGCCGGCGCCGTTCCGCCCGAGCAGACCGATGATCTCGGCCCGGTCGACGTGGAACGAGACGCCCTTGACGACCTCGCGCCCGCCGTAGGACTTGCGGAGCTTGTGGGCCTCGAGCAGCGGCATCAGACCAGTGTACGCGGCCTGCGGTGGGGACTGGAGATATCAGTCCGGCGCGTCGGCCGGGCCCTTGATCAGCCGGATGCACATCGGGTAGCGGAAGTACTCGCTCCGACCCGCGGCAAGCCCACCCATGATGCAGCCGACGATCCCAAGCACGGGCATGCCGAAAACTACCAGCGGCAGAGCGGTACCGAAGGTCAGCAGCAGCGCCGCGACGAACAGGATGATGCCCAACAAGATCAGGCTGATCTGAAAGTTGAGCGCTTCGCGGCCGTGGTCATCGATAAACGGGTGGTCGTTCCTGCGGATCTGCCACATCGCCAACGCGACCAGCAGTGGCACGAAAAATGCGATGCCAGTGCTGAAGATCACTGAGCCGAGCGCAATCAGGCTGCCCCAATGGATCCACGAGGCGTAGGCCCGCTGGTCCTCGGCCAGATCGACCGCCCTAGCCACGCCCTTGGCACTGTCGACCTCATAGGACGCTCGTTCGGACCGCTCACCCGGCATCACGTCCGCTTCCACCATCGAAGACGCCCCCTTCGGAGGGTCTTTGGGGATCCGACCGCTCGGGTTTCGGCGTCGCCCGCGGCCGGAACTCTGGGCCGAGTCCCACGCCGCATTCGGGGCAGATATCGGAAGCGAGGCCCTCGAGCCGGAAGCGGCAGGTCGGGCAGCGCACCGTCGGGCTTGCCGGCACCAGCCACCGAGCAACCTGCTTCGGGAACAGGACAAACACCAGCGAGCCGACGAAGAGCGTGGCTGGCATGATCGCCTGGATGTAGAGCCACTGCTGCTGCGTCGTGCCGCGGAAGCCCGAGACGAAGCGGTCGAAGTGCTGATAGACGTGCCCGCCGAGGCGGGCGGCGGCGTAGAGCAGGATCACGACCCCGACGCCACGCACGCACGCCGCGGCGACGTGCCGGTACCGCGCGATGTCGGCCTGGGAAGGGACCATGCGTGGAGTCTACTTGGACGAGCCATCGGGCGGATCCGTCCGCCCCGGCCCAGGGCTCAGCCCGCACTCCGGGCAGAGCTCGGCCGGGCGTCCTTCGAGTGGGTAGTCGCACGCCGGGCACCGCGGCTCGCCGACGGGCGCCACCCGCTTCGCGATGGGCCGCGCGCCGAACCAGAGCGTGCCGGCCGCGGCGAGCCAGTACGCCACCGACGCCCACGCGAGCGGGGCCCAGGGCGCTCGCATCGAGGTCTGCACCGTCGCTGGGTAGCCGCTGTAGGCGACGGCGAATTCGATGCGGGTCAGGACATCACGCAGCGCGACGAGCAAGAGGAGAACGGCGATGACACGCAGCGCCGCAGCGACGTGCCGGCGTACGAGAACGGCCTGCGCCGCATCGT
>JBCCZQ010000030.1:0-35020 GCA_039187315.1 Planctomycetota bacterium | reverse complement strand
CCTGGCGTTCGAGCCGATCCTGCTGGAGAAGGTCTGGGGTGGGCGGCGGCTGACATCGCTCGAGAAAACGCTGCCGGATGGTGCGATGATCGGTGAGAGCTGGGAGGTGGCGGACCTGGCGGCTACCTCGACCAGCGGGGCCGGGGGCGGGGCGCAGCGGTCGGTCGTCGTGTCGGGGCCGATGGCGGGTCGGACGCTCCGTGAGGTCTGCGAGCGCTGGGGTGACGCGCTGGCGCCGGGATCGGCCGACTGTTTCCCGCTGCTTGTCAAGTACCTCGATGCGCGTGAGCACCTCTCCGTGCAGGTGCACCCTTCGCCTGCCTACGCGGCGTCGCACCCGGAGGCTCACCTCAAGACCGAGTGCTGGTATGTGATCGATGCCGACGAGGGCAGCCGGATTTTCAAGGGCCTCCGGCCCGGTGTGACACGCAGCGACCTTCGTTCGGCGATCGAGGCTGGGACGGTGCCGGAGGTGCTGGCGAGCGTACCGGCGGTGCCGGGCGAGATGCACGAGCTACCGAGCGGGACTGTGCACGCGCTGGGCGCCGGGGTGCTGGTGGCGGAGGTGCAGACCCCGAGCGACACGACGTTCCGCGTTTACGACTGGGCGAAGGAGCTCGGCCGAGCGGGCCGCGAGCTGCACATCGAGCAAGCGATCGCGTGCGTAGAACTCGACGAGCCACCGCCGGCGATGGCCGGGCCGGGCATGCTGTGCGAGAACGAGTTCTTCCGCGTACGCGAAGTTCGGGGCGACCGCGGCACCGTTGAGCTGGGGCTCGCAGGCTGCGCGGCGGTGATGGTCGTGGGCGGATCGGCTTCGTCGGTCGAGTCGAAGACCGGTGCCTTCGATGCGATGCCCAGCCCGCTTGGCACGACGGTGCTTGTGCCCGCGGCGTGCGCAGGCGATGTGGCGCTGCGATCGGGGTCGGGCTCGGTGTGCCTGGTGTGCGAGGTCTTGTAAGCGAGGTTCGGTGCGCGCGTCGGGCTTGAAGCACGTCCGATCGAAGAGTGCCCTAGCTGTACGCCGCTGCGACCTTGTTGACCGCCTCGGCAACACCCTTGATCTGGTCTTCGGTCAATTCGTGGTGCATCGGCAGGCTGAGCACGCGGTCGGCGAGCTTGCGGGCGATCGGCGGGTGGTCGTTCCCGTTCTGCTTGACGACGTCGGCGAACGCGGGCTGGTCGGTCAGGCTCTTGGGGTAGTGCACCGCGTTGGGCACGCCCTCGGCCATCAGGGCCTTGCCGAATTCGTCGCGGGTGCAGCTCAGGCGTTCGATGTCGAGCTTGACGGAATAGAGGTGCCACGCGGAGTCTGCGCCGGCGGTGCGCGTCGGTGAGGCGACGGCGTCGATCGAAGCGAGGTGTTGGTCGTACAGGTCGGCCGCGGCGCGACGCTTGTTGGTCTCGTCGAGCAGGCGCTGCAGGCGCGAGAGGCCGATGGCGCCGGTGATGTCGTTCATGCGGTAGTTGAAGCCGATGCGGGTGTGGAGGTATTTTTCGGGCTCGCCGTGGCTGCGGATGAGCGAGATCTCGTTGGCCAGGTCCTGGTCGTTGACGGTGATGATGCCGCCTTCGCCGGTGCCGAGGTTTTTGGTTGCGTAGAAGGAGTAGGTGCAGGCGTCGCCGTATGCGCCGATGCCTTTCCCGTTGTACGTAGCCAGGTGGGCTTGGGCGCAGTCGTAGATGACCTTGAGCCCGTGCTCGGACGCGATGGCTTGGATGGCGTGGATATCGACGGGCATGCCGTAGATGTGGGTGACGGCGATGGCCTTGGTGTTGGGCGTGATGCGTCGGCGGACGTCTTCGGGGTCGACCTGCATGGTGTCTTCGAGCGAGTCGCAGAAGACGACCTTGCAGCCGCGGGCGACGAGCATGCTGGCGGTTGCGATGTAGGTCCAGGCGGGGCAGATGACCTCATCGCCGGGCTGAAGGAGTGCCTCGTAGGCGAGCTGGAGGGCGCAGGTGCCGTTGGCGCAGGTCAGCCCATGGGCAGCGCCGGACTTGTCGGCGAACTGGGTTTCGAGCTCGGCGCAGTTGCCGGCGGCCCGGAGCATGCCGGACTCGAGGACGGCTGTGGCGGCGTCGATATCCTGCCGGTGGAGCTTGGGGGCCATGAAGGGGACGGGGGTCTCAAAGACGGGGGTGCCGCCCTGAGCGGCGAGGGTTTCGGCAGTGGTGGTCATCCTGACGGTCCTCCGGAGGGTCCGAGCGAGGCGGAGAACGCCGCCGGCGGGCCCCTCGTATCCTGTTCGAGCATGGTAGAGCCGCCGGGATGGCGGAGCGGCAGGAGTCCACATCGTGCGAACCGCTGGAATCAGACGTCTCGTGTGCGCGTGCGTGGTTGGGCTGGTGGGTGTGATGAGTGTGACCGGGGTGTCGGTGGCGTTGCAGCCCGAGGGCGATGGCTCGCTGCCCGGTCCGACGTTGGACGACCGCTTCGGTGTCAAGGCGGTCACTCGGCCGAGCCGGGACGCGACGATGGGCTTCCGGTTCTCGACCGAGGTCGTTGAGGTGTTCGTTCAAGATGGGATGCGCGTCTCCGAGGGCGAGCCGCTGATTCGGGCCGACGATGCCGAGGCCGCCGGCGCGCTGGCGATCGGGGTGATCCGCGCCGAGAGCACGCTGGATGTGGATCTTCAGATCGCCGCCTTGGAGCTTGCGGAGGTTGAATTCGAAGCGACCAAGCAGGCGTTCGAGGGCGGCGGTGGGTCATCGATCGAGCTGGATCGGTCGCGGCTTTCGCGGGATACGGCCGAGATCCAGCTCGCGGCGGCGCGCCAGCGCGACATCGAGGCGGACAGCCAGCTCGCGCAGCTGCGGGCCCGGCAGGAGGCGCACGTGCTGACCGCGCCGTTCGACGGTACGGTCGACGCGGTGCTGGTCTATGTGGGCGACTCGATCCGCGACACGGACCCGGCGATCCGCGTGGTGAGTGTGGATCCGCTGCGTCTGGACGTCGCGACGCCGACGGAGCAGACGCTGCGGCTCGGGCCGGGGGATCCGGCGTGGGTGCTGGTGCGGATCGGGGGCGAGCCGCAAGTGCTGAGCGCTACGATTGTGGGTATTAGCCCGGTGGCGGATTCGGTGACGGGCTCGCGTCGGGTCCGGGTGGAAGCATCGAATCCGGACAAGCTCCCGGCGGGCCTGACAGCGTTCGTGCGGTTCTCGGCTCCAGAGGGTGCTTGGGCCGCGCTGGCGGACGCTTTGGGCGAGCCGGCTGGGGGCGGATGAGTCTGGGGCTGCCGTGGAGCGGCGGTCTTGGCTCCGTATGAGGCGCAGGCAGCGTGAGCGATAGCCGTCCGAGTTCTGAGATCGACGTGCGCCAGTCGGGCCAGGTCAGGACGCCTGCCTGGCGCGACATCGTGCAGGAGCTGTCTCGGGCGGCCGAGCGGCCCGGCGCGTTCGAGCCTGCGCTGCTTTCGGCGATGGCTCGCGTCGCGGGTGCGAAGCAGGCGGCGTGGTTTGCTCTCGACGCCGCGGGGGCACCCTCGAGCGATCCCGAATCGGATGAGGTTCGGGCCAGGCTCGTCTGGCCGGAGGCGCCTGGCGGAGCAGGAGCCGATGACCGGCTGGAAGAGCCGGATGTGGTGCGCGCCGGTATCCGTCGTGTGCGGTCGACGGCGCAGACATGCTCGATGACGCTCGGCGTCAAGCCCGGGCTGTACGAGGCCAGCAAGACACCCCACGATGGTTCCGTGCTGTGCGTGCCCGTGGGTCATGGTGCCGAGGGCGCGCCGATGTCCGCTGTCTCTCTGCTTATCGATGCCCGCAGCACGCAGGCGCTCAAGACCACCATCGCCCTTGCGGAGCTGCTCGCTGGCTACGCGAACCTGTCCACGGTGACGCAGCAGCTGGTGCGGACGCGGTCGGCCGCGGCTTCGCTTGACCTGGCGGCGCGGCTGATCGCGACGGTCAACGCAGCTAAGGGCTTCAAGGGCGCGGCGATGCAGATGGTCAACGACCTCTGCCGGCACCTCAAGGCCGACCGCGTAGCGCTGGGCTGGCGCCGCGGGCGGGCCGGATCTGTTGCCGGGAGCGGCGGCGACGGATCGGAGGGGGCGATCGCATTCGACGAGCGCGACACGGTGCCGGTGCGGGTGGTCGCGCTGAGCGACACCGAGCATGTCGACGTCCGGATGGCGATGGTGCGGAAGCTGGCGGCTGCCATGGACGAGTGCATCGATCAGTCGCAGCCGGTGGCGTATCCGGTGCCGTCTGTGAACGCCGGGGGCGCTGAAGCTGTCGCGGATCCTGTTCTGGCGCGGGCGGTCACGCACGCGCACCGCGAGCTGGCGGCGTCGGATGCGAACCTGAAGGTCGCGTCGCTGCCGGTACGTGACGGAGATGCTGTGCTGGGCGTGGTGACGATCGAGTCGGCGGCGCCTGGCCGATCGATCGAGCCGGTGGTGCTCGAGCGGCTTCAGGCGACGCTGGACCTGGTCGGCCCGGTGCTGCGGGTGCGTCATAGCGACGATCGGCCGGTGCCGGTGCGCACGGGCGATGCGTTGCGACGGCTCGCGGCGTGGCTGGTCGGGCCGAGGCACACGCTCTGGAAGGTCGCGGGTGCGGCCGTGGTGGCGTTGACGCTGGCGGCGGTCTTCGTTCGGCTGCCGTACCGGATCGAGGCGCCGGTGACGCTCCAGCCGGTTGAGCGGCGGATCATCGCGACACCGTTCGAGGCGACGCTGGTCGATGTCTCGCCCGGTGCCGAGCCCGGGCGGCGTGTGGCAGCCGGGACGCTGCTTGCGAGTCTGGACACGAGCGAGCTGGAGCTGAGTGCGGTCGAGGCGCGCGGTCAGGTCGCGCAGGCCGAGGCGCAGGCGCGCGAGGCGATGCGTCGGGGCGACGGCGCCGAGCAGCAGCAGGCCGAGGCGCGGGCTGAGCAGTCGCGGGCGAGGCTGGCGCTGTTCGAGCGTCGCATCCGGGACGCGGCGATCGTTGCGCCGATCTCGGGGACGATCCTGACCGGCGACCTGCGGCAGCAGCTCGGGGCGAAGCTCAACCGCGGAGACCCGCTCTTCGAGATCGCGCCGCTGGAGGCGATGCGTGTGGTCGCGGAGGTGGACGATCGCGATATCGGGCTGATCCTGGACGCGACCGAGGCGAACGCGGACGAGGGCGGCGTGATCGGGAGTGTCGCCACGCGTGCGTACCCGGACCGGCGTTTCCCGCTGGTGGTCGAACGCGTGGTGCCGATGGCTCGGGCCGAGGGCGGGCAGAACGCGTTTGAGGTGCACGCGCGGCTGGAGGGTTCGGCGGCGTGGATGCGGCCGGGCATGGAGGGCCTGGCGAAGCTTGACGTCGGCGACCGTCCGGTTGGCTGGATCGCCACGCGCCGGATTGTCGACACGCTGCGTCTCTGGCTCTGGTGGTAATCGCCGCATGGACCGCCCGACCCATAGCCCGCACTGGCACCGAGTCCGCGCAACGAAGCCGCGGCTGCGCCCGCACGTGCAGATCACGCGGCAGCGGTACCGCGGCCGGCGCTGGCACGTTGCGCACGACCCGGCCTCGAACCGGTTCTTCCGTCTCGGCGCGGTCGGGCACGAGTTCGTTGGTCTGCTCGATGGCGTACGCACGGTCGAGGAGGCCTGGTCGATCGTCGCTGAGCGTCACGGCGACCGGGCCCCTACGCAGCCCGAGCTGATCGAGCTGATCTCGCAGCTCTACAACGCGAACCTGCTGAGCGTTGAAGCAACGCCCGAGACGGAGCAGCTGCTGCGGCGGGCGCGGGACCGAGTCGTCAAGAAGGCACAGGGCCAGCTGCTTGGGCTGATGTACTTCCGCGTCAAGCTGTTCAACCCGGACGCGATTATCTCGGCGGTCGAGCCGGTGCTGCGGCCGATCCTGAACCGCTGGGGCCTGCTCGCGTGGCTTGGGCTGGTGGTCTTTGCTCTCTCGAGGCTGGCGCCGGAGTGGGAGCGGCTGCGCAACGGCTTTGAGGACGCGATCGCTCCGAGCAACTGGGCATGGCTCGCGGTTGTCTTTGTGGTGGCTAAGGCGCTGCACGAGCTTGGCCATGGCGTGATCTGCAAGCGCTTCGGCGGGCAGGTTCCGGAGTTCGGCATCATGCTGCTGGTGCTGGTGCCCAGCCCGTACGTGGACGCGTCGGCCTGCTGGGGCTTTTCGAGCCGGTGGCGTAGGATCGCGGTAGGGGCAGGCGGCATGCTCTTCGAGCTGGCGCTTGCGTCGGCTGCGGCGTTGGTCTGGATCGGCGGCACGCCGGGCGAGCTGTCGACGCAGCTGGCCTTCAACGCCATGCTGACCGCGGGCGTCTCGACGATTCTGTTCAACGCGAACCCGCTGATGCGGTTTGACGGGTACTACATCCTGTCCGACCTGCTCGAGATCCCGAACCTGATGTCGCGTTCGTTCAAGATGCTGCAGTACCACATGCAGCAGTTCGTGTACCGCGTTGAGCGGGCCGAGCCGCCGACGACCGATGCTGGCGAGGGGGCGGCGCTGACGGCATATGGGCTGGGCGCGTTGGCGTATCGCATCTTCCTGTTCATCACGATCACCGTATTCGTGATGGGCAAGCTCTTCGCGATCGGGCTGTTCCTGGCGATCTGGACGGCTGCGGCGTGGTTCATCAAGCCGGTTTGGAGCTTCGTGAAGTGGCTGAGCTCGAGCCCGATGCTCGCCGAGCAGCGAGGCCGGGCGGTGGTGACGTCGCTGGCGTTGTTCGTGGGCGTGGCGGTCGTGTTGGGGCTGATCCCGATGCCGGACGTACGGCGCGGTGTGGGCGTGGTGGAGTCGACGCAGCGATCGGGTGTGTTCGCCAACGGCGAGGGGTTCCTGACCCTGGCGGCGGTCAAGACTGGCGAGCGCGTTGAGGCCGGCGCACTGATCGCGACGATCGACAATGATGAGCTGCGTCAGCGCCTCCGGTTGAGCGAGGCCGTGCTCGCCGAGATCGAGAGCATGGAGCGGCAGATGACGGCCGAGAACCCGAGTTCGGTCGAGATCGCGCGCGAGCGCGTTCGCGCGCAGCGGCGAGCGGTGGTGTACCTGCGAGAGCAGGTCGACCGGCTTGCGGTGCGTGCCCCGCACGACGGTGTGTTTGTGGCGTCGCAGGGCTCGATGGTCGTGGGTTCGGCCGTCGCCGAGGGCACGGTGCTGGGTGAGGTGATCGATCTCGAGGGCGTGCGGGTGTCAGCGTCGATGGATCAGCTCGAATCGGCATGGCTGTTCGACACGACCGAGCCCTATACGGTTCGGCTGCGGCCCGTTTCTGACCCCGGGACCGAGGTTGCCGGTGTGTCGTCCGAGGCGATCGATGGCGGGCAGTTCATGCTGCCGCACGCTGGGCTCGGCGTTGCCGGGGGTGGTCGCATCGCGACCGATGTGCGGCGTGGCAACGGCCGCATCACCGAGCGGCCACGGTTTACGGTGTATGTCGATCCGGCTCCGAGTGAGCGGTGGCGGCCCACGCCGGGCGAGCGGGTGCACCTGCGGTTCGACCTATCGCGGAAGCCGCTGATGGTCCAATGGGTCGACCGCCTGCACAAGCTTGTGCAGGGTCGGATACGGCTGTGAGCGCTGGCGCGGAAGCAGCGGGGCTCTCGGCCTATTCGGCGCTTGTCGAGGCGGTCAATGCGCGCCGCCGTGCGCCGCGGTTGCTCAAGGGCGTCGACCGCGCGGTCGCGACGCTCTCGATGAAGCTGAAGCACCGCAGGGCGAGGCTCGCGGCGCTGCTCGAGGGGGCGGGCCGCATCGACGCCCTGGCGCCCGCGATCCGATCGATGTCCGACGCCGCCCTCGACGCCGAGCTCGACACGGTCCGTGCGTCGATCCGCCGTGGGCGTGCGACTTCCGATGTCGTCGAGCGTGCGCTCGCGCTGGTGCGTGAGGCGGCGTCACGCGAGACGGGTGAGGAGGCATACCGCGTGCAGCTTGCCGGCGCGCTGGCGCTGGTCCGGGGACGGATCGTCGAGATGGTCACGGGCGAAGGCAAGACGCTGACGGGCTCGCTCGCGGTGCCGCTGCTGTCCTGGCGGGCCGGGCACGTGCACGTGCTCACGGTGAACGACTACCTGGCCGAGCGCGACGCCGAAAGCCGGCGGGATCTCTACAGCCGCTGCGGTGTGTCCGTAGGCGCGATCGTGCAGGAGCAGTCTCCGATCGAGCGCTCGGAGGTCTACCGGCGCGGCGCGGTCTACGGCACGCCGAAACAGATCGCGGCAGACTATCTGCGGGACCAGATCCGCCTCGGGTCGGTCGACTCGGCGTGGTCGGGTTGGCACCGGCTTGGCGGCGGAGTCGGCGGCGGGCCGCTGGTGCCCGGTCTTCACGCGTGCCTTGTCGATGAGGCGGACGCGGTGCTGATCGACGAGGGCGTGACCCCGCTGATTATCGCGAGGGCTCGGGAGGCCGACGCGCAGGCGGCCGAGTACGCGCGGGCGCGCTCGATCGCGTCCGAGCTGGTCGAAGGCGAGCACTACCGCGTCGAGCACGTGCGGAAGCGGGCTGTGCTGACGGGCGAGGGCCGGGAGTCGATCGCGACAGCGGTTCGGGATCTGCCCGAGCTGGCGTGGCGGGTGGAGCGTCGTCGAGAAGAGCTTGTGCGCCAGGCGCTCGTCGCGGCACACTGCTATCTCCGCGGCCGGCAGTACGAGGTTGTCGATGGACAGGTCGTGATCGTCGATGAGTACACCGGCCGTTTTCTGCCCGACCGCTCATGGGAGCACGGGCTTCACCAGGCGGTTGAGGCGAAGGAAGGCCTCGAGGCCACCGCTGATCGCGAGACGCTCGCGCGGATCAGCTTCCAGCGGTTCTTCCGCAGCTATCGGTTCCTCGCGGGCATGACGGGTACCGCGGCCGACGCGGCGCACGAGATGGCCACGATCTACAGCCGGCCGGTCACCGTCATACCAACGAACCGGCCGGTGATCCGTGAGCAGCGGCCGATGCGCATCTTCGGCACGCAGGAGTCGAAGTGGCGTGCTGTGGTCGAGTCGATCGAGGCCGAGCACGCCGCCGGCCGGCCTGTGCTTGTCGGGACGCGGTCGATCGAGGCGTCGGAGCTGCTCAGCGAGCGGCTGACAGCGCGTGGCCTTGTCCACGAGCTGCTCAACGCGCACCAGCACGCTGAGGAGGCGGACACTGTGGCCCGCGCCGGTGAGCCCGGACGGATCATGGTTGCGACGAACATGGCCGGTCGTGGTACGGACATCAAGCTCACGGCGGAGGCCCGTGACCTCGGCGGGCTGCACGTGATCCTGACCGAGCCGCACGGCGCCCGGCGCGTCGACCGCCAGTTCATCGGCCGTGCCGGCCGCCAGGGTGATCCCGGCAGCGCACAGGTCTTCGCAAGCCTCGAGGACGACCTGCCCGCGATGCACACGCCCGGGGTGGCGTCGGCGGTGGGGCGGTCCGGCAAAGAAGAGCTGACGGGTTCGCGCGTGGCGATGCGTGTTGTGCAGCTTGCGCAGTCACGTCAGGAGGCCCGGGACCGGCGCAGCCGTGCATCGGTCCTGCGCCAGGACGACTGGGTGGACCGCTACCTGCCTGGCGGGTAACCGCTATTTCAAGAGGCGCTCGAGATAGTGGATGTCGACGCCGCCTTTGGCGAAGTCGGCGTTCTCCATCAGCCGCAGGTGCAGGGGCGTGGTCGTGCTGATCGGCGCGATCGTCAGCTCCCGGAGTGCACGCTTCATGCGGGTGATGGCCTGGTCGCGGTCTTCGGCGTGGACGATGAGCTTGCCGATCATGCTGTCGTAATTCGGCGGGACGCGGTAGCCGGGCACGACGTGGGTGTCCATCCGGACGCCCGGCCCGCCGGGCAGCCCGAGTGTCTCGATCACGCCCGCGGAGGGCATGAAGTTCTTGTCGGGGTTCTCGGCGTTGATCCGGCACTCGATCGCGTGGCCGTTGACCTCGATGTCCTTCTGCTTGAACGGCAGTTGCTCACCGGCGGCAACCATGATCGTGGTCTTGACGATGTCGATACCGGTGATCATCTCGGTCACGGGGTGCTCGACCTGCACGCGGGTGTTGACCTCGAGCATGTAGAAGTTCTGCTCGTCGTCCATCAGGAACTCGACTGTGGCGGCGCCGGCGTACTCGGCGCTCTTGACCAGCTTGGCCGCGTTCTCGGCGACGGTCTGGATCTTCTTGCGCGCGATGCCTGGGCCCGGGGCCTCCTCGATGATCTTCTGGTGACGTCGCTGCATCGAGCAGTCGCGCTCCCAGAGGTGGACGGCGTGGCCGTGCTTATCGCCAAGGACCTGGATCTCGACGTGGCGTGCGCGTTCGAGGAACTTCTCGATGAAGACCGCGCCGTTGCCGAACGCCGCCTGCGCTTCCTGCTGGGCCTTTTTGATGTTGGTGCGGAGCGTGGCCTCGTTGTGGCAGACGCGCATGCCCCGGCCGCCCCCGCCCGCGGCCGCTTTGATGATCACCGGGTATCCGATCTCCTCGGCGATCTCGACGGCCTCGTCCTCTTCCTCGACCGCGCCCTCGGAGCCTGGAAAGACCGGGACCTTGGCGGCCTTGGCGTAGCGCTTGGCCTCGACCTTGTCGCCGAGCTTGCCCATCGCCTCCGGGCTGGGCCCGATGAATTCGATCTTGCAGTCCCGGCAGATGGCTGCGAAGTCGGCGCGCTCGGCCAGGAAGCCGTAGCCCGGGTGGATCGCGTCGACGTCGGCGATCTCGGCAGCAGCGATCAGCCGCGGGATGTTCAGGTAGCTGTCCTTGGCCGGCCCCGGGCCGATGCAGATCGCGCGGTCGGCGAGGCGGAGGTACGGCGCATCGGCGTCGGCTTCGGAGTAGACGCAGACCGTCTCGACACCCAGCTCGTGACAGGCCCGCATGATGCGGAGGGCGATCTCGCCGCGGTTGGCAATCAGGACTCGTCGGAACATGAGGGGCTCGGCAATCGGCAACGGGCCATAGGCAACGGGGGATGGCAACGAGCATGCTGGCTCATTGCCCGTAGCCCCTGTCCATGGCCCCTAGTTCGGCTTGATCAGGAACAGCGGCTGGCCGAACTCGACGGCCTGGCCGTTCTCGACGAGGCACTTGGCGACCGTGCCCGACGTTTCGGCCTTGATCTCATTGAAGACTTTCATGGCCTCGACCAGGCAGACAACCGTGTCGGCCGAGACCGCATCGCCGACCTTGACGAAGACGTCCGAGTCGGGGTTGGGCGAGGCGTAGAAGGTGCCGACCATCGGCGATTCGATCGTGACGCCGTCCTCGGCTGGCGCCGGGGCGCCGGCTGGTGCGGCGGACTCGGCCGGAGGCGCGGCGGCTGGGGGCGCTGCTGGGGCGAGCGGTGCGGGCATCGACGCGACAGGTACAACAGAGCCGCCCACGCCACGCTTGAGGCTCACGGTCTCTTCCTGGTCCTGGAGGTCGAGCTCGGTCAGATCGTTCTCGACCATGAGCCGGACGAGTTCTTTGAGCTTGCGGATATCGATCATGCGTCACACCCGTCGAGAGTCTTGTACCGAGCGATACCCGGCGGCGTCCTTCCCCCACGCGAACGGGGGAGGCAGCCAACGCCAGCCTAGCACGATCGTGCGTCTGGCGTTGGGAGATCGGCTCCAGGTACGGGCTGTCGGCTAGAGCTTGAGGTCGCCGAGGCCCATCCCGCCGAAGCGGTCCAGATCGAGCCCGCCCTTGTCCTTGTCGGCTCTGGCTTTGTCGGCCTGGGCCTTTTCGCGCATCCGTCGCAGCGCGGGCGTCTCTTTGAGGATCTCCTCGGCTGAGCGGTCGTCACGCTCGCCCCGGCCCTTGCCGCGTCCCCGTCCGCCCTTGCCGGCACCCGGCCCGCCACGCCCGCCGCCCTCGCGCTTGGGCGCGTCCTTGGTCTGCTTGATTGAGAGCGAGATGCGCCGGCTGTCGGAATCGAGCTTGAGAACCTTCACGGAGACGACCTGGTCGACCTGCAACGCGTCGCTGACGTTCTCGACACGCTTGTAGTCGATCTCCGAGATATGCACGAGGCCCTCGAGCCCTCCGGGCAGCTCGACAAACGCGCCGAACTCCGCCAGGTTCTTGACCGTGCCGGAGACGATGGCGCCCTCGGCGATCTCCTCCATCGCCGCCGCGAAAGGATCGTCCATGAGCTGCTTGAGCCCCAGGCCGATGCGGTTGTTCTCCCAGTCGAGCTTGAGGATCTGGACGCTGAGCTCCTGCCCCTCTTGCACGTGCCTGGCGATGTTCTTTTCGCCCATGTTCACACGGTCGTGCGACAGGTCGGAGACATGGATGAGCCCGTCGATCCCGCCGATGTCGACGAACGCGCCGAACGGCATGATCTTCTTGACCTTGCCCTTCACGGTCTGGCCCTCTTGCAGGCTGCCGCGTAGCTCTTCGGCAAGCTTTTTCCGCTCGGCCTGGAGGATGTCGCGGCGGCTGAGGACGATGTTGCCCGCGCCGCGGCGGTCGACACGCTGCACCTGGCATGTCAGCTTCTGGCCGTGGAAGATCGACAGATCGGGCACGCGGTCGAGCGAGACCTGGCTGGCGGGCATGAACGCGCGGTGGCCCGCGACCTCCATCTCCAGCCCGCCCTTGTTCGAGCCGGTGACCTTCGCCTCGACGGTCTGGCCCGGCTCAAGCATCTCCCAGTCGGCCTTTTTGACCGCTCCTGGGCGGGAGCAGACGTACAGGCTCTCGGTCGCCTCGTAGCGGTCGATCACGACCTCGATCTGGTCACCTGGCTTGGGGACCTCGGCGTCGGACCACTGGGTGCGATCGCATACGCCGAGCTCTTTCGGGCCGAACTCAACGAAGAGGTCGCTCGAGCCCACGGAGACGACGGTGCCGGTGCGGTGCTCGCGTCCGGCCTGGACGACACGCGGTCCGCGAAGCCCGGGCTGCTTGGTCGTGGACGCGTTGGCGTGCTTGGCCTCGGCGAGCTGCTCGGCGTCATGGGCCGCTGGCCCGGGTGCGCCGGCGAGCGCGCCGGCTTCGAGCTGGTCGAGCTCGGCCAAGGCGGCGTCGTACTCGCCCTGGATCTCTTGCTCAATCTGTTCGTGCATGGCCTGGTTGTCGAGTACAGAGGCCGAGTCGTGCTTCTGGTCGTCCTTGGCGTCAGCGGGCGACGGGTCGTCACGCACGGGGGTGTCTGGTGCGGCGTTCGGCGCTGCGTCTGGCGCTGGGTCTTGTGCAGCATCGGGCGTCGGCTTGTCGGGCTGTGTAGGGGGCGTCATGCGCAGCATCCGGCGATTGCGGGCGTTGGGCCCATCGGTCGCGCCGGGTGACCCCGGGCCGCCTTGGCCCGTGACCACCACCACCCGGCGGAGCCGTCAGTGTACCGCTCGCGTCGCGATGATGCGACGCGGAGGTCCGAATCAGGGCCCTTCGAGATCGCTCAGACGCCTGCTGGGGTTGGGAGGCTCTGGCGGATCGCCTCGACGATCCGCTGGGCGGTCCGCACGTTTGCCAGGCCGGCGGAGGCGTCGATGTCCGGGCGGTGGCCGTGGCGGACGGCGTCGAGGAAGGCCTCGAGCTCCATAACGATCGGCTCGCCGGCATCGACCTCGAGCTGCTCAAGGTTGACGAGCTCGTCCCAGCTCAGGCTGGTCAGGTCCATGCCGTCGCGGAGGCGGTCGCGGACCTCGCGCAGCTGGGCTTCATTCGCGGTCCGGCGGATGAGGGTGCCGGACTTCTTCTGGTAGTCGAGCTTGATATAAGCATCTTCGGCGGTGATGCGGGTGACGCGTTCGGTCTTGAGCGCAAGGCGGCTGAAGGTCATGTTGGCGACGCAGACGCCCCCGCCCCGGCTGGCGGGCATCTCCCAGGTCAGGCGTGCGTTGCACAGGTCCTCATGCTCGGTAACGACGGGGACGCCGGTGGCCTCGACGCGGTCGGGCTCCCGGCCGCCCATGAGCATGATCACGACGTCGAGGTCGTGGATGCCCATGTCCATCACGACGCCGATGTCGACCGAGCGGAACGTCATCGGGCTGACGCGGTGGACTTCGATGAACCGCGGCGTGATGTCGAGGCCCTCGGCGGTCGCCCGGCGCAGGGCTCGCATGATCGGGTTGAATCGCTCGATGTGGCCGACCATGAGTATCGACCCGGCTTCCTCGGCGACGCGTTTGATCGCGGCGGCCTCGTCGGGGTCCTGGGCGAGGGGCTTTTCGATCAGGCACGCGATGCCGGCCTTGAGCAGCGGCTCGGCCGTTTCGCGGTGGTAGATCGTCGGGCAGGCGATGCTGACTGCTTCGGGCTTGGCCGAGATGACATCTTCGATGGAGGCGAGGACTGGGCAGCCGTGCTTGTCGGCGATCTCGGCGGCTCGCTCGGGGCTGGCGTCGTAGACACCGACGAGTTCGACGCCGTCCATCTGGGCATAGACGCGTGCGTGGTGCTGGCCCATGCGGCCGACGCCGACGGCGGCGCATCGGATCGGGGCGCTGTCTCCGGCCGGGTTGGGTTTCGTCTCGGTCATGCTCGCGCGGTCTCCGCTCGTGATGGTCATCCTGCTCGTCTTTCGTGCGCGTGTGGTCGGGGGGTGATCAGCTGGCCGCGGCCTCGCCGCGTTCGGCGTTCGGCGCCAGCGCAGTTTCGATGGCCGAAGCGAGCTTCTCGTAGCCCGTGAGCCCGACGAAGCGTGCGACCGGCTTGCCGTCGCGTAGGACGACGATCGTGGGCACGGCGGTGATGTCGAACCGCTTGGCCGTCTCTCGGTGCTGGTCGGTGTCGATCTGCGCGATCGGGGCCTGGCCCTCGAAGGTCTCGGCGAGGTGTTGGACCACCGGTTCGAGCATCCTGCACGGCATGCACCAGGAGGCCCAGAACTGCACGGCAACGACTCGGCCTGCGACGGCCGCGTCGAACGTGTCATCGCTGAGTTGGATGAGATTGGCGCTCTGCTGCATGAACGATGTCCTTGCGTTCCCTGGCGGTCGCCGTTGGGCGGGCCTCCTGCCCGTTCACAGATTGTATGCGATCGGCTCGCTCGGGGGTCCCTCGCGCGGCTTTGGGCGGGAATCAGGGGTTCTCGGGCGTGGACGGGCCGAGTTGGTGCGCCAGGCGGAGCGCCTGTGCGTGTGCTGCGACGTCGTGGACGCGGAACAGCCGGGCGCCGGTGCGGTAGTGGAGGACCGTCGCCGCGACCGAGGCGCCGAGCCGCTCGGAGGGATCACTGTCGCGTTCCAGGCCCGCGCGTCCGAGGAAGCTTTTGCGGCTTGCGCCGCTGAGGATCGGGCGGCCGAGCAGCCGAAGCTCGCCGGTCCTTCGGATCAGCTCCAGGTTCTGCTCGACGGTCTTCCCGAAGCCCAGCCCGGGGTCGAGCACGACCGCCAGCCTGTCGACTCCGGCGGCCCCAGCGGCGCGGTCGATCCGGTGCAGCTCAGCGCGGACGTGCTCGACGATGTCGCCGGCCACGGGCGGCGCGTTGTTTCCGTCCGAGTAGCGATCGGAGTAGCGGTCCTGATCGGGGGGGCGCTCGCGGTGCATCAGGATGCAGCCGACGCCAAGGGTTGCGATGGTTCGGAGCATCGCCGGGTCCTCGCGTCCGCCTGAGACGTCGTTGACGATGGCGGCGCCGGCTGCGACGGCCGCCTCGGCGACGCGGGCAACGGTGGTGTCGATGCTGATCGGAACATCGGGCCAGCGGGCTGCGAGGGCGCGCACCGCAGGGATGACGCGGCGGATCTGCTCGTCTGCGTCGATGCGTTCTGCGCCCGGGCGCGTTGATTCACCTCCGACATCAAGCAGCGCCGCGCCGTCGGCGATCGCGGCCGCGGCGCGGTCCAGCACGGCTTGGGTCGTGGGCAGCTCGCCGCGTCCGTCGCTGAAGCTGTCGGGTGTGACGTTGAGGACGGCCATGACGACCGGTTGGGAGAGGTCCAGCTCGCGCCCGCCGGCGATCACCCATGTGTGCGCATCGGCCATGTGTGAGGGTACCCGCGGCGCTTGCGCATGAAAACGGGCCAGCCCGCCGGCCGGCCCGTCAAGGGGTATCGGGTCAGGCCTCGTGTTGAGCCGCGATTAGAACTGGGGCTCGCCGCCGCCCCCGCCGCCACCGCCCTGGTTCATGCCCTCGAGCGATTCGGCGGTGCTGATGATCAGCTCGATGACGTCCTGAGGAACGACGGTGCGGAAGGCCATGCTGCCCTCTTCGGCGGCGAGGCTCATGGCGATCGGATGGACCTCGTCGGGGACTTCGATCTGGACGGGATCGGCGAACATCGCGACCATCGGGAGTGCGGCGCGCATGATGCTGCCGACGTCGATGTATGCCACGGCGACAGCGTCGTCGTGCAGTCGGGCTGTCTGCGCCTGGAAGAGTGCGTTGTCTGCAAGATCGCCGCCGGTTCTGGCGGCTGAGAGCGCCCCGCTGAGCGCGTCGCGGCTGGTGCTGTATGTCATGACGACGGTCTCGTCGTCGGCGGCGGCGATGTAGCCGTTGGGCCCGCCGCTGGGCCCGAAGAGCATCGGCATCATCATCTGCATCTGCTGGGCGTTCGGGTCGTTGAGGTCGGGCAGCATCTTGACAGACCAGCGGTAGGCCTCGGCGCCCTCGATCTGCTCGGGCGCGTCGGCGAAGTTGGTTGTCAACGTCATGCCGGTGGCCTGCTGCCCGTTGGCGGCACGGAGCGAGTCACCCAGGTTGGCGATGAAACCGTTGGCGTCCTCGACATCCATGACGGCCGTGGTGTTAACGAACAGGCCTCCCATCAGGCCCACCGGGTTCATGCCGAAGACCTGCGCGAAGCCGTTGGAGCCTTCGACGAACTGCGCGGGGTTGAGGCCCGGGATCTGGCCCTGCGGGTTCATCTCGGCGGAGTTGAGAAGGAGCTGGCGGATGCCCTCGGACGAGGTGTCGAAGGCCATCGCGAACAGGTATGGCCCGCCGGGGAGCATCTCGGTCAGGTCGGTCGCCTCGCCGGTTTCCTGGAAGAAGCCGGCGATCTCGGAGCCTTGCTTGAAGCTGGCGGCGAGCTCGATGCTGATGCCGTTGTCGTCGGCGCCGAGCCCGAGCATGCCTCTCTCGCCGTCGCGGCCGAAGGTCTCGATGATGGTGGTCATCGTTTCGATCTGCTGCTGGATCTGGTCGCCCTGGCCGGCCATCTGGCCGAACATGGCCATCTGCTGCGAGGCCTGCTGCCAGCCCTCGAGCATGGCGGGGGCGAAGGAGGCGACGTCGGCGATGACGACGATTGTGCTCGACTCAAGGAGGTCCTCGCCGGTCTCGCCGATCGCGGCCTCGTGGTCGTCGCCCGAGTCGTCTGCGGGTGTGAACCCCTCGAGCAGGTCGCGGGTAGGCGCGATGGCGGCGAAGCCGTCGCCGATGTCCTTGATAAAGACATCCTCGCCCTCGAACTGCACGATCTCGAGGCCCTGGCCGGTGCCGCCGAGGTTCGTGACGACCTGGGCGTAATCTGTGACGGGCACGAGCGCCACGACGGGCGGTTCTGGCTGGTCGTCCAAGCCCTCAAGCGACGAGAAGACGATCGCGGCCGAGCCTTGGGGATCGATCCCGGGCATCTGGAACATGTCCGAGGCCATGCCGAGCCCGGCGGCGGCGTCGGCCTGATCGATGGCGTTGGTCAGTGCCTCGGCCTGCGCGAAGAAGCCCGAGACGCTCGAGATGCTGACGATCAGCGGGGCGTCGGCCGGTACTCGGCTGAGTGCTTCTGGCTGGGCGGCGGCCATCGAACAAGGCAGTCCCGCGACCATCGTCGCGGCCAAGGCTGTCAGTGCGCGTTGCATGGGTCCCTTTCCTTTCCGTTCGTCGTTCTGCTGCGGCACGCAGGGTCTGATCGTGCGTCCGCTTGGTCGTGCTGCTCGCGGGAATCCTCCGGCCCCCTGCACAGGGGCTTCTGGGGTCTTCCGCTCTAACCGGCACGGTCACAAGATGTGTTTGGTTTCCGCCCGAGCCGGTTGCACGCAGGGTAGCCCTGCCGTTCCCAGCAACGCCTGTTTCAGGCGCAGCGAGCGGTCGATCGAGGGCTTTGGAGGCGGTGAGAGCGGCTTGCAGATGTGGCTCTAGCGGCGGCCTTTGGTCGCCCCGGCCGGGGCTCGCTCTTCTTCCAGCTCGTCTTCTTCGTCGCCGTCTTCGGATTCGTCCTCGAACTCGTAGTCCTCGGCGTCCTCGGGGTCGATCTCGTTGCCGTCTTCATCGACGAGCACGTAGTCGTACTCCTCGTCCCCCTCGGCGTCCTCTTCGTGTTCGTCTTCCTCGTATTCGGCGTCGGGGTCCTCTTCGAGATCTTCTTCGGCGTCTTCCTCGGCAACGAAGTCGGGGTCCTCCTCGTCGGATTCTTCGTCCTCGATGTCCTCGATGTCCTCGATGTCCTCGATGTCCTCGATGTCCTCGATTCCGTGGTCCTCGAGCGCGTCTTCTTCGGGTTCATCTTCGAGAACGTTTTCGTCGGTGTCTTGTACGGGTGCGTGCTCTGGCGCTGTGTCGGTCTCGAAGGGCGGTCGTTGCTGATCGGTGTTCGCGGCCTCGGGGCTATCGCCGGCGTTGGGCTTGGTTGTGCCTTGGAGCTGTTTGTAGTTGGCCTTAGCCTGCTCCTGGTCGGCGGCGTATTCGTCGTCGGAGCGGTCGTCGCCGTCAGCCTGGCGCATCATGCGCTCGTTGTAGGCCTTCATGGCTTCCCACTCTTCGAGCGAGATCGTGACTTCGCGCGCGACCGAGCCCTTGTGCTCGCCGATGATGCCGGCGATGCCCATCAGGTCGATCAGGCGGCTTGCGCGGGTATAGCCGATGGCCAGCCGGCGCTGGAGCAGGCTGACCGATCCGCGCTTGGTCTCGAGGACGATCTCGACGGCCCGGTCGAACAGCGGGTCCTCCTGTGCAGCGGCGAGGCTCGCAGAAGAGTTATTCTCGCTTTCGGCCAGCCGCTGCTCGTCGGGATCGCCCGATCGGAGCTGGACGAGCTGTCGTTCGTAGGTCGGGCCGGCGACGTCGCGCATGAACTTGACGACGTGGCGGATCTCGTGGTCATCGACGAGCGTGCCTTGGGCGCGGTGCAGCTTGTGGCTGCGCGGGCTGAGGTAGAGCATGTCGCCCTGGCCGAGCAGCAGCTCGCCGCCCTTTTGGTCGAGGACGATGCGTGAGTCCATCCCGCTGGCAACCTTGAACGCGACGCGGCAGGGCATGTTGCTCTTGATGAGCCCGGTGACGACGTTGGCCTGGGGGCGCTGGGTCGCGAGGATGAGGTGGATGCCTACGGCGCGGGCTTTCTGCGCGATGCGGATGATCGAGCCCTCGACCTCTTTGTTGGTCATCATCAGGTCGGCGAGCTCGTCGATGATGAAGACCATGTAGGGCAGCCGGCGCGGGATGCGGGCCATCTCGTCCTCGCTCTCGACGCCCATCCGCTCGCAAAGCTCATC
Organism: Planctomycetota bacterium; assembly: GCA_039187315.1. Classification (GTDB taxonomy): domain Bacteria; phylum Planctomycetota; class Phycisphaerae; order Phycisphaerales; family UBA1924; genus JANQQZ01. The sequence goes on along the minus strand of JBCCZQ010000030.1, from coordinate 15,709 downwards.
GAACTCTGTATCGTTGTATCCAGCGATGTCGCGGCAGCCGGCCTCGGCGAGCAGCTCGTAACGCTCGTCCATCTTCTTGACGGCCCACTCGAGGATGGCCGCTGCCTTGCCCATCTCCGTGACGACAGGGCACATCAGGTGTGGTATGTCCTTGAACTGGCTCATCTCGACCATCTTGGGGTCGACCAGGACCAGCTTGAGCTCGTTGGGCTTCTTCGTGTAGAGGAAGCTCATGATGATCGTGTTCATGCAGACCGACTTGCCCGAGCCGGTCGTGCCGGCGATGAGCATGTGCGGCATCTTGGTCAGGTCTTCGATCAACGGCTCGCCCGAGGCGTCCTTGCCCAGGAACATGGGCAGCTTCATCTTTTGGAACCGCGAGCGGCTCGACATGAGCTCCTTGAGCCGCACCTTCTCTTTGGTCGGGTTGGGCACCTCGATGCCCACGGTGTCGCGGCCGGCCTGGTTGCTGACGATGCGGATGTTGACGGCCTTAAGTGATCGCGCCAGGTCGCTCTGGATTGCTGTCAGCTTGCTGACCTTGGTGCCCGGCGCGAGCTTGACGTCGTAGAGCGTGATGACCGGTCCGGACTCGATACCGACCACTTCGCCGTCGATCTTGTACTGCTGGAGCGAGGCCTCGAGGCCCTCGGCCTGCTCGCGCACAAGCTCCTCGAGCGTCTCGCTGAACCCCTCGTCCGGGTCTTCGAGCAGGTCGACACCCGGGAACCGGTAGCCCTCGAGCTCGGCAACGCTTTGCAGATCGCGGAGGTCTTCTTCGGTCGCGGTCGATCGGTTTGCGCCCGCGAAGCGCAGCGGGAGCTTGGCGACCTTGTCTCGGATGGCGTCCTCGCTGAAGACCTGCGGCGCACCGGGGGTCTCGTCCTCGTCGTCGCCGTCTTCCTCGGCCCCGTTTTCGGCCAACACCTCGGCGTCTTGGTCTGCTTCCTCGTATTCGTCTTCCTCGTACTCGCCGTCGCCTTCGTCTTCGTATTCCTCTTCGTATTCGTCTTCGTAGTCGGCGTCCTCGTCGTACTCGTCCTCTTCCTCGAGGTCTTCCGACGCGCCGAGTCCGCCGGCGGTCTCCTTGATGCGACTGGACTTCTCGCGGCGCTGGCGCTCTGCGGCCCGTTTTTTCCGCTTGGTTTCGGTGAACTCCTCGTGCGGGTCTTCGTCGAGGTCGTCGAGCCGGATCGCCCGAGAGCGTGCGGACACCCGCTGGCGGACGGAGCCGGTTGCGGCTGCGAGCCCCTGCCCGGCTGCGCGAACGAGCCGCCTCGCTGTGCCGCTTCGGGCGACGATCCAGGCGGGCGCTGCCACCAGCCACCGGTCGAGAGCCACGACGAGGCCTAAGGCCGCTGCCAGCCCGAGCGCGAGCGTCGTGCCGACCACGCCGAAGCGTGCGCCGATCTCGACCGATCCGACAAGCCCGACCGTCCCGCCCGGCAGGCCGGGCAGCGGGCCGGAACTGGGCAGCAGGTGGCCCTGGAGCCCGGCGAGGCCCATCGTCATCAAGACAAGGCCGAGCGTGCGGACGGCAGGGTGCGAGACGGTGTATCCGCGGAGCCGGACCAGCAGCAGGAAGCCCGCGCCCAGCAGCAGCGCCCATGCCGCATGTCCAAAGATGTGCCCCGCCCAGTGGGCTACTGCGGCGCCGGCGGGGCCGCACCAGTTTTGCGTGGAAAGGTTATGGGGCCATACCGCGTGCGATGGTGCGTCGGCGGGGTCGGCGCTGGCGAGGCTGATCAGAAAAAACAGCCAGGCAACCGACAGCAGCACCACAATCGACAGGCTGATAGGGGAGCCTGAGGTGGGGTGGGCCTGTTGGTTGTCCGCGCGCGCGCGACCGCTTCGAAGAGACTTGCTCATACTGACAGCTTCATCGGACACATCCGGTCAGCGAGCCGATATTCTCTTGCTGGTCGGCCTTCGCCGACTCGCCACATCTGGCACTTCGCAGCACCCTCGTGAGACCCATGCACAGCCCTGTTCCGCACGCATCAGCCGAACCGGTTCCAGACGCCCCGGACCTTGAGGGCTGTCCTGACCTTGTGTCGTCGACAGACGCGTATGCACAGCGTTTCGCGGGCCCGGCCGGTGCCTACCTGCTCACGCTCCAGAACGCCGCGTTGCTGAGTCTGCTCGAGCGGTTTGGCCCGTCGCTGCGGATCCTGGATGTGGGCGGCGGTCACGCGCAGATCGCGCCGGCACTGGCCCGTCTGGGTCACCGCGTGACGGTTTTGAGCAGCCATCCCGAGTGCGAGACCAGGGCGCGTCGGCTATGCGATGGCCTCGGCGTGCGTTTCCTCACCGGCCGGCTGGACCACCCTCTGCCGAGCACCATGGCTGTCGGCGAGGGGTACGACGTGGTCGTCGCGCTCCGCATGACGATGCACATGCCGGACTGGACGGGCTTTATCGCGGGCCTGTGTGGTCTCGGTCCTCGCGGGGTGATCATCGACTATCCGAGCTGGCGGAGCACGAACGCGCTTGAGCCTTGGCTCTTCGGCGTAAAGCAGCGCAGCGAGGGCGGCGGCACGCGTCGTTATCGCCTGTTCCGCCCGGGCCAGGTCGGCCGAGCTTTTCGTTCAAGAGGCTACCGCGTATCGGCGTCTCGTCATGAGTGCTTCCTGCCGCTGGTCGTGCACCGGCGCTTGGGCTGCCCCGGTCTGACGCGTCCTTTCGAGAACGTGGCTCGTGCGCTCGGGTTGACGCGGCTGATCGGCTCGCCGGTGCTCGCGCTGGCCGAGCGAGTGGGCGAGCCCCCCCTTGCGGCAGACGCATCGGATCAGGGGGAAGTCGCGGCCGCGCCGGAGCCGGGCCAGGCCACCGATCCCCGACACGATCCCCAACCCGATCCCGGCTCGGATCGGACCGTCGCCTGATGCCCGCAACGCATGCGGGAGGGCTTCGCGTCCTGCTGCTGGCCCCCCAGCCTTTCTTTATCGAGCGTGGCACGCCGATCGCCGTCCGCGCCGCGGCCGAAACCCTCGCGAGGGCCGGGCATTCGATCGATCTGCTGGTCTATCACCTCGGCGACGACGTCGAATTGCCGGAGAACGTCACGCTGCGTCGGATGCCGGCTGTGCCGGGTGTTCAGGCGATGCGTCCCGGCCCGTCGCTGGCCAAGCTCGCGTGCCTGTTCCGCTTCCACGGCGAGGCGTTTCGGCTGGCGCGTCGGCGTGGCTACGACCTGGTTCACGCGGTTGAGGACGGTGTGTTTGTCGCGATGCGGCTTCGGGCGAAGCTTGGCCTGCCGTTTGTCTACGACATGGACTCGCTGATGAGCGAGCAGGTTGCGGCCAAGCCGGTCGTGGGCGGGCCGGCCGGGGCGGTGTTTGCCTCGCTCGAGCGTCGCGCGGTTCGTACGGCCGAGCACTGCCTGTGCGTCTGCCCTCACCTGCGCGACATCGCCGCCCGGGATGCGCCGGAGGACCGGCTGACGGTGCTGACCGATTTCCCGCTGGTCGATCCCGCACCTGCGACGGCCGAGGTCGCTGAACGCGTCGGGCGTGCGCACGCCGACGGACGGCTGGTCGCGGCCTATGTCGGCAACCTCGAGCCGTACCAGGGCGTGTGGGACATGCTCGAAGCCGTGCGTTTGCTTGGCGGGGCGGCCTCGGCCGTGCGGCTGCATATCTACGGCGGACCGGATGACATCGCTGGGGCGATGCGTGAGCGCTACGACGACTTGGTCCGGCAGGGTTCGGTGGAGTTCTGCGGCTCGATCGCGGTCGCGCGGCTGGGCGAGGTGCTTTCGAGCGCCGATGTCCTGCTCTCGCCGCGCAAGGTCGGTACGAATACACCGATGAAGCTCTACGGCTACCTCGCCTCTGGCAAGCCGGTCCTGGCGACGAGCATCCTCTCGCACACGCAGGTGCTCGGCGCCGAGCACGCCGAACTTGTAGAGCCGAGGCCGGACGCGCTGGCCGAGGGGCTCCGGCGGCTGGCCGAAGACCCGGCACGTCGGAAGGCGGTCGGCGCGGCTGGCGCCGCGTTGGTCGAGGCCCGCCACAGCCGAGCGGCGTTCACGCGGATCCTTACTGGGGTCTACGGCCAACTCGCCGAGCGTCTTCTGTCGGGTCGAGCTTCCAACGGCAACTGATAAAAACCCAAACAATTCTCGTTCTTCGCTCTGGAAACAGGACCCAAACGTGTGTAGCGTGCTGGCATGCTCGCTCGGGTGCATTCGATGCTGTTGTCGGGGATCGACGCGGTCGGCTGCGAGGTCGAGGTCGACTTCGATTCCGTCGGTTTGGACCGTCAGGCGATCGTCGGTCTTCCTGACGCGGCGGTGCGCGAGTCGCTCGACCGTGTGCACTCAGCGATCGGCAACAGCGGGCTGCCGTTCCCGTTCGGTCGGACCCTGATCAACCTGGCGCCGGCCGATCTGCGCAAGGAGGGACCGCTGTACGACCTGCCCATCGCGGTGGCGATGCTGCTGGTGCAGGGTGTGGTCATGGATGACGGGCCAGGGCTGGATCACCGGCGGTACCTGTTCGCCGGCGAGCTGGCGCTCGACGGTCGGCTACGACCTGTCCCAGGCTGCCTCGCGATGGCCTCGCTGGCGGCGGCCGAGGGGTTTGCGGGCGTCGTGGTACCCGCGGCGAACGCGCCCGAGGCGGCGGCGGTCGCGGGGCGTATCGCGATGCAGCCAGGCCGGGACCAGCCGTTCGATGTTATCGGGGTGCGCACGCTCTGCGAGGTGGTGGGTCTTCTCACGGGTTCGATCGAGCCCGACCCGGTGCCGCCGATGGATATCGCGGGGCAGCTGGCTTCAGGCGAAGCGTCGGTGGATTTCGCCGAGATCAAGGGCCAGGAACCGGTCAAGCGAGCGGCGGTGATCGCGGCGTCGGGTGGGCACAACCTCTTGATGCTGGGCCCGGCCGGAACTGGCAAGACCATGGTCGCGAGGGCGCTGCCTGGGATTCTGCCGCCGATGTCGCCCGATGAGGCGATCGAGACGACGCGGATCTACTCGGCGGCAGGGCGGCTGCCCGCGGGCGAGGGTCTGGTACGCGAGCGACCCGTCCGCACGCCTCATCACACGGCGTCGTCGCCCGCGATCGTCGGAGGCGGGGCCGTCCCGAGGCCTGGCGAGATCTCGCTGGCGCACCACGGGGTGCTGTTCTTGGATGAGCTTCCCGAGTTCCACAAGAGCGTGCTTGAGACGCTTCGCCAGCCCACGGAGGATCACGTTGTCACGATCGCGCGTGCGTCTGGCTCGGTGCGCTTCCCGGCGGACTTCATGCTGATCGCGGCGATGAATCCCACCCCGCGGGGCGACGTGGCGCCGGGTGAGGTCGGGCGGCGCGAGATGGAGCGGTACCTGGGCCGGATCTCCGGGCCGATGCTGGACCGCATCGATCTGCACGTCGAGGCGCCGCGCGTGCCGTGGTCCGACCTGGCCGAGGCGCCGACCGGCACGGACACCGCGGCGATGCGTCAGCAGGTGCTCTCCGCCCGGGATCGCCAGCGAGCCAGGCAAGGATCCGGGCTCGTGAACGCGCGGCTGAGCGGCCGGCAGCTGGACCAGCACGCGCCGATTACCGAGGCTGGGATGCTGCTGCTGCGTCAGGCGATGACGGAGCTTGGCTTGTCCGCGCGGGCGTACGACAAGCTCCGTCGGATCGCCCGGACGATCGCGGACCTCGACGGGCTGGAGGCGATCGATGCGCCGCAGCTGGCAGAAGCCGTGCAGTACCGGCTGTTGGATCGCCGGCTGTGAGCGTTTTGAAGTGTGAAAGATCGATGCGATCGCGCGCTGGCGGTGCGTGGGCTCGCGTGCGTTAGATCGTGGCCGCGGTGTGCGCACATGCGTGGACGATGATTGCGGCGTAGGCGCCCGCGACAAGATCATCGAGCAGGACACCCCAGCCGCCCGGGACGCGCTGGAGGCGGTCGGCGGGCCAGGGCTTGACGATGTCCATCGCCCGGAATGCCAGGAACGCGAGCAGCAGCGTAAACGCGGTGAGCAGCGGCGTATCCATCGCCCACACTGGTAGCCAGAGCAGCGTGACGGCTTGGCCGGCGGTTTCATCGGCGACGATGCTGCCGTGGTCCTTCTTGCCGAAGACCGCTTCGGCGGTGTCGCCTTGGCCGATGCATGCAGCGCTGAACGCAAGGAGCACCGTCAGCATGACGGCCGCGAACAGCACGGGGCTGTCGGCGGGCCCGAGCCCGAGCGCGATGAGCACGCCTGCGAGCGCGATGGGCGGGAGCGATCCCCAGGTGCCCGGCGCTGGGCGGAGCCGGCCGAGGCCGAAGACGGTCAGCCACGGGAGGCGGGGCGTTTGCATCATGCGTCGCCAGTCGGCTGTGCCGGACGCGCGGCGGCGAGGATGTATGGCACTCCGCTGAGCAGCGTGATACCGGTGGTCGTCCACGCGATCGCGGTGTTCACAGCGCGGGCCGTGGAGGCTGTTTCGTCGAACAGATCGTCCCACGGGTCGATAGCGAGGATCAACAGCACCGCGGGAGTCGCGATCGACTGCACGATCATCTTGAGCTTGCCTGCGGTCGCGGCGGAGAAGTCGCGGCCCTCGGCCTCGATGAGCCCGCGGAGGCTGGTGATCAGGAGCTCTCGGGCCAGGATGGCGACGACCATCCAGCCCGTAAAGCCGGTGAGGGCGTGTGCATCGTGCGCAAACGCCGGCCCCGCGAGCAGGACGAACGAGCCGAGCACGAGGATCTTGTCGGCGAAGGGGTCCATGACGCGGCCGAACTTGGTGATGGCGTTCCAGCGTCTGGCCAGGATCCCATCGAGCGCGTCGGTGATGCTGGCAACGATGAAGAGGGCGGTGGCGATCAGCAGCGGGGAGTCGGCCGCTCCGGGCGTCTGCGGTTGCCACGACGCGAGGATCGCGAAGACAGCCGCGGCCAGCGCGAGCCTAGCGAAGACCAGGGCGTTGGGGATATGCCGTCGCCAGCCTCCGGCGGGGCTGCGGTCGGCGTGCGGTGGAGGGGAGGGTGATGGGGAGAAGGACACATCCGATGGTACTGCGCTGCGGGTGGCGTTGGCGCTGTGCGGACAGGGTCTGTGGCCGCGGTTGGAGCGGTGGAAGGGGTGGCGGGTCGGTTCTATCCTGAGCGATCTTGGCCGGGGAGCGGTTTTGTGGCGGCGTCCCGTCCTGCCGAGCGGCGTCTTGGGGCATGCATCGATGGATGCGGTGATGAGTCCGGTGATCCTGTACGCGCTCGCGGCGCTGGGCGGCGTGGGCGTGCTGCTTGCGATGCCTCGCCGGCGGTTCAGCCTCGCCCTGCCCGGGTATCTGGTCGGTGCGCTCGCTGGCACCGGGGCGATGGTGGCGTTGTACGCTGCGGGTCGATCGCCCGAGAGCGGGGCCTTTGCCTTGGAGGCCGGGCTGCACGACACGCACGGCGCCGCCCCGAACGTGTATTTTTACATCTTCGCGCTGCTCGGTCTGGCTAGCGCTCTGCGGGTGATCACACACCCGAAGCCAGTGTACTCGGCGCTGTACTTCATACTGACGATCCTGGCGACGAGTGGGCTGTTTCTGATCCTGTCGGCCGAGTTCATGGCCTTCGCACTGATCATCATCTACGCGGGTGCGATCCTGATCACGTACCTGTTCGTCATCATGCTGGCGACGCAGGCGCCCAGCGAGGAGCTGGTTGAGAACCAGCCGGAGTATGACCGCGTGGCCCGCGAGCCTGTGCTTGCGTGTGCGGCTGGGTTTGTGCTGCTGGCGGCGGTGTCGACCATGCTCGCCCGAGGTGTGCCGATGCTGTCGGTGCAGCCGGACGCGGTGCGTTCCGACACGATCCTGGCGACGCTGCCCGAGCGTATCGAATCGGCGCTGCGCGAGCAGCATCGGCTCAACGAGGACGTCGGCATGCTGCCACGCGAGCGGTTGGCACGGGGCGAAGACCGGGCTGACGGCTCGCCCGGGGCGTTCCTGATCGACGCTGGAACGCGTACGGCGATCGTCGAGGTGGAGCTTGGCTCGGGCGAAGGCGGCGCGCGCCGGACCGTCGCTTGGCCCGAGGATCTTCGGTTGAGCAACACCGAGGGTGTGGGCGTCGAGTTGATCCAGGCGCACCCCGGCGCGATCGAGATCGCCGGCGTGATCCTGCTGATGGCGATGCTTGGCGCGACGATCTTGGCTCGGAAGCAGGTGCAGATCGATGAGGACGCCAAGCGGGCGCAGGCTGAGGCCTCGGGCTTGGTCGTGCCGCCCGGCAGCTCTGCCGGTCTGATGGCACCCGGCGGGGATGCGTCGTGATGCTCGGCGGTGTGTTGTCCATCGCGCAGGCGGGCTATCCGGAGCCGATGCACGCGATCACGCTGTATCACTATCTTCTTCTGTCCGCGGCGATCTTCTGCCTCGGGCTGATCGGTTTCGTGACGCGTCGGAACCTGATCATCATGTTCCTGTGCACGGAGATGATGTTCCAGGCGGCGGGGATCGCGCTGATCGCGTTCAGTCGGTTCTACCTGGAGTACACAGGGCAGGTGTTCGTGATCTTCGTGCTGACGGTGGCGGCTGCTGAGGCAGCGTTGGCGCTGGCGCTTGTGGTGCTGCTGTTCCGACGGAAGGAATCGCTCGACGGGACGGCGTGGGCCGTGCTTAAGGGCTAGCTTGAAGGTGGAAGGGGACGCCAAGGGGTGCAGACGGTCGTGATCGACGCCATCTCGATGCTGATGCCCGCGCTCGCGGCCGCCGATACCGAGTCCGGTCCGATCTCCTCTGAGATTGTGGGCGCGGTCGGCGCGGCGCCTGCGTGGGTCATCCTGATCCCGATGCTGCCGCTGCTGGCCGCGGTCCTGAACGTCGGGTGCGCGGTCGCGGGCGTGAAGACGAAGCTGCCGGCGGTGCTGACCATCGGGTCGCTGGCCGGCTCGTTCGTGCTGACTGCGATGGCCTACCTGACTCTCTCGGGCGAGACGAACATCGCGACGGCGTGGTCGTGGTTCGATCTGAGCTGGTCTTCTGGTAGTGGTGAGGGCCCGGGGCAGACGTTCAAGGCCGACTTCGGCTTCTACATCGACAACCTGACGCTGCTATGGATGCTCTTCGTGACGGGTCTGGCGACGCTGATTGCGACGTACGCCAGCGAGTACATGGAGCACGATGTCGGGGCAGGCTACTGCCGGTTTTTCTTCGCGTTCGCTCTTTTTGTGTTCAGTATGTCGTGCCTTGTCATGGGCGACAACCTGCTGATGCTCTACCTGGGCTGGGAGGGCGTCGGGCTCTGCTCGTACCTGCTGATCGGGTACTTCTACAAGAAGCCCGAGGCGGTCGCGGCAGCGAAGAAAGCGTTCATCGTCAACCGGATCGGCGACCTCGGGCTGGCGATCGGCGTGTTCCTGACGTTCGTGCACTTCGGCACGGTCGAGTACGCGGAGTTGTTCTCGTCCGAGCAACTCCGGGGCTATATCGACTCGGTCAAGGCCGGCGAGGCGGGCGACGTGCCGCTGATGGCCCAGCTGATCCCGGTTTTTCTTGTGATCGGTGCGTTCGGCAAGAGCGCCCAGTTCCCGCTGTACGTGTGGCTGCCGGACGCGATGGAGGGTCCGACGCCGGTGTCGGCACTGATCCACGCCGCGACGATGGTAACCGCGGGCGTCTATCTGATCGCCCGGATGTACCCGGTCTTTTTGGTCAGCGAGTGGGCGCTGCCGGTGGTCGCCTGGATCGGGACGATCACGGCGTTTTTGGCCGCGACGATCGGCATGGCGCAGTACGACATCAAACGGATCATGGCGTACTCGACGGTGTCGCAGCTCGGCTATATGTTCGCGGGCCTTGCGCTGCTGAGTTCGACGGGCGCGGTGTACCACGTGCTGACACACGCGTTCTTCAAGGCGCTGCTGTTCCTGTGCTGCGGTGCGGTGATGCACGGCTTCGCGGGCCAGCTCGACCTGCGCAAGCTGAGCGGCCTGTGGCACGTGCGCGGGTGGCGGATCGTGTCGATCGGCATGCTCGTCGGTTGCCTGAACCTGGCCGGAGTGCCATTCACGGCAGGCTACTTCAGCAAGGACATGATCCTCGCCGAGGCGTTTGTGACCCCCGGGCCGGGCTACGCCTTGATCGGCTGGCTGCTGCTGCTGACTGCGGGCCTGACGGCGTACTACACGTTCCGGGTCTTCTTCCGCGTGTTCGTCGGTCCCGTTCACTATGAACCGGGCGACGACGACCACGGCGCAGATCACGGCGACGAGCACGGCAGCGATCACGGCCATGACTCGCAACATGATGATGACCACGGGTTCCACCCGCACGCGCCGCGGCGGGCGATCAACGGCGTGCTGGCGACGCTGGCGGTGCTGGCGGTCCTCGCTGCGGGTCTCTACTTCGTCAAGGGCGAGGGCAAGGGCTGGGTCGGCTCGATGCTTAAGAAGTCGACCGCGGCCCAGGTGTACGCCCCGGGCGGCGGGGACCACAAGACAACCGCCGCGATGTTCCTGATCGATGATGCGGCGCACCATGCGGAACCGCACCATGATGATGCCCACCGCGGCGATGAGCATCACGGCGACCATGACCATGGCCATGACCAAGAAGCCGACGCGCACGGCGAGGATCACGGGCACGAGCACGCTGCGCACGGCGGCTTCCTGGGCTTCGACCCCCACAAGGTCATGTACTACGTGTCGGCGGTCGTTGGCACGATCGGGATCGGATTCGCGGCTTGGGCGCACGGGCCGCGGGGTGCTGCCAGCGGGTTCCTGGGCGGGCGGACCCAGGCCGACCGCTGCCGGATGGACGCGGTCGCGGCGGGCTTAGGCCCGATCCCGCGCTGGGCAGAGAACAAGTGGTACGTCGACGAGTTCTACCACGCGGTCTTCCGCCGGCCGCTGTGGGTCCTGAGCTACATCTTCCAGGCGTTCGACAAGCTCGTCGTCGACGGGCTGGTGAACTTCTTCGGCCTGCTCCCGCGGCTGCTGGGCAAGACGGCCCAGCCTGGGCAGTCGGGCATTCTGCACGGCTACGCGTTGTCGATGGCGGGGGGTGTGGCGGTGATCGTGTTCGTGGTGATGCTGGTAACGCTGTGAGCGGGTGCGACTGATGCTGCTGGTGCTGCTCATCCTGGTGCCGCTTATTTGCGCGGGTCTGATCGTGTTCAACGCGCGCGAGCAGGCGAAGCACATTGCCGCGGGCGCCACGCTCGTCTGCGTCGTTATCGGCGCAGCGGCGGCGCTGCAGTTCGATTTCGCGCGTTCGGCGGAGGACCAGCTGTCCGTCGGCGTCGACTGGCTGCCCGCGATGGGGCTTCGGTTCGCGCTCGCGGTCGATTCGGTCTCGCTGCTGTTGATCCTGCTGACGGTACTGCTTGGCCCGATCTGCGCGATCGGGTCGTTCACCGCTGTCAAGGATGATGCGAAGACGTTCTACGCGTGGCTGCTGATCTTGCAGTCGGCGATGGTGGGCGTGTTCGCGGCCCGGGACCTGGTGCTGTTCTACATCTGCTTCGAGTTCACGCTGATCCCGATGTATGTGCTGATCAGCATGTTCGGCTCGTCGAACCGCCGGAACGCGGCAACCAAGTTCTTCCTGTACACGTTCACGGGCTCGGTCATCGCACTGGCGGGGTTCGTGTTCGTGGTGTGGCACCATCTCCAGCTGACCGGGACGTGGACGCTGAGCATGCCCGAGCTTGAGGCGACGGCCCGGCTGATGTCGCCGACGCAGCAGGGCTGGGTGCTGCTGGCGCTCCTGGCGGGCTTCGCGGTCAAGGTCCCGCTGTTCCCCGTGCACACGTGGCTGCCGCTGGCGCACACGGAGGCGCCCACCGCGGGCTCGGTGATCCTTGCGGGTGTGCTGCTGAAGCTCGGGACATATGGCATCTACGCGTTCGTGCTGCCGTACGCGCCGATCGCCGTGCTGGAGTATGCCCCTCTGATCGGCGTGCTCTCGGTCGTTGGGATCATCTACGCGGGGCTGATCTGCTGGGTGCAGACGGACGTGAAGAAGCTGGTCGCGTACTCGTCGGTAAGCCACCTCGGCTTCTGCGTTCTCGGGCTGTTCGCGGTCAACGCGGTGGGTGTGACGGGCAGCGTGCTGTACATGATCAGCCATGGCTTCTCGACTGGCGCGCTCTTCCTGATGATCGGGATGATGTACGAGCGCTACCACACGCGTTCGATGCGTGAGGTCGGCGGGCTCGGCTCGAAGATGCCGATCTGGTCGAGCTTCATGGTCTTCTTCGTGATGGCGTCGGTCGGCCTGCCGGGGCTGAACGGGTTTCCCAGCGAGTTCATGACGCTGACGGGCGCTTTCCAGGCTCACGAGTGGACGGGTGAGGGCGGCGTTGCGCCGGGGGGCACGGCGGGTAACCTCGGCCCGTGGCTCGCCGCGTTCGCCGGCATCGGCATGATCGTCGCGGCGATGTACCTGCTGATCATGACCGGCAAGATGGTCTGGGGCACCTACCGCGAGCCGGAGGGCCACCACGCGCACGACGAGCTGCCGACGGACCTGAACGCCCGCGAGATCGGGCTGCTCGTGCCGCTCGCCGCTGGCTGCCTGCTGTTTGGCCTGTACCCGAAGCCGCTGATGTCCGCCGTCGAGGCGCCGGTGAACGAGGTTGTCGCGCTTTACGAGGCGTTGCCGACCGAGCCGCTCGATGACTCCCTCGGTCTCGAGCCGGGACCAGCGACTGCGTCGCTGGACACGACGGCTCCTTCGCGACAGGAGGCGCCGGCCCAATGACTGATAAGCTCGCGATACTCTGGCCCGAGATCACGCTCTTCATCGCGACGTGCATCGTCATGGTGGTTGGTCTCTCGCCGAGCGCTGCGATCCGGCGTCTCTGCCCGCTGGTCTCTGGTGTCTCGCTCGCTGCGGCTGGGCTGCTTGCGATCGGGACGTCACCCCAGGCGGACGCCGGTGACGGCCTGCTTGTTTCGATGATGCCCTATGCCAAGGCGGTGATCGCCTTCGTCGGCGTGCTGCTGACGCTGCTGCTGCTGGGGGTGGTCGACCGCTTCGAGGAGGAGCAGATCCGCACGGGCGTTCGGCCGTTCGATCCGCTGCGGGTAACCCAGGGCGAGTTCTTCGCGTTCTTCCTCTTCTCGATGACGGGCCTGATGCTGACCGCGTCGGCTGACAGCCTGATCTGGCTCTTCCTCGCGCTCGAGCTCACGAGCCTGCCGACGTATGTGATGGTCACGATGTCCTCCCCCCGAGCTCGGGCGAAAGAGGCGGGCGTGAAGTACTTCTTCCTCGGCGCGCTGGGCGCTGCGGTCTTCCTGTACGGCTTCGCTTTGATCTATGGCGGCACGGGCGCGGTGCACCTCGACGAGATCCGTGCGGCGCTCGCGACGCAGGCCGCCGGCTCCGGCATCAACCCGATCGCCATGATCGGGCTCGTGCTCGCGTTCCTCGGCGTCGGATTCAAGATCGCGGCGGTCCCGATGCACTTCTATACCGCGGACGTCTACCAGGGCGCTGCCGCGCCGGTCTCGGCCATGCTGGCCTTCGTCCCAAAGACGACCGGCTTCATCACGATGCTGCTGCTTGCCGAAGCCGTCGGATGGACGCACGGCCCGGAGGGCGGGCAGCTTCCGGAGCTCGTGCGTGTGACGCTCTGGGTGATGGCGGCGCTGACGATGTTCGTTGGCAACGTGCTCGCGATCCTGCAGAAGTCTGTCAAGCGGATGATGGCCTATTCGTCGGTTGCGCACTCGGGGTACATGCTGGTCGGTGTGATCGTCGGGCCGGGCGTAGCGTTTACGGACAACGGCGTGGCGGCGGTGCTGTTCTACCTGCTGGTCTACGGCATCATGAACACCGGCGCGTTCGCGGTGATCGCCTCGCTGGAAGCGAAACGCGCTTCGATGACCGATACGGGCGAGCCGGTCTTCGACGAGGCGGACCATCTTGATGCGTACCGGGGCCTGTGCCGGTCGAACCCGGTGCTGGGCTGGAGCATGGTGATCTGCGCGCTGAGCCTGCTCGGCTTCCCGTTGACGCTCGGGTTCTTCGGGAAGCTGCCGTTGTTCACGGCCGGCATCTCCGCGGGTGAGATCCTGCTGGTCATCGTGTTGGGCCTGAACTCCGCGATCGCGGCGTTCTATTACTTGCGGCTGGTCGCGCTGCCGCTGTTCGATCATCCGGGTGACGAGGCCGAAACCTACGCCGAGGGGCCGACGTCCTCGCGCCGTGTGGTCGGGATTATTGCCGCGGCCGGCGTGCTGGTGCTGACCGTGCTGGCCGGGCCGCTGATGGATGCGGCCCAAGCGGCGAGCGCCGTCCCGCTCGACGCGCCCAGCGCGGATCAGCTCGGGGGCGAGCAGTCCCAGCCCGCTCGCGTGGCGGACGCCGTTCCGGCGGACTGATCACTCCCAATCGTCATCGTCTTCATCGCGCTCGCGCTTCCGCTGCTTGCGTTTGGCTCTGGTAGCTTGTCGTCGCTCGGCCTGTTCGTCGTCCCAGTCGTCTTCGCCGGATCTGTCTCGCCCGCCGTCGCGCCTGCCTCGTTCCTTGAGCCCCACGGTCTGGATCAGCAAGCCGGTGAGTGAGACGACGAGCCAGATCGCCGTCCACTGGACCGCAGTTCGTTCGAGGATCGTCTTGCCTGGCAGGTCCAGCGCCTGGCTGAGCAGGTAGACGCTCGGCAGCCACATGCCGGCACCCGCGAAGGCGGTAACCAGCGCGGTCGATTTCTTCGGGAAGAACACGCTCGCGCCGAGGCCCAGGAGCAGCCCGAGGAACGCGGCCCCGCCGAGCAGCGTGCGGTCGCGGGTCGAGAGCGGGTCCCAGACGTCGGCCTTGAGACCCAGGAACAGATCCCTCGCGAACGCGCCGGGGTCCTTGACGGCTTCCTGGGTGTCCTCGAGCGTGATCGAGCCGAGCGGGTTGGTGGCGCCCGAGTTCTGTTCGTCGACGGGTACCGGCGCGATCTCACCCGCGATGGGCTGTCCGGATGCGTCGTGGGCCGGGGCCGGGTTCATCTGGATCAGCACCGCGGCGACGAGGATGCCGAGCCCGGCGAGCACGCCCGAAGTGAGCACACCGATCGCCAGCCGGAAGATCAGGACCGCGCCGAGGGCACCGGCCATGCCGCCCGCGGCGGCGCCGACGATGTCGCCCGGGATGCCCCCGACCTCGTCAACGCCGATTGCCGGCAGGGTGACGTGGCCCATGAACCCGCCGAGCAGGGCGCCGATCACGGCGAATGCGGGCTTGAGGACACGCCGTCCGCTCGCCCAGAGCATGACGCCGACGACCAGCGCGATGATCAGCCCGCTCTGCGCCCACAGCGGGTGCTCCCGCAGGGCTTCGACGAGTTCGTGCACCTGGTCGAGCTGTGATGGGTCCACGGCTGCCCCCTCGGGATCCACGGTCTTTCGGTCGGATGACGGACGGGTCAACTCTACGTCCGAAGGCCGGGCGTGGATGTTGTTGGGATTTGCCTGCCGGGGCTCTCGATCCGCCGGGGCCAAGCCGATGTCGGACGGGTAGGCTCCGTCCGCGGCTGCGCGGATATGCCCGTCGATGCCCTCCCATGCCCGCTGCAGACCAGCTGGAGTCCGATCGCACCCGATCTCGACCTGATCCGGAGCCCACCTGCGATGGCCAAGAAGAAGCCCAGCCCCCGCCCGGCGCGACGCCCGGCCACGGCTGCGAATGAAGAGACCGGGACGGAGACCGGGACTGAAGCCGGGAGCGACCCGAAGCAGCGTGCCAGGCTCGATCGGCTGCGGGACAAGATTGATGACATCGACGAGCAGCTTGTGCGG
>JBCCZQ010000029.1:0-35462 GCA_039187315.1 Planctomycetota bacterium | reverse complement strand
GTGGCCGGTGAAGCTGTCGGACGAGGGTGCGAACGCGTGGTTGCACGATCGGCTGCCGGGTTGGCTGCCCCGGCTGACCGCGGGGTCGTTCGAAGCTGTTGTGGACGAGGACGGCGCGGTTGTTGGTGAGCGGCCGGTGGGGGGGATGGCGTGGCCGGAATCGGTGCGCGAGGTGCGTGTGCTGTTCGAGGACGGCCGCTGCCGCATCGGCGCGATGGTGGAGTCGGATGGCGGATCGCGGGTGTACACGGCGACTCTGGCGCCTGAGGTGCGCGGCGACGGATCGTTGTGGGTGCGGGCGACGGGCGTTTCGGTGGGGCGGCTGGGGCTTCCGGCGTGGCTGGTGCTCGGTGATGATGGCGGGTGGCTACGCGGGTCGATGCCTCCGGAGCTGCTCGAGACGGCCGAGGCGCAGGCGGTGTTCGAGAAGCTGGCGGGTCAGGCGCCGCTGTTCGAGGACGCGGTGATCCGTCTGGGTGACGGTCGGCGTGTGCGGCTGCTGTCGCTGGCAGTGGGGCGCGACTCGCTTGTGGCATCGTTCCGGACGTCTTGGGACGATGATGGAACAGATTAGAAGATGAAGACGAGCACGAATGCGGCAATGACGAGGCCGACGACGGCGATGGTCAGCTTGGACGGGCCCGAGCCTGGCTCTGCGGTGAGCAGTTCCCCGCAGATCGGGCAGACTGTGGCGTCGTCGTAGACCTCGGCCCCGCAGGATGGGCAGTCGCTGCCGTCCCGATCGAAGCGTTCGAGGTCTTCGGGGGACGGTCCCTCCGGGTCGAGTTCGAGATCGTCGTCGTAGTGGGGCTGGTCGCCGGGCACGGTCCGATGGTACCGATGGGGGGGCATCGGTGTGTGTAGGCTTGCGGTATGGATGACTTGATGCGTCGTCGGTGGCTGGTCGCGTGCACGGTTGTGGCGCTGGGCTGTTGTGTTGGGCTGGCCGGGTGCGGGTCTTCGCCGCGTGCGCTGCCGGCGAGCGAGAGCTCATACGCGGTGGAGCGGAACCCTGGCCTCGAGGGGTTCGTGCCGTGGGGCGAGCGTCTGACGACGGCAACGCGTCCGGTGCCAGAGCAGGTGGTGGCGCTGGAGGGGTTCCAGGCGGTGGGCGTGGCGGTGACGCCGGATGCGCGGCTGTTTCTGTCGGCACCGCGCTGGCACGGGCGGCACGGCTCGAGTGTGATCGAGCTGTACCCGGGGACCGACAGCCCGCCGCGTCCTTTCCCCGACCGCGGCTGGAACAGCTGGGGGCCGGGGCAGCGTCCGGAGTCGTCGTTCGTGTGCGTGCAGGCCATGCATGTCGATGATCTGGGGCGGCTGTGGGTGCTGGACCCCGGCGCGCCGAACTTCGAGGGGCCGATCGACGGCGCAGCGAAGCTCGTTCGGTTCGATCTGCGGATAGACCAGCCTGCGGCGACGTTCGTGTTCGATCGGCGCTCGGCGCCGCCGGGCTCGTACCTCAACGACGTGCGGATCGATACGGCCCGCGGTGTGGCGTACATCTCGGACTCGGGGCTCGGCGCCATCCTGGTGGTCGACCTGACGACGGGTGCTGCTGTGCGGTTCCTGGAGGACCACCCTTCGACGAAGGCCGAGCCCGGGACGACGCTGGTGATCGGCGGGCTGCCGTGGTCACTGGATGGCTCGGGCGAGAGCCCGGCGATCCACAGCGACGGGATCGCGCTCTCGCCGGATGGGGCGTACCTGTACTACCAGGCGTTGACGGCCCGGACGCTGTACCGCGTGCCGACGGGGGGGATGATCGCGGCGTTGCGGCTGGCCGGCGGCGGGTCCAGCGGCGGGCCAGGTTCCATCGATGTGGCGTCGATCGCCGACTCGGTGCAGGAACTCGGCCGGACGTTCGCGACGGACGCGATGATCATGGATGGCAACGGGGTGCTGTACTTCACCGCGCTCGAGCGTGATGCGATCACGGCGCGGTTGCCCTCTGGCGAGCTTGTGCTGGTGACAGCGGACGAGCGGCTTGTCTGGCCGGACAGCCTGGCGGTGCACGGCGGTCAGCTGTACGTGACGACGGCCCGGATCCACGAGACCGGGTTCGGCAACGCGAACGGCCCAGAGGCCCGGGGCCCGTTCCGGCTGCTGCGCGTGCCGCTGACGGATCCCAAGAACTAGCTTTCGGCGGGGTTGGTCGCCTCAGGCCCGGTTAGCCGGGCATGGGCTCGTACATGAATTCTTCCTGCGCGACCTTGCCGTCTTTGACGGTGTAGACGGCGACCTCGCTCATGGTCATGCGTGGCCAGGAGCCGTCCTTGGGCTCGAGGTCGAGTGTGAAGCGGATGGCGATGGTGTCGCTGCCGAGGTAAGGGCCGTCGGCCG
Source organism: Planctomycetota bacterium (assembly GCA_039187315.1). Lineage (GTDB taxonomy): Bacteria > Planctomycetota > Phycisphaerae > Phycisphaerales > UBA1924 > JANQQZ01. The sequence goes on along the minus strand of JBCCZQ010000029.1, from coordinate 33,119 downwards.
TGAAGCTGTGCATGGTGTGGGCGTTCATCCAGTCGTTGCACTTTTTCTCGACGTTGTCGATGCCCTCGTAGCGCTCGCCGGTGCCCTCGATGGAGACGAAGTTGGGGTGGAAGTGCTTCTCCCACAGGGGGCGGTCGTTCGTGGCGCCGGATTGGACGTGGCTGAGGATTGCATGGCCGAGGTCGGCCAGGGGGTGCTTCGGTGTGGACATGTCAGGGGCTCCTGGCGGGTGTTCGCGGGTGCGTGCAACCGGCAGGATACCCGGGCTGGGTGGCTGTTACTCGCAGCCGGGGCCGGTGAAGAGCGTCACCCAGGCGAAGAAGTCGCTGCTGGTGCAGGAGTCGTCTCGATTGACATCGCAGAGTGCGTCCTGCTCGGGCGGGCGTGGGTCGGCCACGAAAAACGTGACCCATGCAAAGAAGTCGGACGGGTTGACGTCACCGTCCCGGTTGACATCCGCGAGGCAGCTGGTGCCCTGGAACTCGTAGGCGCCCAGGTCGAGGGTGCCGGGGCGGTCGGGGACGCCGGTGTCGTCGGCGACGCGGGGGTTGCCGGCGAGGTCGGTGGCGGCGGGGTCGACGGTGGCGGCGTCGGCGCGGTCGATGGCGGGCGAGCCTGGTCGGAGTCGGAGGTCGCCGAAGTCGTCGTTGAGGGACTCGTCGATGTCGGGCGTGTTGGGATCGTCGCCCCATCCGTCGCCGCCGTCGGAGGGCGGGCGGATGAAGGAGGACGCCGCCAGCGCGGCGTCGTGGATCTCAAGGTTCGCGATCAGATCACCGCGCCAGACATCGATGAGTGCCGCGGCCCTGTTGTAGCCAGCGAGCGTGTTGGAATGAATCCGCGCGTCGCGGGCCGATCCACCGATGATGGAAACTTCCGCGTCCGGCAGATCGCCGGTTTCCGGATCGATCGCGACCGTGCCAGCGAACGTGTTGTGTGCGATGAGCACATCGCTCGGATTCTGGATCGCCGACGAAAGCGATATCCCGCTCGCGATACCGCCCGCGACCTGAGGCGAGGCCCAGAGGCTGCCCTCGAACCGGTTGCGCTCGATGCGCACGGCTCCCGCGTGGAGGAGGTTGATCACGCCGGTCATGCCGGCCAGGTTGTCGCGGAAGACACAGTCACTGATCACCGCGTTCGGCGGCGGATCGCTGGGAACGACCCCGAGCGCGATGGCCGCGTAATCCTGCTGGGCGCCCTGCCGGTAGCCGCCGCAGCGGGTGAACGTGCACCGCTCGATCGTCGCGTCGGAGCCTTCCTCGATCAGCAGGCCGTTCTGGGCGACTCGTTCGCCAAAGAAACGATCGATCTGAAAGCGGGGATCGAGATTGAAGCTGAATTCTGTGTCCGCGATGGTCAGATCCGTGTGGATCGCGGTGATCGTCGAATACACGATCGGGGCGCCGCTGTAGAACCGCTGATAGTTATTCCGAAACGCGCTCTCGGTGATGGTGACCACCGAGCGGATCGGTTCGTCGAGCGAGGGGACACACGGGTGCTCGGCCCAATCGAGCCACTCGTTGTACGGCGGGTCGCCGCAGCCTGCAATATAGAGAGCGCCCGGCGCGCCGGTGATGTTGCGTCGGAAGACGCACCGGTGGATCTCAAGGTGGGCACCGAGCACGAAGACACCATTGCGCGAGGCGGGGCCCTTGGAGCCGTGCGCATCATAGGTGTACGCGCCCTCGAGTACAAGCCCGTCGAGCCGTGTGCCGGGGCCGGTGCGGTCGACGAAGAGCAGTGTGCCGGTGTTGTTTTGGATGGAATCAAGCAGGTCGGCCATCTCGGGCAACAAGTAGGGGCTGCCGGTGACCGGTGTGTCGAGATCGTCGCCGTCAAGGTCGCCCGAGATCACGGATTCGAATTGTTCTGGATCGCGCTGAGACTCGTCGGTTCCGGTGCCGTTGAAACCGCCGAGGATCGCGACGCCGTCGGGCATCTCGAAGTAGAAATCGAACGTCACCGCATTCGGCGGGCGGACGCTCGGGACATAGACCCCCTCGGCGAGCCAGATCGAGTCGCCCGGCATGGCCAGTTCCATTGCGGGCTGCAGGTCGTCGAAGGCGGTCTGCCAAGCGAGCCCGTCGCCGCCGGGCGGGGCGTCGGCGTCGACGTGCCAAGTGGTCTGGGCAAGTGCCGCGGGGGCCAGCGCGATGGCGGCAAGCAGGAGCGTGAGCAGTGCGGCGAGCAATCGCATGGATATCTCCGTTTGCTACCTCCACGGTACCGCGCCCACCGACCGAACACCAGCCTTGTCCTAGGATGCGGCCGATTCTTCACGCACCTCACGCACGCCGGGGTTCTCGGCGGTCGCGGGCGGGCCTGCGGGCCCTGCGACGCAGGCAGAAAGGACGTCACTCGTGGCAGACCGGCACTTCGATTTCGTGATCATCGGCGGCGGGCCCGCCGGGTACGTGGGGGCGATCCGGGCGGCTCAGCTCGGGTACAAGACGGCGATCGTCGAGCGGGCGAAGCTGGGGGGCGTGTGCCTGAACTGGGGCTGCATCCCGAGCAAGGCGCTGCTGACCAACGCGGAGTTGATGGAGAAGCTGTCGCACCAGTCGGACTGGGGCTTGAAAGTCTCGGGCGAGGTGAGCTTCGACTGGGGGCAGGTGATCGGTCGCAGCCGGAAGGTGGCCGAGAAGCTCAACGGCGGCGTGGGCTTTTTGATGAAGAAGAACAAGGTCGAGCACATCGAGGGCTCGGCGAAGATCGTGGCGGCGAAATCTGGGTCAAGCCCCTGCAAGATCGAGATCCAGGACTGCGAGGTGCAGGAGGAGATTACTTCTGCGCCCGCGAAGCCGGGTAAGACGCGTGAGACGATCACGGCGGACCACGTTGTGGTCGCAACCGGCTCGGTGGCGCGGGAGCTGCCGGGGTCGCCGTTCGACGCCGACCGGATCTGGGGCGCGCGGGAGGCGATGTACAACCAGGAGAAGCCGAAGAAGCTGATCGTCGTCGGCTCGGGCGCGATCGGGATGGAGTTCGGCTACTTCTACAAGCAGTTCGGGACGGAGGTTACGGTCGTCGAGATGCAGGACCGGATCCTGCCGGTGGAGGACCACGAGGTCTCGGCGGCGATGCAGAAGCTGTACAAGAAGCAGGGCTTCGACCTGCGGACGAGCACGATCACGACGAAGGTCGAGAAGACCAACGACGGCGTCAAGGTGACACTCGCGCCGTTCAAGGACGGCAAAGCGGACGAGAGCAAGGCTGAGACCATCGAGGCGGACCGTGTGCTGGTGGCGATCGGCGTGCGCGGCCGGTACGACGGGCTGTTCGACGAGAAGCTGGGCCTGGCGATCGAGAAGGACCATATCAAGACGGACTACGTTGCGAACAACTACGACACGGACCAGGCGTACGACTACAAGACGAACCTGGAGGGCATCTACGCGGTGGGCGATGTGATCGGCCCGCCGTGGCTGGCGCATGTTGCGAGCGAGGAGGCGATTTTGTGCGTCGAGCGGATCGCTTGGAAGGCCGGCAAGACCGACCATGAGCCGATACCGCTGGACTATTCGGTGATTCCGGGCTGCACGTATTGCCAGCCGCAGGTCGCGAGCGTGGGGTACACGGAGCAGGCGCTCAAAGAGAAGGGCCTGAAGAAGGGCGAGGACTACGAGGTCGGCAAGTTCCCGTTCACGGCCCTGGGCAAGGCGATCGCGAGCGCGCACACGGACGGGTTCTGCAAGATCATCCGCGGCTTGCCGCACGGCGAGATCCTCGGGGCGCACATCATGGGCGACCAGGCGACGGAGCTGATCGCGGAGATGAGCCTGGCCAGGCGTCTCGAGGCGACGACGGAGGACCTGATCCACACGGTGCACGCGCACCCGACGATGCACGAGAGCGTGCACGAGGCGGCGCTGGACTCGGAGGGGCGGGTGATTCATACATAGCCCCGCGCGACTCCCGCCGGTCGAATGCCGCAGGTTTTGGCTTTGCGGCCGTGCGCCGGGCAGATAGGCTGATTTCTCGTTGTCGACCGACCACAGCCGCGCTCAGGAATCGTGCCGATGCCCCGAAGAACACAGCTGATGATTCTGACCGCTGCTTGTGCGTTATCCGCGGCCGGCCAGGGCTACGACATCCGCGTCATCGCCGAGGCCGACGGCGGCTTCGGCACGACAACGTGGGCGACGTTCGGTGGCCAGAACGAGATGCCCGCACTTGCGGACGACGGCACGTTTGTTGTGGTCGGGTTCCTGACCGGCCTGCCCGGCCTTCGTGCGGCGCACTTCGACGGGCAGTCGCTCAATGAGATCCCGCTGACGCCGCCAACGGTCGGCATCACGTCGATCAGTATCAGCCCGGACGGACAGACGATCGCCTATGTGAAAGACGATCAGCCTGTGTTTCCGGTTTCCGAGCGCACCGCCCGTCGTCTGCGCAACGGGATCGAGGAAACGCTCGGTTTCGCCGATCGATACATCACGGTGAACAACGACGGGATTGTCGCGGCTTTGTCGGGCATGGGGCAGATCACACGGTTCGGGACCGATGGATCACCCTCATTCATCAACACAACGGACGACGGTCCGATCAGCCAGGTCGCTGCGGCGATCGACATCGACCACAACGGCGATCTTGCGTTCATCGCCACGGTTCCTGTCAACGGACCTGGTGAAGCACGCGTCTTCCAGAATCAGACCGCCGTGATCACGCAGGACGATTTTCCGGGCTCAGACATCGGTGTGTCGACATCGCCATCGATCCGCGGCGGGCTGGTTGCGGCACAGTTGGGACTTACGACGCCGGATGTCGGGTCCCGCGGCGTGATCGCTTCGAATAGTGGTCCAGGCCCCGTGATTGTGGTCGACCCAATCACGCCGCCGTTCGGGGGCGCGAGTATGGATCGTGGCCCGTCGATCAATGACCACGGCGAGATCGCGTTCAGAAACAGCGCTTTGACAGAGTTACCTCCCGGTATCCAAGTGCTTTTCCCGGACGGGACTATGACCACGGTCCTTCCTGCGAACCTTGCCTATACCGATGCATCTGGTGAGAACAGGACCATCGGTTTCGCGTCGCTCGGGCCGCGTGCGCTGAATAACGCTGGCCAGGTCGTGATGCTCGCCTTGACGGCAGGTGCTTCGGGCACGCGGACCGCGATCGTGTTGGCGACGCCGGTGGACGACACGTGCCCCGCGGACGTGAACGGCGACGGCGTGCTCAACGACTCCGACTTTTTCGCGTGGGTGACGGCCTTCACCGCCGCCCCGCGGTCGCCAGAGCAAGAGACAGCATGCGATGTCAACCGCGACGGGTCGTGCAACGACAGCGACTTCTTTGCGTGGGTGACTGCGTTTACGGGCGAGGGGTGCCCATGATGTAAACGCCACACTCCACGAGCCTGCTGACCTGCCTGTGCCTCGGAGCCGCCGCAGCCGCCCACGATAAAATTCGGGACGGATGGCCCTTGACCCGCCGGTTTACGCCTTGCTCGATGGGAGCCGGGCTTTTCGGCCCGGAGTGTCAAGCAGATCGCGAACGTGTTGGAGGATGCTCGAATGTCGACGACCGCAAAGAGTGTGCTTGTGGCGGCTTTTGCACTCGCGACGAGTGCTGCGAATTCGCAAGTCGAGATGTTCAACGACCAGAACCTCTTCGAGACCGGCGTCAGCGGCATCGGCTCGCTGCAGATCCAAACCTTCGACACCGTTCCTACGAGCACAGTCCTGGTGGGAAACGAGTTGGGCGACTTCACGATTGCTGCACGTCAGATCAGCGTTGTCGATCCCCAGGACTTTGCACCGGGGCTCGGCGTAGGTGGCCTGAACGTCAATTCACAGCCCAATGGCATCTCTGCCTCTCTGGTATATTCAGGAGTTAGTGTCGTATCTGATAACCTTGATGATGATTTCCTGCTTACATTCGAGACACCTACACCCGCCGCCGGACTTTGGATTGGCAACCTGGGCGCAACAAACCCCGACTTTGACACGACGACAACCGTCGAGTTTTTGAATCAGTCTGGCGCCGCAATCGCACAGTTTGAGTTGACTCAAGCGAGTGCCGGTCTAATTGGCTCTGGTGTGAACAATCGGATCTTTGCTGGTGTGGTTGCCGACGAGTCCATTTCTGCAGTCCGCGTAAGCAATGCTGCTGCGGATCAGGACTCGATTCTATTGGACGATGTCCAGTACGTCATCGCCTTTCCCGCGTGCGCTGCCGACACCAACGGCGACGGTGTGCTGAACGACTCCGACTTCTTTGCGTGGGTGACGGCCTTCACCGCCGACCCGCGGTCGCCAGAGCAAGAGACAGCATGCGATGTCAACCGCGACGGGTCGTGCAACGACAGCGACTTCTTTGCGTGGGTGACGTTCTTCACCGGCGCCGGATGTCCGGGTGTTTGAGCGACACCTAGCATCGCCGCTGATGGAGGACTAGCGATGCAGCATGTGTGTGCCTTGTTTGTGTTGGCGGCGTGTCTGGTGCCCGCGGTATCGGAAGCGCAGGCGGACGACCGCCGGCCGTTTGCGACGCATCTCGATGGGACATGGATCGGTGGAGGGATCTGCTACGGGCCTTTCCGGGATGGGCAGGCGCCGGGTGCGTCCTCTCCCAGCGAGGAGGAGCTGCTCGAGGATCTGGAGCTGATGAGCGAGCGGTGGTCGCTGTTCCGGATGTACAGCTCGCGCGGTTCGGCGGAGATTGTGTGCCGCTTGCTGGTCGAGCACGACATCCCGATGCGGATCATGGTCGGCGCGTGGATCGGGTCGGAGCACGCGATCAACCCAGACGGGTCGTTCGGGGATCCGATCCCTGGGACGGCCGCGGAGAACCGTGCCGAGATCGAGATGGCGATCCATCTCGCCAACACGTACCCGTCGGTGGTGCACTCGATCAGTGTGGGGAACGAGACGCAGATGGACTGGTCGGGGCACCGCGCACGGCGGGATGTGCTGATCGGGTACATCCGTACGGCGCGCGAAGCGACGAGTGTTCCTGTCACGACGTGCGACGATTTCAACTTCTGGAACAAGCCCGAGTCGAAGGAGGTCGCGGCCGAGTGCGACTTCATCGGCTGGCACGCATACGCGATGTGGAACAGTCAGACGCTGACCGATGCGTTGTCGTGGACGCGTGAGAAGCTGGCCGAGTGCCGAGCGATGCACCCTGACATGCTGATCGTGCACGCGGAGACGGGTTGGACGACGAGCGTGGATCCGAACGCAACGCCCGAGGGCGGGCTGATCATCGGCCAACCGGGCGAGCGTGAGCAGGAGCTATTCTTCCGGAGCTATACCTCATGGGCAGATGAGCTTGGCCTGCCGTACTTCTACTTCTCGGCGTTCGATGAGGCGTGGAAGGGTGGCGACTCGCCGTCCGAGGCCGAGAAGCACTGGGGGGTGTACTTCAGCGACCGCAGCCCGAAGCTGGCGGTGCAGGCACCGGCGGAGCGGTAGCTGCGGCCGGCTCCGATCACGCAGGCCGGCCCGCGGCGGATCCGCACGGGCTCTGTGCAGAGGTCACGGCGTGTGGCGCTGTGAAGTCGACGAGGACACAGGCTCTCGGTCGTGGTGCGACATGGCGACATGGCGACGCGGGCCTCCGGCGTGCAAAAGTCCGAACTGCGCCCCGCTGGCGTCAAGGATGCCCTTGCGTTGAACAGCGCCGACTGCTTCGCCTGGGCGGCGTTGTTCTTATGTGGTTCAAGCAGCGTTGGGGTTTTGGGCACGGCTGCATCAGCGGGCGATCCGAATAAACCGCGATCCAGCCGGGCGTTGTAGACAGACTTTGGGCAAAAACTATGTTGTTTTGTCCTGGATTGGCGTGCACTGCGCATGTGGTGGTGCCGCTCTGTGGCGGCAGATCACCTGAACCGTCGCACGAGGGGAAGCACCATGACCAGCAAAGCAGCTCAAGCAGTATTGGCCGTACTCGCCCTTGGTTCGGGCAGCACAACGGCGCAGGTCATCAACATCCCGCCCGACTTCTTCCCGACTGAGGCGTTCTTCGACGCCAACCCGGGAGCAACCGTGAACGTCTGCTGCTTCGATGGGATCTTACCCGACGATGAAGATGGCGATGGTGTGTTCACTTTCAACGGTGCCACGGTCAACATCAACGATGACGGTGAATCCGGTTTTTTCACCACCGACTCGTTCATCGAGGACGCTGTGTACAACATCAACGATGGCGGGAAGCTGATCCGGACCAAGTTCGTTGCAAGCTCTGGGAGCACATCATTTCATCTCTTCCCTGGTGGGCTTGCGCGGAGCGGTCTGTGGCTCCAGGGCAACACCGTCGGCATGATCACCGGCGGCGACATCGGCCTGGTAGCCTCGGGGCAGGCCGCCATGATCATCGAGGACAGCGCGAGCTGCACCATGTCGGACGGCGATATCGATACGTTCATACTCATCCAAGACAATGGGACCTTCGTGCAGTCGGGCGGCACCATCGGTGGCGGGATTCAAGTCAACGACGACGCCATCGTCACAGTCTCCGGCGGGTCGAGCGGTAACAACGGCTTTACGAGGGACGTTGGTTCCGTTCTCAATATCACCGGCGGTACGATCGGGCGAGACTTCATCGCAGAGAAAGGAACCGTCAACCTGTCCGGCGGGGGCATGGGAGACAACTGCGCGATTGTCAACAGCTCGGGTGTCGACCCGGTGTTCAACATGACCGGTGGCGGGATCGGGTTCGGTTTCCGTGCCTTTGACGGCACTTTCAACCTCTCCGGTGGGCTCGTCGGCGACGGGTTCCGTCTCGGACGCCCTACCGGCGACGGATCCGGTGTCGTCATGAACATCACCGCCAAATCCGCCACCATCGACGGCGCGCCTCTCGTGCTCTCTGCAACGCCCACCACAATCACGACACGCGGTGGGGCGTTCCTGTCGTGCGTTCTGCTCGATGACTCGATCGTGGGTTTCGATCTCAACGAGGGCTTTGTCCCCGGCGAGGACCGATTCCGCGCAGCCGCCACGCTCACCATCAAGCTTGAGTGTGCGGCAGATGTCAACGGTGATAGCAGCCTGAACGACTCCGACTTCTTTGCCTGGGTGACGGCGTTTACCGCAAGTCCGCGGTCGCCTGAGCAGGAATCCGCCTGCGATGTGAACCGCGACGGCTCGTGCGACGACAGCGACTTCTTTGCCTGGGTGACGGTCTTCACCGGCGCGGGGTGCCCGTAAGGCTTCTCGCGGGATACGCGGGAATTGCTTGTGGTCGCGGGTCCGGGTCTGTAGTCTGCCGGCGTGGGGTGTCCGTCGCGTCGTTGCGGCGGGCGAGTGGGAGAGGCTGTGCGGTGCGACGCGCAGCCTGGAGAGCCGCGCCGGTGGCGCGGGTGGGAAGACAGACCATGAACCGTACACGTTGTATTGTCGCGGCGTCGGCCGCGCTGTCGCCGTTCGTTTTGGCTCCCGCGGCTGCCCAGACCGGGCCGGCCGGCCTGTATCTGTCCGTTGCTGACAATGTTGGTACAGAGATCGTGCAGGGGCCTTACACGGATGAAGACGTGATCCTGACGGACGCGGCGGGCTCGTCTTCGTCTCTGTTTTTCTCGATCGATGCGGGCGATCTGGACGCGTTCCACATCCTTCCGAACGGGAACTACCTGCTGTCGTCGCTGTTCAACGGCGTTGTAGGGGCGGACAACTTCCAGGACGCGGATCTGGTTGAGTACGACCCTGTCGCGGGCTCGGTGGTGGGCAACTACCTCGGTTTGGGCGAGGGCTCGTTCACGAGCACAGCGGCCGATGTCGACGCGGCGACGACCGACGCGGCGGGCAACCTGTACTTCAGCGCGTTGGGATCTGTCAACGTGTTGACCCATACCGGCGGTTCGTTGACGTTCACGGACGGAGACATCGTGCGTCTCGATGCGGCGACCGGCGTGGCGAGCATCTTCGTCACCGAGGGCGACCTGTTCGATGACGGCGACGGCGACGTCTACGGCCTGCACTGGAACGGTGACGGGACGCTGCTCGTGACGACGAACGAGGACGAGAGCATCAGCGGCTCGTCGTTCCTCGACGGCGATGTGTTCATCTACGACCCGGCGCTTGATACGGCCAGCCCGTTCTTCAGCGAGTCGAGCTTTACGAGCACGAACACGCACGACGTGGACGCCGTCTACTTCGTCGTGCCTGCACCCGCCTCGGCGGCGTTGCTTGGCCTTGGCGGTTTGACCGCTCTTCGGAGGCGGCGTTGATGCGGTCGCTGTGGGCGCTTGCGGCGCTGGCCGCGGCTTCCGCTGGCGGTCAGTCGTTGCGTGTGATCCACGAGGTGCCGATCGGGCTGGTATCGGTGCAGACGAACTCGTTCGCGACGATCCCGGTTCCGATCGGGGGGGTGGCCGGCACGGCGGACGGCGTTGGCCTGCGCGGCCTGTACGTCACGCAGCAGGGCGATACCGAGGACGGGCTCGGCCCGTGGTCGCTCGATGTGCGCGTGACGGCCGTCGCCCCTGACGGGTCGCAGGTCGCGTGGAACCCGATCGGCGGCGACGTGACGATCGCCGATTATCCGTTGAGCGACGGCATGGGCGGTTTCGCCGGTGTGCCGGCTTCGGGGGGCTGGGTCTTCACGTTCGACAGCGTCGAGCCGGTGTCGAACTGGCGGTATGGGATCGAGGGCGCGGTGATCTACCTGTTGGCGCGGACGGCGTCGGCGATGTGGGTCGACACGGTGGTGCCCGATGTGGCGCTGAGCTGGGATCGACCGTTCTTCATTGAGGGCGTGTCCGGGCTGGGCCCGGTCGCTTATGCGGCGTTCGAGTTCGAGGTGTCGGAGTCCGGGGTGTACGAATTCGACAGCGTCCTCTCGAGCGGCGGGGACCACTACACGTTTCTGTATGAGGGCGATGCCCTGGGCGGCGGCTTCGATCCGCAGCAGCCCCTCTCGAACCTGCTGGACTACGGGCTTGGCAACGGCAACTCGCCCTTCGGCGTGCCGCGGGGGACATCACGGATCTCGGCGTTGCTCCTGGCGGATCGTCGCTACACGTGGGTCACCAGCCAGTGGTCGGAGTTTTCACAGATCGCGCCTTCCACCAACACGATCGTGGGTCCGGGCGTGGTGAACGAGGTCACCGATGCGTGCCCGGCGGATGTCAACGGCGACGGAACGCTGAACGACAGCGACTTCTTCGCGTGGGTGACGGTGTTTACGGCCAGCCCGCGGACGCCCGAGCAGGAAGCGGCGTGCGATGTGAACGAGGACGGCTCGTGTACGGACAGCGACTTCTTCGCCTGGGTGACGCTCTTTACGGGTGAAGGGTGCCCGTAGTTGGATTCGAGCTTGTCAAGTCTTGAAAGGGTCTATGTGATGCAGCGTGTGTGCGCTGTTGTTCCGGTGGTAATGAGTGCTGTGCTGGCCGGCGGCGTTTCGGCGCAGCCGGTGGTTGTGGCCGTGGTGGGTCAGCCCGTTCCGGGTGTGCAGGACGGCACGCACGACCGGCTGTTCTCGCCGGTGGTAACGGACGACGGCGTGGTCCACTTCATCACGGACATGGACATCCAACCGCCGGGCAGCTCGTTGAGCGAGGAACGGGGGGTGGTGTCGTACGACGCGGGCGTGTCGTGGCTAACGGTCTCGTCGATCGGGACGCTGCCCGGTTCGTCGGTCTCGATGGATAACGGTGGGTTCACATTTGCGGTCGCGAGAGCGGGCCTGAGCTCTGGTTTGGTGCTGTCGATCGACGACGGTGTCACGAACGACCAGCTCTTCGTGAGTGTGCAGGGTGGATCGACCGAGATATTGCTGCGCGACGACGCGCCGATGCCGCTCGGAGGTGGTACGGCGATGATCACGCCGAATCAGCCACCCGAGATCAACGACGCCGGGCAGGTCGTGGCGACCGGTGAGGTCAACCCGGGTCGCGAGCCGTTCGCGCTCCTGTTTGATCCTGTGACCGGTGTCGAGGCGGTGGCCCTGGATAGCGGGTTCGGTGCGTTCTCGATGAACAGCCCGTTCGAGACGCCTTCTGTGAACAGCTCGGGCAAGGTGCTGCTGCGGGCGCGTGACGGGTCGGATGTGGTGCTGCTCGGGTACGAGAGCGGCTCGCTGGCGACGGTTGTCTCTGCGGCCGGTGCCTTCGGGGAGTTGTCCGATGGCGTGACGGGCGATGACGGCAGCGTTGCGTTCCAGGGCTTGTTCCGGGACGCCTCGAACAACACCGACCGCGGCCTGTTCGTCGAGCGGGGCGGCTCGTTCAGCGGGCTCGTGACCGGGATGCCGGCGCCCCAAACCCTCGGTGGCACGCTCGGTGAGATCTCGGTTGTGACAGCCACGTCGCAGGTGGAGGCGCTGTCGCAGGGGCGTTATGCGGTTGGCCTGCGGACCATGAACGAGCCCAACGGTTCGGGCGGTTCCCGCGTGGGCCAGGGTGTCTTCATCACCGACGGGCAGACGGATCTCGCAGCTGTGCGGCAGTACGAGGCTGCCGACGGCGGCGGCGTGTTTGATGTCGCGTCCTTTACCATCAACTGGACAAGCGGGACCGAGGGGCATGTGCTGCACCGCACGAATATCACACGCGATGGCCAGTTTGTACGTGCCGCTTTTCGGTCCGTGCCCGGCGTTGGCAGCGAGCGGCTGATCGAGGTCGGCGAGTCGGTTATGGTCGACGGCGTGCTGCGCGAGGTGACGGGGATCGAACGCCCGGAGCCCCGGCGGAGCAGCGCGGGGCAGGTCAACGCGTCGGGCGATGCGGTGCTGCTGGTGACGCTCGAGGATGTTGGGACGGCGCTGCTGCTCTTTCCGAATGGTGACCAGCGGTGCCCGGCGGATGTCAACGGCGACGGAACGCTGAACGACAGCGACTTCTTCGCGTGGGTGACGGCGTTTGTTTCCGATCCACGCACAGCGGAGCAAGAAGAAGCGTGTGACGTCAACCGCGACGGTTCCTGCTCGGACAGCGACTTCTTCGCCTGGGTGACCGAGTTCATCGGCGCCGGTTGCGGCTAACCGATTCGGGCCCCGGGTGCCGAGCATGTTCCTGACAGGGGTGCCGCCCGGTCCCGGCTGCTTGTCTCGCCATGGCGTGCTGCGCGCACGCCGCGTGCACTCTCGGAGATTTTGACACCTGGTGTGGAGTTTCTGATTGCGTCATGGCCCCCGGCCCGATAGTTTTGAAAACATGACGGAGCCCTGTTGCTCCGCTGTCAGCACCGAGATGCAAGGGGTTTTGGCGATGTCAAAGGTTCGTGGCGTGGTGTTCGGGGCGGCGTTCGTGTGCGGTATGTCCTTGGCGGGGCTCGCCAGTGGGTCCGACCCGGTGGCGGCGGAGTTCCTCGGGCCTGGCAACGGGCTAGCGGGTGCGGCGGGCGAGCGGAACCGCTTCGGTCAGAGCTTTGTGTCGACGCTCGACGGCCCGGTGGGTTCGATCGACGTCAGCCTCCGCCGCAACGCCGGGCAGCCGGTGACCTTCACCCTGACCGTGGTCGAGACCGATTCACAGGGGCTGCCCACGGGTCCGGTGCTCGGCTCGGCGAGCCTCGCCGCGACGCTCACCACCGAGTACGAGTGGTACACGGTCGACTTCGCGGGCAGCGGTGTCGAGTTGTTGCAGGGCGAGTCATACGCGTTCTTGACAAGCAGCGTCTCGGGCGACGGCGGCTACCTGATCGAAACGGCGCGGCCCGGCGGCTACGAGGACGGCGAGGGGCTTGTCAGCTTGGTCGAGGCCCCGTTCGAAGCGATGCGAGACAACTTTATTTATGGCGATCGCGACATCCTTTTCACCGTGCGGATCGGCAGCGACGACCCGTGCCCGGCGGATGTCAACGGCGACGGAACGCTGAACGACAGCGACTTCTTCGCGTGGGTGACGGCGTTTGTTTCCGATCCACGCACAGCGGAGCAAGAAGAAGCGTGTGACGTCAACCGCGATGGTTCCTGCTCGGACTCCGACTTCTTCGCCTGGGTGACCGAGTTCATCGGCGCCGGTTGCGGCTGAGCCGTCCTGATTTTCGGACGCCTGCTGCGTGTCGTGCATGCCCGGGTCTTTCCTCGGGAAACGGTATCCGTCATACTCTTCGAACGGAGGAGGCGGGGATGCTGCGTGTTCTGATGTTGTGCGTGCTCGCGTGGCCGTGCATGGTCGCGGGGGGTCAGGTGATCTATGTGGACGCCTCGGCGTCGCCCGGCGGGAGCGGCCGGAGTTGGGAGCAGGCTTTCGACTCGCTGCACGCTGGTCTTGCCGCGGCCGGGTCGGGTGACCAGGTATGGGTTGCCGGCGGGGTATACCCGACGACGTCGGACCCTCTGGATCGGGACGCGACCTTCACCGTTCCAGACGGGGTGCGGGTTTACGGCGGTTTCGTCGGTAAGGAGTCGAAACTCGCCGAGCGCGGCGATCCGTTCGATCGGCGCGCGATTCTTGACGGGCTCGGTGTGAGTTACACCGTTGTGACCATGGACGACACCGGGCCCGGCACCACGCTCGACGGGTTCACGATCCTCGATGGCGTGGCTGACGGCGGTGTTGCGGAGCAGACCCGCGGCGGAGGTATTCATGCGCGGGGTGCGACGGGCGCGACGCCGAATCTGCGTAATCTGGATATCCGTGATTGCTTCGCGAATCTGGCGGGCAGCGCGATCTATGTCGGGAGCATGACGGCTACACCGATTACGATCGAGCGTGTCCTCGTGACTGACAACACGGGCGATCAATCGGCTGTCTACGTCGCTGATGGCTCTTCACAGCTGACAGACGTCGACATCCTGGGCAACGATGTTACGGGGCTGGCGATCCTGTCCGATGGCTTCCACCGGATCGTGGATTGCCGGATCGAGGGCAACACGAGCCCAGCGGTGTCGCCCTCGTTCGGTGTCGCGGACGTCGGTGGGATCTACATCGACATGCAGCCAGGTGGGATCGGCACGGAGATCGAAGGTTCGGTGATCCGTGGTAACTCGGGCCCGCGGTCTGGCGGCGTTTCCTACCGCGGTGTCGGGCAGCATGTGTTGCGTCTGAGCCGGATCCTCGACAACGAGGGCACGACGGCAGTGTCGGGCGGCGGGGGTATCGCGGTCATCTCGAGCACCACGCAGCTGACTCTTGATATCGAGAACTGTCTGATCGCTGGCAACGAGATCGGCGGGGCTCAGGGCTCCGGCGTGCTCGCGCAGGGCAGCCCGGTGACAGTGAACATCTTCAGCAGCACTGTTGCGGACAACGCCTCGGCCGGGCTCACGGGATCAGCCGTCGAGTACGGGAACAACGGCGCTGGTGGCCAGGTCATCAACACGATCATCTGGGGCAACACCAACACAGGCGGGCTCCCTCGGCTGAGCGATTCGCTTGACGGGACCAACCCGGGTCCCACAGCCGACCGCTGCATCCTCGAGCACTTTCCGTCCAACCCGATCAGCGTCCCGTTCTCGGCGACAGATTGCTCAGGCGATGACCCTCTGTTCGCTGATACCGCGGTGTTCGATCTTTCGGCGAGCTCGCCCGCGATCGATGCGGGCGACAACGCTTCGCTGCCGGGGCTGGTTGCGGCGGACATCCTCGGCAGGGTTCGGATCCGTGATGATGCGGGTGTGCCCGATAGCGGCAAGGGCTTGCCGGGCGAACCGATCATCGACCTCGGTGCGGCCGAGTTCCAGGGGACAACCCCCGGCGGGGCCTGCTCGGCGGATGTCAACGGTGACGGTGTTGTGAGCGACAGCGACTTTTTTGCCTGGGTAACGGCCTTTATCGCCGACCCCCGCACGACGGAGCAGGAAGCCGCCTGCGATGTCAACGAGAACGGCTCGTGCTCGGACAGCGATTTCTTCGCGTGGGTGACCCTGTTCGTCGCCGGCGGCTGCCCATGACCGCTTCGGCGGAATGAGAACCGTTTCTCAATCACCGGCAGACTCGGCGTCAACCGGGGCGTGTTTGCGGCTTGGTCGGCCATCCTCTCCTTTTTCCTGCTAGGATGCTCGCAGACGGGCCGTGCCCTTTTCCGGGCTGTTTGGGCCCGGCCGGGTGGTGGTCCCGGCAATGAGACGCCGGTGTTGAGGCCTGAACTCGGGGGGCGTCAGCGGCGATCGCCTATTCGGTGAGACGCGAAGAATCGGAGCTTGTCCATGGCTGTGAAGGTTGGGTGTTTCGGCGGCGTTCTTGCCTGTGGCATGGGCTTGATGGCATCCTGGGCTGGTGCGGCGGCAGGGCAGGCCGGCGTGACCGCTCAGGCGTCGGCTGCTGCGGCGTCTGGGTCCGATCTTCTGCGGCCTCGGGTGGTGGCATCGCCCCTGCAGGTGTCGAACCGTGAAGCACGCTCGGTCTTCGCGACACCGCTGCATGTCGACATGCAGGCGATCGAGGGCCTCTCGTCGGTTGATCGCATGCTGCTGGTCGGTCTGCCGCTCGACGGCGTGACATCGCTCGACCTGGACCTCGAGCGCGTCAGCGTGATCGATCCCGACGCGGTGATCATGCACGGCGACGAGATCGTCGAGCGTGATCCGCGCCGGCTGAACGAGATCTACGCGGGTGAGATCGAGGGCGAGCCCGGCTCGTGGGCGTTCCTTTCGTTTTCACGGTTCGGTGTGCGGGGCATCATCGAGACGCAGGGCCAGACGCACCTGATCTCAAGCGGGCCGTATAAGGGCGCGGACGCGCCGCTTGAGCCTGTGGTCTTCAACTTAACCGATCTTCCTGACGGTGAGATCAGCTGGGTTGAGTTCGCGTGCAATGTGATCGATCCTGGTGATGCGCTGCCGGCGGCGGAAGCGGAGGCGATTTCGGCGGCGCGAGAGGCGGCCGTGGAGGGGCGCCTGCCCGGGTTCTATCGCGGCCGGCTCGGGACAGCGAGGGAGGAAGGTGAGGGCGATGGCTCTGAGGACATCGAGCCGGATCCCTGCCGTGTTGTCGATGTCGCGATCGAGACGGATGCGGAATTCGCCGAGCTGTTCGGCCCCGGCAACGGTCAGGCCGAGGGCGACGCGAACCCGGTCGACGCGTACGTCGAGTCGCTCGTTGCGGCCGTGAACGTGATCTACCAGCGGAACGTGAACGTGCGTTTGAACATCGTGTTTATACGCTCTTGGCGTGGGTTCCCCGCCGACGCCGATCCGTGGGATGCTGATTCAACCTTCGGCATGTTGACTGATCTGCGGCAGCTTTGGACTGCCGCGCCCCCGACCCAGATTCCTCAGAACTCGGTGCATCTTTTTAGTTCGCGTCGGCTTGGCGGTGGCATCGCCTATCTGCGCGGCATCTGCAATCCGTTGCTCGGGTTTGCGGTGTCGGCGAACATGGAGGGTTCATTCCCGACCACTGAAGTCTCCCCGGATGTGTTCGAGCCGATTAGCAACAACAGCCAGAACTGGGATGTCGTTGTCACAGCGCACGAGTGGGGGCACAACTTTGGCGGGCCTCATACGCACGGCGTGCTCCCGCTGATCGATGGTTGCGGCCTCGAGGACTGCTCGCTTGCCGAGACCGGCACGATCATGAGCTACTGCCACCAGTGCCCGGGCGGGCTGGCCAACATCGAGCTGAACTTTGCTGAGAGGATCCTCAACGAGGGGATTCGCCCGTACCTTGAATTCAGCGCGCCCTGCGACCTGGTCGAGACAAACGACGCCTGCGATGAGCCGGACGTCCCGATCTGCCGCGCCGATGTCAACGGCGACGGCAAGCTGAACAGCTCGGACTTCGTGGCGTGGGTCATCGCGTTCAACAACAACGACCCTGCCGGTGATATCAACGGCGATGGCCAGGTCAACCCGTCGGACTTCTTCGCGTGGCTGGCGGAGTTCACCGCGGGCTGCCCGCAGCTTGACGGCTGATGCTGCACCGGTTCCGTGACCCGGTCGCTATCGATCGGTGAGCGGTGTGCCGGAACGGCGTCGCATCGCCACCGCGATGCCCGCGATCGCGAGTGGGCCGCTCCGCACCGGACCTTCGAGCTTGTGCGGGGCGATATGGATCGCGGCCGCGGTCGCTGTCGGGATCGTCTGCCTCTCGATGCCGTTGGCGGTCCCGCGCCAGCACTGAGCAGCGGGATCGGCGTTTGCATCCATGGCAACGAGCAGCCCTGCCACGCTGGTGAGCACCTGCGCGATGCATCGTGTCTGCCGAGAGCGGCAGCTTGTCATTGTTTTGCTAGGGATCCGGGTCGCGGTTTGTGGCTGCATGAAGGGCTCCTCCGCGAGCGGGCATCGGTCGATGCCCAGATCGGCTTGACCCTTGGCGAACCCGGTCCGTTTCGCTGGGCGAGAGTCGGCGGATGCTGCGCGTTCCGTGGGTGTGTTCCTGTGGAACCGATTGCGGGAACTCGCCGTATCGCCGATCGCGTCGGAATGCTCCGCCGTGCTGTCGCTGTCCCGTTCGGGGCGTGTTGGAATCGACAGGCCATCGGGATCAGGTGTACGGGCTTATCGGGCCCTAGTGCAGAGTTGCTGTCGCTTCCAAGCAGTTTCGATGCAACGTGAGATAGGTCGGGGATGACGGCGAACGGTGCAACCGGAGCGTGTTGGCTGCGTCGCAGGTGTGCGCCGGTTTGGTGCGCGGCTGCGACGCTCGTTGGATGTGCTTTGTCCGCAAGCGGGCAGGTCTCTCCGGTTCAGGCCGCCTTAGCGCGATCGGACGTGCAGGTCCGGTTGATATCCCAGGACGGCACGTGGGCCTCGCTGGATCGTGTGCCTGCAGAATCGTTCGCGCGTCCTGCTTTCATCCGTCCAGACCGATCGGTAGCTGCGGTGGTTGACACCCGCGCGATGCGTGAGATGCTCTCGCGTTCTCCTACTGAAGCGGCGTACCTCGCAGGCGCGGCGCCGGTGCTGATCGATCTGCCGATGCCGGATGGTTCGGCGGATAGCTTCGCGGTGTTCGAGACCCCGATGCTCGCGCCGGAGCTTGCGGCCAAGTTCCCGCAGATCCGTACGTATGCCGGCGAGAGCATGAGCGATCCGACCGCGATCGTTCGCGTGACGGTCACCGAGCTTGGTGTCGATGCCTTTGTCATGCGTGAGGGCCCCGACGTATTCATCGACCGCTTCAGCGCGGACGACCCCTCGATCGTTACGAGCTACTACGCGCTGGATGTCAGCCGCGATACCAACTGGGTCTGCGGGTTTGATGCGGATGCGATACCGCAGCCAGGACGCGCCGCCCGATTGCGAGCCGCCCGTGACGCCGCATCGAACACGGGGTCGAGCACCGCATCGGCTGCTTCGAACGGGCCGGTGGATGCGTCGCTTGCGCCCGCGGGCGGCGTTCCTGTGGTGCTGCGAACGTTTTCGGCCGCGGTATCCACGACGGGGGAGTACACCCAGTTCTTTGGCGGGACGGTGTCGGCGGGCCTGTCTGCGGTGACCACGGCGATGAACCGTGTAAGCGGTGTGTATGAGCGTGAGCTCGCGACCCGCCTGCAGCTCGTCGCGGACAACGATCAGATCATCTTTACCAACCCTGCGACGGATCCTTACGGGTCGATCTCGCTGAACCAGATCAACTCGGTGATCAATGCACGCATCGGCTCCGCGAATTATGACGTTGGGCATCTCGTGGACACCGGCGCCGGGGGCTTCGCGCAGCTTGCTGTGGTCTGCACCGGGTCGAAGGCGTCCGGCTACACGGGCCTGACCCCGCCGACCGGGGACCCGTTCTTCATCGACTATCTCTCGCACGAGCTCGGGCACCAGTTCAACGGTCTGCACACGTTCAACGGCAACAGCTCGAGCTGCGCGGGCGGCAACCGCTCTGGCTCAGCAGCGTACGAGCCCGGCAGCGGCTCGACGATCATGGGCTACGCCGGCATCTGCGGCAACGACAACATCCAGAACAACTCCGACGACTACTTCAACTGGAAGAGCCTGATCGATATGTCCTCGCATATCGCGTCTCGCCCCTGCGATACGGAAACCTCGACGGGCAACACCGAGCCGGTAGCCTCGGTCGTCAGGTCGAACATCGTTGTTCCGATCAGCACGCCGTTCCGCTTGATCGGTGCTTCATCGGACGCAGAGAGCGACGCGGTCACGTACACATGGGAGCAGGCGGACCTGGGCCCGCAGCGTGATGTGAGCGCATCGGACAACGGGTCGAGCCCTATCTTTCGGTCGTTCGAGGGCACAAGCAACCCGGAGCGGATCTTCCCGCGCCTGACCGATTGGCGTGACGGTTCGCTCAACCGAGGTGAGCAGCTGCCGACCGTGCCGCGGACGCTGGATTTCCGCTTGACAGTACGTGACAACAACCCGGCCGGCGGCGGTTACGACTTTGCCGATGCCGATGTCACGGTCATCGATTCGGCGGGCCCATTCCGTGTCACGAGCCAGTCGTCGCCAACGACGATCACGGATGGCCAGCTGACGGTGACCTGGGACGTAGCGGGCACGGATTCGTTCCCCATCCTGGCATCGCAGGTCAACGTTCTTTTCTCGGCCGATGGCGCGTCCACGTTCCCGTTTGTGCTCGCCAGCGGCATCGCGAACGATGGCAGCGCGACCGTCACTCTGCCTGCGGTGATCACGGGCCAGGGCTACGTGATGGTTGAGTCCGAAGACGGGGCCTTTCTCGACATTAACAAGGCGCCGATCACGCTTGACATCCCGCCGGAGCCGGTAACGGTGAGCTACCCGGACGGCTTGCCGAGCACGCTGGAGCCGGATGTGACGACCCCTCTTGCGATCCGGATCGATCCCGGCAGCTTCACGCTCTCGCTCGGGAGCTTGCGGCTGTTCTACGGGATCGATAGCCCGCCCGGGTTCCTTTCGGTGCCCATCACTTCGGTCGGTGGAGACGACTATGTCGCCCAGCTGCCGCCGGTGTCGTGCGATCAGACGCTGAATTTCTTGCTATCGCTCCCGCTGCTGGATGGCTCGCCGGTCTTCGATCCGACCAGCGGCTCGTACTCGGCGACGGTGGTGTGCGATGCTCCCTGCCCAGCGGATGTCAACCTCGACGGTGATGTCACGGACAGCGACTTCTTTGCCTGGGTGACAGCCTTTACGGCATCCCCGCGCACGCCTGAACAGGAAGAGGCGTGCGATGTGAACCGCGATGGTTCCTGCACGGACAGCGATTTCTTTGCGTGGGTGACGATCTTCACCGGCGGCTGCGTCTGAGCGGCCGTGGGTTTTCTTGCCGGATCGCGGGTGGTGCAACCTTGCCCGTGCTCCGGAGCACGCGGGCGTTTCGGCGTCCGAGATGATGAGAGGTACTAGAAATGAAAAGCAGCATACGGGTTCTTGCGACAGCGTTGATCGCGGGGTGTACGGCGGGCCTCCATGCCGAGCCGCTCGCCCAGCCGGAGGCTCCGCAGGGCGTGAGCGCCAGGTCCCACGATCGTGCGGTGCGTCTCATCCAGATGCAGACGTTCTACAGCCTTCCCGCAGAGCACCGCGCCGAGATCATCGCCACCGCGGAAGCCGAGGGCATCGAGCTGCCGATGACGTCTGACGACCTGGAGCACGAATCGGATCCTCGGTTCGTTGAGCGCAACGAACCGCTCGCTGAGGGCGAGCTTGAGGAGCTGTACGCTGTGGTGCAGCACGCTGTGGCGCGCCAGGATTTTGAGCGTTTTCAGCCGATCCACCAGCGGATGCTCGTGAGCTTCGCGGAGGTCATCGAGACGCACAAGGTGCCGGTGCAGCCCTGCTTCACACCGGGCACGGATCCTGCGCTCGTGATGGCGTTCGAGAACGTGGTCTTCCCCGCGGGCGCCTCGCGGTTCCAGCAGACCAACCGCTGGCAGGGGACAGCGCTCAACCCCGGCGGTGCGCAGCAGGGCGATCCAACGATCCTGACCTACTCGTTCCCGGACGATGGTGTCACGATCCCCAACGGGGTCGGCGAGGGCCCAGGGCCGAACGACCTGAACTCGTTTATGGACGGCATCTACGGCACCCGTGCGACGTGGCGTGCGATCTACGACGAGGTGTTCGAGCTCTGGGGTGATCTCAGCGGCAATACCTACATCCTCGAACCCAACGACGATAACGTCACTTTCTTCGACAACCCCGGTGTGGCAGGCGTCCGCGGCGACCTCCGCATGGGCGGCAAGTTCATCGACGGGAATTCCAACACGCTCGCCTACAACTTCTTCCCGCAGAACGGCGACATGGTGCTCGATACCGGCGACAACTTCTACTTCAACACCAACAACAGCAGCCTGCGCCTGCGCAACATCCTCGCCCACGAGCACGGCCACGGCATGGGCCAGCTCCATGTCTGCCCGATTACCCAGAGCATCCTCATGGAGCCGTTTATCAGCCTCGCCTACGACGGCCCGCAGCACGATGACACGCTGAACGCGCAGCGTCACTACGGCGACTTCCTCGAGCCCAACGACACCGTCGGCACCGCCACCATCCTCGGGTCGGGCGGCGTCTTCTCCGCGTTCACCGCGGGCACGCTGGGCAACAACTCGGCCAACCGCGGCTTCGTCTCGATCGATGACAATTCGGACACCGATTACTACGAGTTCACCGCGACCGAGGATGTCTCGCTGAACATCACGCTCACCCCGGTTGGGTTTACCTACACCGAGGGGCCGCAGACCCAGGCGTGCAACACGGGAAGCTCGTTCAACAGCGCTGCGCAGGGCAACCTGCAGGTTGACGTGTTCAACAGCAGTGGCTCGTCGATCGGTTTCTCGAACGACGCGGGGCTCGGCGCGATCGAGTCGCTGACGCTCAACGTGAGCCCGGGCACGTACCAGATCCGCGTCCGCAACTCGGGCGAGAATTCCATCCAGGCCTACCAGCTGAACGCGACGCTGCTCGCGCCGGTTGCGCTGCCGCTGCAGCTCAACTTCCTCACGCCGCTGCCCGGCACCATCGAGCCGGCGGCGACCTCGGTCCCGATCTTCGTTCAGCTTCTGCTCAACGGTGACACGCTGCTCGAAGGGCCGGACCTGAACATCCGGCGCGCCGGCGAGACCAACTTCACGGCGATCCCGCTCGCGGAAACCACGCCGGGCACGTTCCAGTTCACGCTCAGCGACTTCGACTGTGGCGATGATCCGGAGGTGTTCATCAGCGCCCGCGGCATCCAGGCGGGTGATATCACCCTGCCGAGCGGCGACCCGGAACAGGTGTTGATCGGGAGCGCGACCGTGACCGCCGACTCGGGCGAGGGCAGCATCGGCTGGACCATCGGCGGCGATATCACGCTGCAGTCCTTTGGCCGGTGGACCAACGCCGTGCCGCAGGGCAACGACCGGGCGGATCCGCCCGCTGATGCCGACGGCAGCGGTCCTGCGTGGCTCACAGGCCAGGAGCAGGGCAACGACAATACCGATGTCGATGAAGGAAGCACGATCCTGACCAGCCCTGTGTTTGACTTCAGCGGCGGCGGCACGATCAGGTTCTCGTACTGGTCCAACGACGAGATCAACACCGTCAACGAGGCGACCGATGGACTCGATGTCGAGGTCTCGATCAACGGCGGGACGAGCTGGACCACTGTTCGTGATTACGACACTGCGACGGTCTGGCGTGACGACACGCTCCTTGCGGGCGTTGACTTCGCGCTGAGCGATCAGGTCCGCTTCCGCTTCATCGCGACTGAGGCGGGCCAGGGCGATGTGCTCGAGTGCGGCGTCGACGACATCCGCGTCACCACGCTGACGTGCACCGATCCGGATCCGGACCCTGTGTGTCCCGGCGACGTGAACCGCGACGGGGAAGTTAACGACAGCGACTTCTTCGCATGGGTTACCGCCTTTACAAACAACGCGCCCGAGTGCGATGTCAACGAGGACGGCAACTGTTCGGACAGTGACTTCTTTGCCTGGGTTACCATCTTCACGAATGGTGGCTGCTGACCGTATGTTTTGAATAAACTTCGAATCGTGGCGCGGGGTCAACGCTCGGCGCCACGTTTTGGGATCCCTGGTAGGTCGCGAAAGGACGGTTCCGATGTTTGCCGCATGTCGTGTTTCGATGCTCCTGGCCCTTGCGGCAGGCGCGGCGATGCCCGCGTCGGATGCCAGTGCTTCGGCTATCCATCCCGAGGACGCCTCGCTTATCGCCCAGGGTGACCCGGGCGAGGCGGCTCGGTTCGGGGGCTTCCCTTCGCAGAATGTGACGTTCCTGTCACAGGTCTCCCTTGCTCAGATCGACCCCGGCTCGAATGCGGGTAACGACATCTGGGGTTACGTTTCGCCGACCGGACGCGAGATCGCGATCATCGGCGTCGAGTCCGCGACAGGGTTCGTCGATGTGACCGATCCGGTCAGCCCGGTCATCCTCGACACGTTTTCCAGTCCGACCAGCCCGTGGCGCGATATCAAGGTCCTCGGCAGCACGGCGTATGTCGTCAGCGAGGGCGGCGGGCACATCCAGATCTTCGACCTTAGCGATGTCGACAACGGCAACGTCATCAACCGCGGCTTTACGAACTTCGGCGGCAGCAGCGCCTCACACAACATCGTCATCAACGAGGATTCGGGCTATATCTACCGCGTCGGCGGGGGGAGCAACCTCGGCCTGCGTGCGTATACGGTCGGGACGAACGGCCTGCCGGGCTCGACCAACAACCCGGTGCAGTCGCTCTCGCAGAGCAACCTGTACGTCCACGATGCGCAGATCGTGACCTACGACTCGGGCCCGTACGCCGGCCGCGAGATCGCGTTCCTCTGCTCGGGCTTCGGCAACGGTGAGTCAGACACGGCGCTGCGGATCTACGACGTGACCAACAAGTCGAGCATCGTCGAGCTCGGCACCGTGCGGTACCCCGGGCGCCGCTACGCCCACCAGGGATGGCTCAGCGAGGATCGCCGCTACTTCTACCTGAACGACGAGCTCGATGAGGGCCAGTCGGTCAACACGACCACGATGCACATCATCAACGTCGAGGACATCGAGAACCCGTTTTACGTGCGGGGCTGGTCGAACGGCAACACCGCCCGGGACCACAACCTCTACGTCAAGGGTAACTACATCTACGCCTCCAACTACCGCAGCGGGCTTCGGATCCATGACATCTCCGACCCAGAGAACCCCGTTGAGGTCGCGTGGATCGACACGTTTCCGAGCAACAACGGCCGAGGGTTCGATGGCGCGTGGTCCAACTACCCGTTCTTTCCTTCGGGCAACATCATTATTTCGGACATCCAGCAGGGGCTGATCGTCGTGCGACCCGAGCTCGAGACGCTCGGCTTCGACTTCATCCAGCCCTTGGGGGAGACCATCGATCCCGCGGGCGGCCAGGGCGTCGGCGCCATCATCACCGAGAGCGGGGTCGAGCTCGATGACAGCACCCCCGAGCTCTACCTGCGCGAGCCCGATGGCACCGTTACCACGCTGCCCGGCTCGGTCAACGGCAGCCTGGCGTCGTTCACGATCCCGGCCGGCTTCCGCTGCCTCGACACGATCGAGTGGTGGGTCGAGGCGTCCTCCACAGAGGGCGAGCGTTTCGGCTCGCCCAGCGTCGGCGGGGTGCAGACCTTCTCGGCCACCGTTGCGACCGACGAGATCCTGGTCTTCGACGATTCTGGAGAGAGCGATCCCGGCTGGAGTGTCTCGGGCAACGCCACCGACGGGCAGTGGTCCCGCGGCATCCCGGTCAACGCCGATCGCGGCGATCCCGCCGCGGATGCCGATGGATCCGGACGCGCATGGCTCACCGACAACTCCTCCGCCAACGGCGGCAACTCAGATGTCGATAACGGCCAGACCGTTCTGACCAGCCCGACCATCGACGCGAGCAACGGCGGCACGTTCCGGTTCAGCTACTGGCTCAACGATGTGCTCACCGGCGAGATCGGCCCGGAAGACTTCCTTCAGGCTGAGGTCTCGACGAACAACGGCGACTCGTGGACAACCATCCTCGACGAGCGCACGCCCCTGAACCAGTGGCGCACGCTCTCGATCGAGATCGGTGAGACGATTCCCGCGAGCAGCCAGTTCCGCGTGCGGTTTATCGCGAGCGAGACCACGCCCGGCGACGTGCTCGAGGCCGGCATCGACGCGATCTCGCTGCGTTCGTTCGAGTGCGATCAGCAGCAAGAGCCCGATTGCCCGGCTGATGTCAACGGCGACGGCGGCGTGACCGACAGCGACTTTTTCGCCTGGGTCACTGTGTTCACCGCCGATCCGCGTTCGCCGCAGCAGGCTGATCAGTGCGATGTGAACCGCGACAGCAACTGCGATGACAGCGATTTCTTCGCCTGGGTTACGCTGTTCACTCAGGGCTGCTAACCGCGACCGCGATATTCACTCGCCCTGAGCATCCGTCGGCGGCTTGACCCGCAGCTTGTACGGTGAGTCCGCATCGTAGACTGCGTCCGTCGGCAGCCTTCCGCCTGGGTTGGTCACCGGCATGGGCACCGGCGTCGGTTCGGCGCCGCGCACGTCGGCTCCGGTGCGCACGGCCTCAAGGATCCGATCGCCCCATACATCCAGCGTCTCGCGGAGCAGTGGCTGGTCCGAGTCCCTGTACCTCTGCGCTTCGTTCATGAGCCCATCCAGCGACTGATCGACGCGCTCGCCGGACTCCTGCGCGCGATAAAGGGCGACCATGCAGCCCGTGCGCTCGCTGCCGGCGGCGCAGTGGATCAGCACGGGCCGATTGGTTGGGTTGTTCACCAGCCGGAGCGCGTGCGCGTACTCGTTGGGGTTGCCTGTGGCGTCGCCGGCGAGATCGAGGCGGTAGCGGGTGACACCCAGCGCCTCGGCCGTGCGCTGGGCGCGTCGCTCCTCGTCGGTGCCCGGGTTGTACGCTCCCAGATCGATGATGGTCCTGATACCCCGGTTTTCGACGACGCGTCGGGTTGCGGCGGGCGTGAGCCGGCCGGATCGGTAGACCTCGCCCGCCTCGACGACCGCGAAGTTGCGCGCCCAGACATGGTCACGCACGTGGTACCGCGCGTACCACGCTACGGCCGCGAGAGCGAGGACGATCAGCGCAATGCGCCACGCGATGCTGGCTCGTGCGGTGCCGGTTTCCATGGTCGCCATGGTAGACGCCCGCGTACGATGCTGAGATGGCTCAGACGCCGCCTATCCCGTCCATGCCGGCCGGCCAAAAGCGGGCGCCGGGCTACCCCGAGCCGGTCGAGCGTCTGATCGCGGAGCTGACGCGGCTGCCGGGCATCGGCCGGCGCTCGGCCGAGCGGCTCGCCTTTCATCTGCTCAAGCAGCCCGGCGAGGTGTCGGATCGGCTCGCCCGCGCGGTCGCGGAGGTGACCAAGTCCATCGGCCACTGCTCGATCTGCGCGGGCCTGACTGAGTCGGACCCTTGCCCGATCTGCGCCGACCCGTCGCGCGACCGCTCGACCGTGCTCGTCGTCGAGCAGCCGAAGGACCTGATCGCGCTCGAACAGACGGGCATGTACGGCGGGGTCTACCACGTCTTGCTCGGCTGCATCAGCCCGCTCGACGGCGTCGGGCCGGACGGTCTGACCGTCGCCGACCTGCTCCGCCGGATCGAGCATCCCGAGGCCAACGCCGGCGGTGAGCGCGTCCGGGAAGTCATCCTCGGCATGAACCCGACGCTCGAAGGCGACGGCACGACGCTGTACCTTATGGACCAGCTTGCCGGACGAGACGTCAAGGTTACCCGGCTTGCACGGGGGCTGCCCGCCGGCTGGTCGATGCAGCTGGCGAGCAAGGCCGTGCTGGCCGATGCCATCGAGGGCAGGGTCGCCGTGGAGGAAGCCCGGCCAGGCTGAGCCGATCAGGACGCGGGAGCGCGCCGCCGATGTCGATGCACTTCAACCAATCGCAGTCGATGCGGCTCGGCCAGCAGATGAAGCTGGCCCCGAGTGTCATCCAGTCGATGGAGATCCTCCAGATGTCGCTGGCGGAGCTCGAGGAGCGCATCGACCAGGAACTCGAGAGCAACATCGCGCTCGAGCTGGCCGAGCCGGAGCGCGAGGAAGCGTCTGAGGCCGAAACGCACACCGACGACCACGCAGAGGCCGACAGCGAGTCGTTCGAGCGGCTCGATCAATTTACCGACGACAACCCGGACATCGTCGAGAACGAGTTCGATTCCTCCGCCCGCGCCGAACGGCCCGAGCGGTTCGATGACACCGGCCGGCCGAGCAGCCGGCTTGCCGGCGAGCCGGACGCGCGCGCTGAGGCCATGGCCCAGGCTCCCGCGCGGCAGGGCACGATGCACGACCAGCTGCTCGATCAGTGGCGGTTCGCCGAGGTTGATGAGACAATCGCCCGCGCGGGCGAGGCGATCGTTGCCGCCCTCGACGACGACGGCTATCTCCGCGTGCCGCTGGAGATCATTGCCGAGAAGGCGCCGGCAAACGCCCCGATCGATCGGGCCATCCTGCCTAGCGCACTCGAAGCCGTGCAGCTGTTGCTCGAGCCGCCCGGCACCGCCGCGCGCGATGTCCGCGAGTGCCTGCTGCTCCAGCTCGGGGCGATCGAGGACGAGCCGGGCTCCGAGGCGACACGCTCCGTGCTGCCGACCGTCCGTACGCTGATCGAGTCGCACCTCGATGACCTCTCCCAGAACAGGCTGCCCAAGGTCGCCGAAGCGACGGGTCTGACGATGGACGGGCTCCGCACGGCGATGGACTTCATGCGTCGGCTGAGCCTCGCGCCCGCCCGCGCGCTCACGCCAACGCGGGCCGAGTTTGTCATCCCCGACGCCGTCGTTGAGTACGACGAGGATGGAGACCGTTATATCGCGTACCTGGCTGACCGCAGGCATAGCCAGCTGCGGATCAACCGTGAGTATGCGCTCATGGCCAAGGATCGCGGTCTGGAGAAGAAGGACCGAGACTTCCTGAAGGTCAACGTCACCAACGCGCAGTGGCTCATCGATGCCGTCGAGCAGCGGTCGAGCACGCTGCTACGCGTGCTACGGGTTGTCGTCGATGCTCAGCGGGAATACTTCGACTTCGGTCCCGAGCAGCTCCGCCCGCTGCCGATGACGCAGGTCGCCGAGCAGCTCGGCGTGCACGTCGCGACGGTCAGCCGAGCCGTGGCGGACAAGCACATCCAGACGCCGCGCGGCATCGTCCCGCTCCGCGGCTTCTTCTCGGGCGGGCTGACGACCGAGTCGGGCGATGCGATGAGCTACGACGCCGTCAAGGCCGCGCTCAAAGACGTTGTCGACGCCGAGGATAAATCCAAGCCGCTTTCAGATGATGCGCTGGCCAAAGCGCTCAAGGAACGCGGCATCGACATCGCCCGCCGGACCGTGGCGAAGTACCGCGGCCAGCTCGATATTCCGAGCGCAAGGCTTCGCAAGGCCCACTGACGCTGTGGCTACTTCATTCCGGCCAGCTTGCGGACTGTGAAGTCGAAGTTGCGGACCATCGCGCTGTGCAGGCCGTAGATGATCGCGATGTAGATGCCCGCGGAGGCGACGGCGCCGATGCCGAGCGCGAGGCGAGCGGTGGGGAGCCCACCGCCGTCCGAAACGGTGCCGAAGAAGCTTCCTACGGGGTCGATCAGGGCCCTTGCGGTAGAGGCGGGGCTGAGCGCAGCGAGGGCCGGGCCGACGGCTGGGATGTCGCGTCCGCCGAGCACGCCGCAGAGGCCGATCGTGCCTCCGATGGCGCCGATCACGCCGACCGACGCGACCACCGAGCCGAGCGTGCCCTTGGATTTGAGCGACCATTGCAGGCCGATCATCACACAAAATGCAAGGAACGCGATGCAGACGAGCGCCGCCACAGCGATCGCCTCGGGCAGCACGATCGGGACATCAACCCTGTTCTGGAGCACCGTTTCTGTGACCATCGCGGATGTCCATCCTTGGGTTTGGCCAAGGCCGGCTGCGATGCCCGCGACGCCGAGCGTACCTATAGGCACAAGGACCAGTGGGAGCAGGTAGGCGATCAGCCCCCGGCGCTTGCCGGACAGGTA
Source organism: Planctomycetota bacterium (assembly GCA_039187315.1). GTDB lineage: Bacteria > Planctomycetota > Phycisphaerae > Phycisphaerales > UBA1924 > JANQQZ01. Next base: position 3,374 of record JBCCZQ010000029.1, on the reverse strand, counting down.
TGCGCTCGCGGTGAGCGGCGTGGTCAGCAGCAGATCGAGTGTGCCGTCCTCGCGTTCGCGGCTGATCGCGGTCGCTGACATGTTGATCGCGACGAGCGTTGTCACGGCCAGTTCACCCAGCACGGTCGTGGCGAGCGCAAGGCGGTAGGAGTCGGGTGTCATCCCGCCGCGGTGGTAAGCGATGACCAGGCCGATGCCCCAGAGCGCACCGAAGAGGATGAACGACCAGCGTGTCAGGATGCGGCCGAGTGTCGAATTCCGTGCCGCCGCTTCGCGCCAGGCGACGGGGTTGGCCCAGACCTCGCGCGGCGGGCGGTGGTCGGCGTCCTTCGCGCCGAGCTTGAGCCACCTGCGCACCGGCGAGCCGCCCGCGCCGGTCCCCGCGATGGTGCCGAGCCCGCCGAGCCTGACCGTCAGCGCGCTGGCGACAACCATGACGAGGCTGAGCGTCAGGCTGCCCACGACCCATGCCGTCACGGGCGTCGCGAGCATCCAACGACTCAGCGAACCCAGGGCCGGGTCGGCGATGTCCGCCCGCGGGTAGCCGGTGGGGGTGAGCATGGCATAGAGCGCGAGGAACGGGTTGAGCCCGGTCATCCACGTCACGCCGTCGCCCCGCTCGCCGGCGCCGAAGCCCGCTTGCACGAGCCAGCGGTCGATGCCCAGCGTGATCGCCAGGTAGCTGATGACCGTGACGTAGAACGCGAAGACTGCCCGCCGCCCGACGACGCGGCTGCACGACAGCGCGATCGCGATCGATCCGACCAGGATCGCTGCGCTCGCCGCGACCAGGTACGCCACGAAGATGGACCGCCCTGGCACGCCGCCGAAGTACTGCGTCAGCGCGAACAGCGGCAGCGAGCTGAGCAGCAGCGACAGCACAAAAAAGAGCCGCCCGGACAGGTTGCCCAGGACGATCTGACCGGGAGTCATCGGCGTGGTCAGCAGGACCTCCCACGTGCGTGGGCTGGCCTCCTGCGCGATCGCGCCGGCCATGAAGACCGGCGCGATGATACAGATCAGTCCGATCTGCAGGTAGGCGATCATGGCGAAGCTGCCGGCACCCGCGGCGGCGAGGTCGCGGTATTCCGGTGCGCCACCGGATGCGCCCGAGTCTGTGTTGACCAGCAGCAGCCAGAGCAGCGTGAGGATCATCCCGCCGAGCGTCAGCGAGCGGATGTACATGTGCCGGCTGCGCCGCGAACCCCCCTGGACGAGGCGCACCGCGATCGGGTTGAGCGGTCCGAGCCGGAGGAGGTATCGCAGCAGGGCTGGCATCGGCGGATCGTATGTCGCTGGCGGACCGCGAAATATAACCACAAAAGATAACCACCCGGTCTGCTGTCGCAGGCCGGGTGGTTCACAGGTTAGAGAGAGACAGAAACTGAGAGAGACAGTCCGTTGCCACCGGGCGTGGGCCCTCGGGCGAAAGCCGCGGCCGATCCGTCGACCGGCCGCGGGATGGATCGCAGGACGATCCGCCGTGCCGGATTAGCGGCGACGGCGAGCGGCAGCGAGGCCGCCAAGACCCAGCAGCGCGGCCGAGGCCGGTGCGGGAATGGTGTAGTTGATGGTCACCCGACCGACGGCGCCGTCGTCGCCATTGGCGTCGTCGTCAAGGGTGATGTTCCAGAGACCGCCGCCGAACGGGCCGGAAACCCACGTCTCGGCGTCGTAGGTGCCGCCCGGGGCGTCGACATCGAAGCCGAAGTCGGCCCATGAGCCGTTGCCTGCGGCTTCGACGAAGGTGTACAGCGCGACACCGGTAAGCAGCGAGCCGCCATCACCCAGGTTCACGCTCACGCCGTTGTCCGAAGTGATATCGAAGATCTCGCCGCCCGGGCCGGTGAGGACCAGATCGAGATCGTTCGACCAGCTGTGGGCCAGCTCGATTTCGATGGAATCGATCGAGTCGATCGCGGGCAGGTTGAAATCAACGCTGAAGACGTTTGCCGCGGGATCGCCGAAGTTCTCAATATCAGCGTTGAAGCTGAACGACTGCGCAGAGGCGAGCCCGGCCGAACCGGCGAGCGCCGCTGCCATCAGAAACTTGCTCATGTCTTCTACTCCTCTTCCGTGGGCATACCCACGAGATCCGCCCGCACAATGCGGGCATCCATACACGCGTGCGGTACTGGGTGCACCGAACGCTCCTGGAAGAGGTCGCCCACTAACCGCCAGCGCGACGACCGATTCCTGACTTGTCCTGCGGCCATCGGGTCCCACAACCCAACGCCGCTACGGCACACCGATTGCGCACGACACAGGAGTGGCGCGCACACGCAGCAGTCGCTGCTCACGGCGTATCGATGGAAGAAGGAGTCTGATATTCAGGCAGTGAACCCGTGGTGTCATACCACGGCGAGCAAAGCCGCTGCGGCGGCCCGTCGATCAGATACTCAGTGTGATCTCTTTCCCCATCTAACCGCTTTCTCTCTGCTCAGAGCCACCGCGTGCGGCCCGAAGCATTTCCCACAGGCATAAATGTACTGAGGCGTCTCAGTCCGGGCAAGGCCGAATATCCGGTTTTATGCCGAATTTTACTGGCATCGGCGCCAACACGAAAAACGCCGCACCCGGCGAGGGGTGCGGCGTGGTCGTTGATCGAGGTCTGCGTGTGTGAACCTGGAGAAGGTTAGGTCGATTCAGCGCCGGCCTGGACCGGCTTGTCGCCGTCTTCCGGCTCGGGTCTTGGCTTGGCCTCGGGGGTGAAGAAGAGGTTGTCGGCCTCGTCCTTGCGCGTCACCGTGACGATCGAGTCGTTGTCGATCTCGCCGGCGAGCAGCATCTCGCTCAGCGGATCTTCGATGAAGGTGCCCAGGGCCCGACGCAGCGGTCGCGCGCCGTAGTCCGGGTTGTACCCCTTGTCGATCAGGAAGTCCTTGGCCGCCTGATCGAGTGTCAGCTCGACGCCCTGCTGCTGGAGCCGCTCGCCGACCTTGGCGACCTCGTACTCGACGATCTCGACCAGGTCGTCCTTGGTCAGCGGCCGGAAAACGATGACATCGTCGAGGCGGTTGATGAACTCGGGGCGGAAGAACCGCTCGATCTCTTTCATCAGCACGCTCTTGATGTTCTCGTAGTCCACGCCCTCGGATCGCTTCTGGAAGCCGAAGCCCCCGCCGCCCTTGATCAGGTCCGCGCCGATGTTGCTCGTCATGATCAGGATCGTGTTGCGGAAGTCGACGTGCCGCCCGAACGAGTCGGTCAGGCGTCCCTCTTCCATGATCTGCAGCAGCATGTTGAAGACATCGGGGTGCGCCTTCTCAACCTCATCGAGCAGCACGACGCTGTACGGACGGCGGCGGATGCGCTCGGTGAGCTGGCCGCCCTCCTCGTATCCGACGTAGCCGGGAGGCGCGCCGATCAGTCGG
>JBCCZQ010000028.1:0-36393 GCA_039187315.1 Planctomycetota bacterium | reverse complement strand
TCGTCGACGACGAGACGCAGGAGAAGATCGACATCGTCAAGCAGCGGCTGATCAAGCAGTTCGGCTACAACGAGCGGAGCGCGACGGACGTGCTGAACTACGTCGCGAGCATCTTCGCACGCGGGGACAGCCCGGGCGAGTGATCGGTAGGCTAAGGTTTCTCATGGCAAGACCATGGGTCGATAGGCCGAAGCTCGATTGCCGACTCGATCAGTCTGGTCTGGGTTTGACTGAGTCTGACGTTGCTGCACTGGTGCCATACACGCGTGAGATGTTGGACGACCTTCGCTCACAGGTGGGCGGCGTTGATGCCGAGCTTGCCGAGATGATCGATGCGGGCACCGCCGGCAGGTTTCGCGCCGAGGCCGAGGCGTGGGGGCGGCTCGTCGGTCGGCCTTGGCAGGAGATCTTGCTCGCCAGCTGCGCCTACGACGCAGCGATCCGTGTTTTCATGTGTTCCGGCGTCACCGTTGAGACCGAGCACGGGCCCGTGCTGGCGAGGAACATGGACTGGTGGCCTGAACGCCCGCTTGCGCTCGGTAGCGTGATGCTGCGGTACAGTCGCGGCGACGAGTTCGTTTTTGAGAACGCTGGCTGGGTAGGCGCGATCGGTGCCGTTAGCGGCATGTCGGACCGTGGCTTTGCGCTCGCGATGAACGCCGTCATGTCGAACGACCCGGTCCAGATGTCTGGCTATCCGGTCATGCTCTTCCTGCGATCGGTGCTCGAAGACGCAGGCTCATACGACGAGGCGTTCGAGATGATCTGCAAGACCGATCTCGCGTCGCCCTGTCTCGTGCTGCTCGTCGGCACCGAGAACCACCAGCGGGCGGTCATCGAGCGAACGCCGAAGCGTCACGCCGTCCGTCGCGGAACGCCGGGGCAGCCTCTCGTGGTTACAAACGACTACCGGGTGATCGATGAGGAGGCGAGCGGCGTCGTCGCCGACGGACACGGCCTGTATCGGTCCGCATGTGGTCGGTACGAAGGCCTCGCGAATCAGTTCGAGTCGAGAGATATCGAGCCAACGAGCGACGACGCGATGCTCTACGCATTGAGCCACCCGAGCGTGCGGATGGAGATCACGGCGCAGCAGATGATCTTCCGGCCGGGTCAAGCACGATCGAAGCTGACTGCACCGGATTGGTTCTTCGCCGATGCGAACTAGACTCTGACTATGCCCACAAACACCCGCAAAGCCTTCCGCCGTGATCTCGCCTTCGACTCGCTCGAGCAGCTCGAGGTGGAGCTCGACCGCGTCCGCCGAGCCCAGCACGAGGGCACGCTCCGCACGAGCGGCAATTGGTCGGCGGGTCAGGCCCTCGGGCACCTGGCCAAGTGGATGGGCTGGTACCTCGATGGACGCTTCCCTTTTACGGCCCTGATGCTGCTGCGTGTCGCGGGCAAGGCGCTCCGCAAGAAGATCATCCAGACACCGTTCAAGCCCGGGCTGAAGTTCAAGCCGAAGACCGGTGATCTCGGGGGTGATCCTGACTATTCGTTCGAGGAGGGATGGGACCGCCTGCAGAACCAGCTCGACCGGTTGCGGGCGGGCGAGAGCCTGGCGTGCGACACGCCGCTTGTCGGTCCGGTGACGCATGAAGAAGGTTTACGGATCCAGCTGCACCACTTTGCGCTGCACCTGAGCTTTTTGCACCCGGACGGCCCGCCGCCGGAAGATCGCGTGTAGATCGCTCGAAAACATCGCGTTACTCGATCGGCCGGGCGAGGATGAGGCTGTCGTAGTTGGTGTACGGCCATCGCCAGGTCTCGACGAACGCGTAACCGCGACGCTCGTAGTAGCGCTGCAGGGCTGTATCGGGTTCGGCCATGCTCAGAGCGAGCCGGTCGGATGCGATCTCGCGGGCTCGGGCCTCGACGGTCTCGAGCAGCCGGACGCCGATGCCGATGCCCTGGAGCGTGGGATCGACGGCGAACATCGCGAAGTGCGCGGTGCCGGGCTGGAGGAAGGTCGCGGGGAAGCTGACCTTCTCGTGTTCGTTGAAGAGGATCAGCCCGACGATCCGGCGTTCGGGCTGGTTCGGGGGAGCATCGACCGCGAGGTAGCACTCGCTCGCGAGCACGCGTTCGAGTGTGGTCCGGTCGTCCTGCCGCCCGGCGAGCGGGTCGAGGCCCATCGCCCGCTGGCGCGCGTACGCCCGGTGCAGCAGCGATGTGATGGCCGGGATCGGGTCGTCGACAAGGTAACGCCGGACGCGGATATCCTCGCGCCGAGGCACGGGGCCGATGTCGTCCGGTGGGGTGCCGATCGGTGGGCCGATGCTCGGCTGCGTCGGCGCTTGGGCGGTTGGCTCGGATGATGGGTCGCCGTCGCTCACGGGATGAACGGTAGGATCGTGCATGGCGGAACAGTCTCCAGAAGACACCCATTCGTGCCGTATCCGGGTGCGCTATGCGGAGTGCGACCCGATGAACGTGGCGCATCACGCGAGCTATGTCGCGTGGTTCGAGCTGGCTCGGACGGAGATGCTCCGCGATACAGGCGTCCCTTATGCAGAAATCGAGCGCGGCGGGGTGCTGCTGATGGTCTCAGCGATGGAGATCCGCTACCGGAAGCCGGTCCGGTACGACGATCTCGTGGAGATACGCACGCGTGTGGCGTCTTCGGGACGCGCGAGCATCACGCATGGGTACGAGCTGTTCGTGGTCGGGGGTGGCCGTGACAGCCCGGCGGCGGAGGCGTCGATCACGCTGGCCTGCTGCGATGCGCAAGGTCGGCCGCGCAGGCTGCCCGAGGCGCTGTCCTCTTCGGTCGGGGCTGGACCCGCCTCCCGCACTGGGCCGAAAAGGGTCTTGTGACGCCGGTGTCCTCCGAGCCTGTTCCGCCCAGCACGCCTCGTCGTCGGCTCATCTCGCCCAGGCGCGTCGTGTTCGGCATGGCGTTGGCGCTGCCGCTGCTTGTCGTCGCGGCGGTGGTCGTGATGCGGTCGGGTCTGCTGGGGCCGATCCTGCTGCCGCCGATCGGCCGGGCGCTGAACCTGGACATCGATGCCCAGCACGTGGTCCTGGACCTCTCCGGGCGGCTCTCGATGCGCGAGCTCGTCGTGCGTCATCGCGTGATCACGGGGGAGGGCGGCGAGATCCTGCGCGCCAGCGAGGCGACAGCGCAGCTGGACTGGGCGCGCGCCCTCGCTGGGCCCTCGGCGATCACAGCGATCGTGCTCGACGGCCCACGCCTGCGCCTGAGCATCGACCGCTCGACGGGATCGACCAACCTGCTGGGCTTGGACCTGCCCGATGCGCCCCGGGGCAGCGGCCCTCTCCGGCTGCCGAGCGTGACGGTGCGCCGCGGCGGGATCGAGCTCGGCGAGCATGGCCTCGATGAGGCCGGCGCCGACCAGGGATACACCCGGCTGCGCAGCATCGACGTAGCCGGTGTGCTCAGGCCGCGCGAGGACGGCACGGGCTACGTGGTCCGCTTTCATGAGGGCGTCGATGACGTCGAGCACGCGGGCGAACCGGCGCTGCGCGGCATGATCGATGACGACGGCGTCTCGATCACGCTCGGGGGTGTGCGGCTCGATGCGTGGTCTCCGGAACAGATCCCCCAGGGGTACCGCCGTGAGATCCAGGACCTTGACCTGGAGGGCGAGATCACCGGCCTGACGTTCGATGTGCCGTTCGAGGCCGATCCGGGCGAGTGGTTCGGTGTGACGGTCGAGGCGAGTGTTCAGGGCGTTGCGATGACGCTGCCGATCGAGAAGCCGGTGCGGCTTCGTGATGTCACGGGCACCATCAAGCTCGGGAACCGCACGATTCAAGTTGATGTGACCGGCACGGCGCTGGATGTGCCTGTCGATGTTGATATTACGTACGACCTGTCGATTACCGACGACGATCTGATCGCCAGATCCTTCAACGCCAACATCGCTGTCGAGGGGTACCGCATCGGTGAGCGGCCGGAGTTCGTCCCGTTCTTGCCGGATGATGTTGCCAAGTGGCTCGCGAAGTTCACCCAGGCCGAGGTGGTCGGTGAAGCGCAGGACGGCACGCCGGTGCTGGCGATCAGCCCGACGGGGGTGATCTCCTCGAACGTGAATATCTCGCGCGGTGAGCGTCGGCCCGATGAGCCCGCTCCGCCGATCCAGTACCAAGGCACGCTGAGCTTCGATGACGGACGCGGCGCGTTCGAGGAGTTCCCGTACCCCTTCGAGGCGATGAACGGCGTGGTCTCGTTCAGCGATACCGAGGGCATCACGATCCGCGGCATCTCTGGCCGTGCGCCGAGCGGTGCAACGCTCCAAGTTTACGGGCGGGTCAAGCCGCTCGGAGAGACGGCGGGGGTCGTGCTCGATATCGAGGTTATCGGAGCGCCCATCGACGAGACCCTTCTGACATCTGTTTCGCCCGCGCGGCGAGCATTCATCGAGCGGCTCTTCGACCGCGAGGCCTACGACGACCTGATCGACAGGGGGCTGATCCGTCCCGAGAACTCACCGCCTGGGCGCGCGCAGGAGTTCGACCTTGGCGGATTGGCGGATCTGGAGATCAGGCTGCGCCGGCCGGTAGGCATCGACACGGTCTGGACGCGGGACATCACGCTGGTGTTTGATGATGCGGGCATCCTCCTCGCTGATTTTCCGATGCCGATCGTGGCTCGCGATGTCCGCATCAAGCTCGATCCGCTGCGAGCAGAGCTTCTCAGCGGCAGCTACCGGCCGGTCTCGGGTTTCGATGGATCCCTTGCAGGGTCCGTCGCGCTCCGACCCACCGCTCAGCCCCAGCTGAAATTCCACGCGAGCGGTGTGCCGGTCGACGACCTGGTGCTTTACGCGATTGAAGCGCCGCGTGCGGGCGACGATGGCGTTCGCGAGGGCCGCCGCGCCGCAGCGGAGGTCGTCCGCGGGTTGGACGTGCACGGGCTGCTTGATCTCGAGGGCGAGATCGTGTCGCGGGACGACGCCAGCATCGGCTTCGAAGTCAGGGTCGAACTCGATGGAGCCACGTTTGCACCCGAGCCTTATCGCGACCGTGTGCCTGTGCTGGTTCATGGGACCGACGGCAAGCTCTCGATCAATGAGAACGAGCTGAGGTTGTCTGCCTCCGGCGAGGCGTCCGCGGTCACAGGTGATGCCACGATCGATCTGCCCGTCGATCTCGACGTCGGGCTTCATATGGACTGGCGGAGCGAGCCGGGCAGGCTGAAGACCGCGGCGAACATCGAGGCCCGCCATCTCGAGCTGTCGATGCCGATCGAGCAGGCCGTAGCCGCGTTCTCTGGCGGTATCACCGAGGTCTCGGACACGGTGGCGCTGATCCGTGACCGCGCAGATCCGAGCGGGCGCGTGGATGCGGTTCTGACACTCGATGCCGATGGGGAGCCCGCGCAGCTGACGGTCACGGATCTCTCGGGCGTACAGGCGGGCGCGTTCGGAGGTCGGCTGGCGATCGATGACGCTACGGGCATGGTGAGCGTCGAGGGCGGCGCCGGCGTGGGCGTGACCGCGCACGGCGTCTCGGGTGTGCTGACCTTCGATGGTGCGCCGGTCGCGCCGATCGGGCTCGATGGCAGGGTCGGGCTCGGCCCGGGTGCGTCGGGTTCGGCCGATGCCTTGGTGATATCGCTGGCCGGTGTATCCCTCGAAAGCGGCTTCGCGCAGGGCGCGGTCGCGGCCCTGGGCGGTTCCTCGGCGGGAGCGGCGTACGCATCGATCGAGCCGCGCGGCCTCGCGGATGCCACAGTGAGGGTTGCCTCCGAACAAGGCAACCCCGTCGTGTCATCTGTGCTCCAGCCACACTGGTTGGGGCTGACGCGACATGGCGCATCGATCCGGTTCGACGATGTCCAGGGCCGGGTGCACGCGGATCGCTCGGGCTTGCGTCTGGAGGGCGTGCGTGCGGCGAACGCAGGTCTCGGGGTCGTCTGCGACGGTACGGTGACGCTTGATGGTGCGGGCGGCGCGTTTGTTGACCTGCGGCTGGATGGTCGAGCGGAGGGGTTGAATGCGGCTGCGCGCGCGTGCCTGCCCGAGGCGGTCATCGCGGCGCTCGATGGCATGGCATTCCGGGCGGAAGATGGCATCGAACTCGAGGGCGGCCGGCTGCGGTTGCGTCCGGCCGAGGATGCCGCGGGGAATCCTTCGTTCGCGACGCGGTTCAGCGGTCGGCTGCGTGTCGCAACGGCCGCGGTGGATGTCGGCGTAGCGCTCGATCAGATCGACGCGGTTGCAACCATCGAGGTTGATCAGCACCCGGCTCAACCGGGCATCGGCTTATCGCTGGAGCTTCTCGGTGAGCGGGCCAGGGCGCTCGGCGTCTGGCTCCTCAACCCCAAGCTGCGCCTGGCGGGCATCGGCGACGAGCCGGGTCTGTTCGTCGTGCCGTTCTTTGCGGCCGACTGCGCGCACGGGCGTATCTCGGGTCATGCGGCGGTGCGGCCAGCGGCGGGCACTTCTTCGCAGCCACGGCTCGCGTACGAGACATCGGTCCGGCTTGCGGACCTGAAGTACGACACACTCCGTCGTGAGATCGAGGCGAGCCGTCGCGGGGAGCTCGAACCACCCGGGCCCGTGGCTTCGGATGCATCGAGTGCACGGGTGCAGGCTGACGTTCGGCTGGCAGGGATCATCGGTGAGCCCGACACCATGCGGGGCCAGGGCGACATCGCTGCCGAGAACGGCCCGCTGATCCGGTCCGGCCTGCTGCGGCCGATCATCGATCTGCTGAACTTCCAGTTCCCGGATTTTGCCGACTCGGACGACGAGCTTCAGATCCGCTTCGCGGTTGATGGCCGGACGGTGAATATCACCGAGATGTACCTCTTGAGCCGTCGGCTGTCGCTGATCGGCACGGGTACGCTCGATCTGCCGACGCTCGAGATCGACCTCCGCTTGATTACGCGGGGCAAGAGCCCATTGCCCTACGTGAGTCGGCTGCTTGACTCGATCCGCGATGAGCTGATCACGACGCGGGTCGTGGGCCCGCTCAGCGGTCCTCGGACATCGGGCGGGTTCATACCCGAGGCGACGCGTGCTGTCGGTGGTGTGTTGGGGTTCGACGTCGGTGAGAGCGCCCGGGCGCTCTCGCAGCTTCAGCGGATCGAGTCCCGCAAGTTCAGGTTTGACGAGGATCGCAGCGAGGTCCGCCAGCGGTTGCTCGCTCCGGCCGAAGCACCGCCGCCCTGGGCCATCGACGAGCGCTCACGCGGCTTGATCGGCTACTAACCGCGTCCCGCCTGCCCCCTATGGTTGCCCCGGAAGGAGCGGCCCGGACCATGAGCCATTATGAGCAGCAGCGGCAGGAGCTCGACCCGCCGGAGACGCTGGTCACCGACGAGTCGGCGGCCCCACCTGAGCGGTCCGAGCAGATCCGCGTCGATGATCCTGAGACCCAGGATCGGATCTCGACGCTGATCGAAGGGGTGACCGGTGCGCCGCCCAAGCAGTTCGAGCACCGGCTCGTCCGCGACCTGCTGACCGCCTCGCTGAAGCTGATCCCGGACGGGCGGGACACCGGCGAGCTGAAGCTCATCGCCGCGGCGGTCAAGGAACTCCGCTACGCGTACCGCGTGTTCGCGCAGTACCCCGAGACCAAGAAGATCACGATCTTTGGCTCGGCGCGCACGCCGGAGGATCACCCGGACTACAAGGCTGCGGTCGAGTTCAGCCGGCTGATGGCCGAGCAGGGCTGGATGTCGATCACCGGCGCCGGCGACGGCATCATGAAGGCCGGGCACGAGGGCCCGGGGCGGGACGCGAGCTTCGGTGTGGCGATCCGCCTGCCCTTCGAGACGACCGCCAATGAAGTCATCGACGGCGACAAGAAGCTCATCAACTTCCGCTACTTCTTTACGCGCAAGCTGATGTTCCTGAGCCAGTGCGATGCCGTGGCCCTGTTCCCAGGCGGCTTCGGCACCATGGACGAGGCGTTCGAGGTCCTGACCCTGATCCAGACCGGCAAGAGCTCGATGGTGCCGATCGTGCTGCTCGAGGGCGAGGGCATCCCGTACTGGGACCTCTGGGACGAGTTCGTCAGGGAGCGGCTGCTGGGCAACGGCATGATCAGCGAGGAGGACCTCGGCCTTTACTCGATCTGCCACGAGCCGCAGGAGGCGGTGGACATCGTCTCGCGGTTCTACCGCACATACCACAGCAGCCGGTACGTCCGGGACGACTTGGTCATCCGGCTGAACCACGCGATCTCGGACGATGCCGTGGCGGCGCTCAACAACGAATTCGCGGTGCTGGTCAAGAGGGGCTCGATCGTCCAGCGTGGCGCGTACCCCGAGGAGGATGACCACCTCGACCTGCCTCGGCTCGCGTTCACGCACACGCGGCACAAGTTCGGGCTGGTGCGCCGGCTGATCGATCGCATCAATGACCACGGGCCCCGGGACGCCGCCGGGTGACGCGAGGCGTCCGCCATCTTGTCCCGCTCGCGGTGCTGACGGCCCTTGCCGGGTGCGCGGCCGATTCCCCGCCGCCTCCTCCGGCCGGACCGTCCCCGATCGATCTCGCGCAGCCGGCGGTCCGCGGCGGTCAGAACGGGCTTGAGGTCCGCGTCTGGGTCGTTGAGGGACAGGAGGACGTGCTCTCGTGGCTCGTCGGCGAGTACGGGCCCAGGCCGACCGCGATGCCCGATTCCGTCCGGGAAGCCTGGCGGGCGAGCGGGCTTCGGGTGGCGGCGATCCCGGTGGATGCGCTCTCGGCGATCCGCGGCTCCCTGCGGCTTGTCGGCCCCGCGCAGCGCGAGTGGTTCGGCCAGTCGCCGGGCTGGACCGAGATCATCCGTGGCCGGTCCATCCGGGCGGGCACGGCGATCCGCATCGCCGACGGCACGCTGCGTGTCCCCGAGGGCCGACTGCGTGTGCTCGCCCGCGCGTGGACGGTGCCGGCCGATGCCGACGCCTCGCCAGCGCTGCATCTCGAGCTCGCGGCACAGCTCGAGCGAGCCGGCGCCGGGCGGGAGAGCTTCATGCCGGCGCTGGCCAGCGAGCTCGAAGCGGGTGTGGTCTTCCCGAGGCTGACCGGGCGGATGCAGCTCGATGCCGGCTCGGCGCTCGTCCTGATCCCGTACTCGGATGTTGCAGGCGATGAGGACGGCGATGCGGGCGGGGGCTTCGGTCCGCCCGAGCCCGCGGTGCCCACGCTCGGAGAGGCGATGCTGACCTCGCTCGAGCCGAACGCGATCGCGCCGGCGCGGCGCCGAGCGATCGCGGTGCTTGTGCCGCGCTTGCCAGAGCGTTTCCGGCTGGCCGCGGGCGGCGGTGGCTCGCCCGATCCTGCCGTGGTCGCCTCGCCATGACGCTGCTGCTCGGGCAGGTGGTCCTTGGGCTGGCGCTGCTGATCGTCGGCGCGGAGGTGATGGTCCGCGGGGCTTCGCATCTGGCGCGGTCGATCGGGATCAGCTCGTTTGTGGTTGGCCTCACCGTTGTGGCGTTCGGCACGAGTGCGCCCGAGCTCGGCGTCTCGCTCCGAGACGCGTACGTGGCTGAGGGCGAGCTGGCGGTCGGCAACATCATCGGGTCCAACATCGCGAATATCGGCCTGATCCTGGGAGTGACGGCGCTGATCTGCCCGATCGCCGTCAAGCTCGGTGTGGTCCGCCGCGAGGCGATGATCATGATTGTCGTGACGTTCGCCGGGATGCTCGCGATGCTCGGCGGAGGGATCCACCGGGTGGCTGGCGGTCTGCTTGTGCTCGGCCTGTTGGTCTTCACGCTGCGGGCCTATCGGGCAGGGCGCGATGCATCCGGCGAAGAGCAGAGCGAGCTGGTCAAGGCGGCCAAGGAGCTGGACGAGGAGCTGCATCTCCAGGGCACGCCGCCCTGGTGGACGAGCGTGCTGCGCGTGGTCGCCGGGCTCGCCATGCTCTATTTCGGATCGGACTTTCTTGTTGGTGGATCGCGCGGGATCGCTGAGAACCTCGGCGTCTCGGAGGCCGTGATCGGTTTGACGATGGTCGCGTTCGGGACCAGTGTGCCGGAGCTGGCGCTTTCATCGGTCGCGGCGTTCCGGAAGCAGCCGGACATCGCGATCGGCAACATCCTGGGCTCGAACATCTTCAACATCCTGTGCGTGCTGGGTATCGCCTCGCTGCTGGCGCCGGATCCTTTGCTGGTCCCGCCGGAGCTCTGGCGGCGTGATATCTGGGTGATGCTGTTGTTCGCGCTGCTATGTATCCCTGTGATGACATCGCAGGCCCGCATCACACGCCTCGAGGGCGGGCTGCTTCTCGGACTCTACCTGGTGTACATGGGCGTCATCTACTGGATGAACCGGGGCTGATCAGGCGGGCGGAGCGGGAATGCTTGTCCAGAGCCCATGCTGGGGCCGCCAGCGACCGATAGCCGGGCCGATGCTGCGGACGCGGATCAAGGACGCCAGGGTCGGCATGAAGCTGGCCCTGCCGGTGCTGCACCCGACGGCTCCCGGAAGGGTGCTGCTGCGCGCCGGCTATGCGCTGGAGTCGCGCTCGCTCTCGCGGCTGCGGGATCTGGGCGTTCGTGCTGTGTGGGTGGCGTACCCACCGCTGTCGTTCCTGCTGCGGTACACCTCGCCGGAGATCGTCCGTCAGCAGGCGCGTCTGGTCGGGCAGGTCGGGCGGCTGTTCGATGCGGCCCGGCGAGAGGTCCAAGCAGAGATCGAGTACGACCGCTACGCCCAGGCGGTGGGCGCGCTGGCCGAGGCGCTCACGATGACTCCGTCCGCGGCGGTTTTCCTGGATCGGTTGGCCGAGGCGCCTGACACCGAGCTCGAGCACGCGTCCAATGTCAGCTATCTGTGCACGCTGATGGGCCTGAAGCTGGCGACGTACCTGGAGCAGCAGCGCAGCCGGTTGACGCCGAGCCGCGCGCGTGATGTGATCCCGCTGGGCGTCGCGGGCATGCTGCACGACATCGGAATGACGCGCCTGACAGCAGAGCAGCTCGAGGCTGTCCGGCGTGCGCCGAACCCGGCCGACGCGGTCTTCCGCTCGCACGTGGAGCTGGGATACGACCTGGTCAAGGGGCGTGTGCCCGCGACGGTCGCGTCGGCGGTGCTGAGTCACCATGAGCGGTACGACGGCTCGGGCTTCCCGGGGCGGGTGTTTGCTGATGGACGCACCGAGCGTGTCGAGGGGCAGTCGATCCATGTCTACGCGAGGATCGTGGCCGTTGCCGACGAGTTCGATCGGCGCCTGCAGACGCCCGATGGCGAGGGGGTGCCGCGTGTCCGGGTGTTGGCCTCGATGATCCACGAGCCGGACGCGGCGGGGTTCGATCCGATGGCTGTCAAGGCGCTGCTCGCGGTGTGCCCGCCGTATCCGCCCGGGACGATGGTGACGCTGTCGAACGGTGTCCGCGGCGTGGTGATCGGCTGGGCGATGGCCGACCCTTGCCGCCCGCGCGTCCAGCCGTTCGACCCCGCGGAGCCGGAGCCGGACACACCGCCGGCTGTGATCGATCTATCGCAGACGTCCGGCGTGTGCGTCGCCGAGGCCGAGGGTGTGGACGTGGGCCGTGACAACTTCTATCCGGATACGCCCGCGATGCTCTGTTTGGACAGCGCGAACCGCCGCCTGCACAATGCGGCTGAGGTGCTGCGTCGGCAAGCCGCCGCGCAGGGTGACGCGCCTTGGTCTGAGGCGGGTTAGCCCGAAGCTTGCTGTTCAGCCGCCTGGCGAAAATGCGGCACGCGACGCGACGCCGGCTTCCTGCGGTGCCGCGCGGACGGGGTTGCCGTCCTCATCAAGGGCAAGGCCCACGAGCTGCAACTCCGCTTCATCCCAGACCCCGCTGAGGACCTCGCCCGGCAGCGGCTCTCGGAGCAGCACTCGGTCTCCCGCGGCGATGCCGGTGACGATCTCGGCCAGTGTGTCGCTGAACCGGCCGGTGCGGACGGGGACGCGTCGGAAGGCGTTGCCATCGGGCGCGTAGACGTAGCGGACCGGCCCCTCGTTGAACACCGCGGCGACGGGGATGGTCACGGCCTCGTCAACCTGCCCGAGCACGAGCGTTGCCTCGCAGCGCATCGACGGCTTGAGGTTCGTGGCGTCCTCGTTCTGCTGGAGCGCGATCGTGACGGTGTACTCGCGGAGGTTCGGATCAAGCCACCCGCCGTTCTCGGCCAGCACGCCGATCTCGGTGACCTGGCCGCTGAAGACGACTCCGTTGACCGCATCGACGCGGATCTGTGCCCGCTGGCCCGGGCGGATCTGCCCGGCCAGGCTCTCGTGCACGCGGACCTCAGCGACCAAACGGCTCGTGTCGGGCAGCGCGAACAACAGGCGGTTCGGGTAGACCGACTGGCCGATCATCATCGGGCCATCGTTCGACCAGCGGTTGCGGCTCTGCCCGACCGTCGTGCCGTAGACCACCATGCCCGCTGACGGCGCGAGGATCGTCGCGGCCTCGATCTGGGTGGTCAGGTCACGGATCTGCGCCTCGCGCCTGGCGACACGGCGCTGGCGCGAAGTCAGGTTTGCCTGGGCATCGGCGAGGCGGATCGCGTTCTGACGCTCGACACGATCGAGCTCCGCGAGGGCCTGCGCGACGTCGGACTCTTTCTGCTCACGCTCGCGTGTCTGCTGGTACTTGGTGTACGAGATGCGCTGGAGCTCGACGGTCTCGACGCGGGCCTGCGCTTTGATCAGGTTCAGCTCGTCCTGCTTGTACTGATCCTCGCTGATGAAGCCCTCCTTGAGAAGGCCGACGTTGCGGTTGTGCTTTTCCTCGAGGCGTTCCTTCTCGCGTGCGGCCTCCTCCATGTTGAGCTCAAGCTCCTGCATCTTGAGCGCGTGGTCGCCCGACTCCCACTGCTGGAGGGCGAGCTCGGCCAGGCGGAGCTTGAGGTTCGCGTCGCGGACGGCGCTCGAATTGTCGGACTTCTGGATCTCCAGCGCGTTCTCGGCGGCGATCAGCTCGGCACGCTCGGACTCGACCGCGATCTCGTCGTCCTCGAGCTCGGTCTCAAGGTCGTCGGTGTTGAGCACCGCGAGCACATCGCCCGCCGCGACACGGGTGCCCTCGGGGACCAGCTCCACGATGGTTGATTGCCTCTCCAGCGGCGAGCGGATCTCGATCTGTTCCATCGCCTGGAGCTCGCCCGATGCGGTGGTGGTGATCTCGAAGGAGCGGATACTCGCCTGGATGACCTCGGTCGTGGGTCGCGTGTCATCCTCGGAGTCGGATCTGTCGAACAGCCCGAGCTGCCAGGCGCCGATGCCGGCCGCACCGAGCACACCGGCCGCGACCAGCAGCTTGACCAGGGCGTTTCCTCGGCGGGAGCGGGCGGTCGGCGGGCGTGTCCGGACGGGCTCGGTTCGTGTCATGCCAGGCTCCCATGGGTCGGCGGGGCGATTCTGAGGTCTCTTACCGCTTGCAGCGGACGCGGTTCGCAAAGCAACCCTCTGTGCCTGAGCTATGCTCGGGTCGTGTCGGGCCTTGCAGGAAGAACCCGCGGTCTGCTCGTTGTCTGTGCCGCACCGGCGGAATGCGAAGCGGTCTGTCATGGATTCGGGATGCGCGAGGTCCCGGTTTCGGTCACGCAGTCCGTCGGCAAATGTGCCCCTCTGGGTGACCATTGCATGCTTGCTCGCTGCGGCGTGGGTTCGGCACCGGCTGCCGTCGGCGCGGTGCTTGCGCTCCGCGAGCGTCCGGACGCGGTGCTGCACGTGGGCGTCGCGGGTGCCTACGCGAAGATGGGCATAGGCGAGTTGCAGAGCGTCTTGGGGACCTCGGCCGTGCTGGCCGACCACGGGTCGGTAACCCCCAACGGCTTCCGCACGCTGGACTCGATCGGCTTCTCGCCGGAGCCAGCCGGCTGGGATCAACCAAACGAAATACTAATAAATATGCTACAGCCGCTGGTCGACCACAGCGGGGCGATCGCGACCGTGGCGGCGGTCTCCGGCACCTCGGACCGTGCAGCGGCGATGGCGCATCGGACCGGAGCGATCGCTGAGGCCATGGAGGGCGCATCCGTTGCCTTGGCCTGCGCTGCGGCCGGTGTGCCCTTCGCGGAGATCCGCGTGATCAGCAACATCGTCGGCGATCGCGCTGAGCACCCCTGGAAGCTCAACGAGGCGTTGGCGGTTCTCGCATCACGCATCGCGGGCTGGGCGGGCGCTGCGACCGAGGCTGTGGGCTGAGCGTTCCCGGACGTTCCGCGGCTGCACACCTGTCTCGGATCGATCGGGATCCTCACCGTTATGCGGGGGTGGATGGGTCAGCCGGTGTGCCGGCGGTGCGGCGCGGTTGCGGTGGGTGCGCTCCCTCAACATTGGGGGCGCGGGGGCCGATGTTCCCGTCGAGACGGCCGGTCCGGGCGGGGGTGCTCGGGCGTGGTCCGCGTCTGTCGCACGAGGAAGACGATGCCGCGAGGGTCGCTTGGAGCACTGAAGCAGTTCGGGTCGCTCGGCGGGCCGGCGAAGCCGGGCCGATACCGGCCGATCGCGGTCGACTTCGGTACCGCGGCGCTGAAGGTCATGCAGCTCGGCTCTGGGGACAAGCCCTCGCTGATCGCGGCCGCGGCGGTGGAGACGCCGCCGGAGCTGCTGGACGACCTTCCGGGTCGGATCGCGTTCCAAGCCGAGCAGCTGCCCGGCCTCGTGCGTTCCGCGGGGTTCAAGGGCAAGCGGGCGTCGTGCCTGCTGCCTGCTCCGATGAGTTACACCACGCACACCGCGGTGCCGAAGGGTGACGCGGCGACTGTCGAGAGCGCAGCCAGGATCGCGATCGGTGCCCAGCTGGGCTGCGACCCGTCTTCGCTGCTCGTGCGTTGGTATGAGGTCCCGGACGCCGCACATGCTTCGGGGAAGATCGAGATCGTGGCGATGGCTGCGCCGCGCCGCTCGGTCGATCGGTTGATGCAGGCGCTGGTCACGGCCCGGTTGGAGCCTGTGGGCATGCACACCGAGCCGGTCGCGCTGCTGCGTGCGTTCCACTCGCTCGGGCTCACGCCCGAGGGGGAAGTCACGCTGTACCTCGATCTCGGGCACAGCACGACCAAGGCGGTGATCGCCAAGGGTGCGTCGCTGCGGTTCGCCCGGACGATCGAGCTCGGCGGCCAGGCGATGGACCGGGAGGTCTCTACCCGCCGGAAGCTGAGCCTGGCCCGGAGCCATGAGCTTCGGATGAACTGTTCGGAGTTCTCGGGCGTTCGGCGCGCGCCTGTCGCGTCTGTGACGGGCCTGGGTGAGGGCGCGCGGGCGCGAGTGGGCGAGGAAGGGCTTCGGATGCCCGCCGCGATGGCCGACAACCGGAAAGAGGTGAGCGTGATGCCGGATGTGGCTGAAACGCTCGAGATGCTCGGCGACGAGGTGGCGATGTGCCTGCGGTATCACCAGAGCCTGTTCCCGTCGGACCCGGTGACCCGGGCGGTGTTGACCGGGGGCGAGTCGTGCAACCTCGGGCTGTGCCGCCGGCTGGCCGGGGCGGTACGAGTGGCTGTGCAGGCTGGCGACCCGGCGCGGGCGATCGGGCGCAGCGGCAAAGAGCCCGCGCAGGGTGTGGACCTTACCCAGCCCATGCCGGGCTGGGCGGCGGTGCTGGGGCTCGGGCTCTGCCCGACGGATCTGTGACTGTGGCTCCCGAGCTGGGCCAGTGGGCGGACGGCGCCCGGGGGATTGATCGATGAGCGAGCAGACAAGGCCGCTGAGCACGTGGGAGCAGGACAGCAGCTTCCTGCCCGAGGACTACGTCCGCAGCAAGGGCGAGAAGCGGGCGAACCTGCTCAGCCTTTCGCTGTTCGGTGTGATGATGTTCGCCGTGGTTGCCGCGTTCTTCGCGACCAACAAGCGGTGGATGAACGTCCGCGATGAGAAGCAGACGATCAACGCGCAGTATGTCCGAGAAGCCGGCAAGATCGATGAGCTCAAGGCCCTCGAGCAGCAGCGCGACGAGCTGATCAAGAAGGCGGAGGTCACGGCGGCGCTCGTCGAGCGCGTGCCCCGCTCGCTGCTGTTTGCGCAGATCGTCCGGCGTATGCCCGAGGACGTGAAGCTGCTCGAGATGGAGCTCGTGAGCGAGGAGATCAAGCGTGCCGCGCCCGCCAAGAACAAGGGCAAATCGGCCGGTGTGCGGACGCTCTCGGGTTCTGGCGGGACCACCAGCCGGGGCGCGAAGAAGGACGACGAGGACGACGGACCGCTGGTGCCGCAGTACCGCCAGGCGCTGACGCTGGTCGGGGTGGGTCTGAAGAACGATGACATCGCGGACTACATCGAGGAGCTCCGCGACTGTGCGATCCTGTCGCACATCGAGCTGCAGTACATCAAACAGGTCAAGATCGAGGGCATCGAACTGCGGAAGTTCGAGCTGCTGGCGAGGGTGCGCTCCGATGTGGACGCCCGGGGCCTGTCGGAAGCCGAGGCCGAGGTTCTGCCCGAGGTGCTCGACCCGGGTGACCTGACGCCCAGCGTCCCGGTGTTCGTGCCGCCGTCACAGTTCGACGACGAAGGCAACCCGCTCCGCTCGCGCCAGCGCGAGGGCAACGGGCTGGGTAGCTTCGGGTTCCTGGGCAGCACATTCGACAAGCTCAAGGACCTCGGCGCCTCGACACGCGAAGAGGACGCGTCGGATGGCGAGCCTGCTGCGTCGGCGGAAACCGAGCCCGTTTCTGAGGTTGTGCCCGCTCCTGAGCCGGTAGAAGAGGCGCCCGCCCCTTCGGACCCGGTGGAGGAGGCACCGCCGGCCGATCCAGAGGGTGAAGCCCCCAAGTCGGCGCAGGAGCTGCTCGCCGAAGCGGCGGCCGACACGCAGGGCGACGGCACTGGGGGCGAGCAGGACGAGTCCGAGTCCGAGTCTGACTCCGACTCCGAGGAAGAGGCTGAGGACGAGGACGGCGAAGAAGACGACGAAGACGAAGACAAAGGGGAGGGCTGAGCCATGCGATTCGGCGTCCGCGAACTTGTGCTCCTGATCACGCTGATGGCGCTGCCGCTATCGAGCTACTGGCTTGTGTTCCGGCCCAACAACGAGAAGATCGAGCAGGCCGAGCGCGAGATCGAGCACAAGAAGGCGATGCTCGACAAGCTCCAGACCGTCACCGCGCGGAGCGAGACGCTGGAGGAGGCGACGGTGCAGATCGAGTCGGGTATCGAGGCGATCGAGGCCAGGCTGCCCAACGACCGCGAGATCGGCCAGGTCGTGCGGCGCGTATCGCAGCTTGCGGTCGACTCGGGCCTGGCTCAGCCGGGCATGATCGCTCGCCCGCCCGTCCGCGGCACGCTCTACATGGAGCAGCCGATCGAGATGACGCTGACCGGCGACTTCCGCGGCTTCTATGAGTTCCTGCTGGCGCTCGAGCAGATGCCCAGGATCACGCGTATGCCCGATATGGCTGTCGAGCGTGCGAAAGACGAGGACGGCCATCTGACGGCCGAGTTCACGCTGAACATCTACTTTGAACGCGAGGAAGAGCAGTCATGATCTCCAGCGACCTCGATCATTCCGATTTCGATTCGGGCATCGACGCCGGTGAAGACCAGGGCGTCTTCACACCCGGGCTGGTCAAGCACGGCGAGTTCGGCACATTCGCGGACTCGACGCCGGCGACGGCCAACCGTTCGGCAACGAAGCAGTACGTGCTGGTCGGCGCGGTGATGCTCGCGGGCATCGCGCTGCTGTGGTTCCTGCGCCAGCAGGGTGTGGGCGCCGATCTGCTTTTCGCGGATACGAAGATCGACTACAACCTTGATCAGCCGATCGACGAGCAGGCCGAGGCCCGGCAGCGGAAGGTCATGGATGATCTGGCGATCGACGCCAGCGCTGGGCAGGTGCCGGCGAACGAGATCGAGCAGAACCCGTTCCGTCTCGCGCAGATGACGCAGCTCGAGCCGGAGGTGCCGCTGATCCAGGCACAGCCCGAGCAGGTGCCGACGGGGCCGACACCCGAAGAGATGCGGCTGGCCGAGCTCGACCGGCTCGCGGCGGAGCTGTACCTGAACACGGTCATCGCGGGTCGGATCTCGCTGGCGCGGATCAACAGCCAGACCTACCGCGTGGGTGATGTCGTCGCGGGCGAGTTCACGGTCATGGAGATCACCGCGGACCGGACGGTCGTCCTAGAGGCCGACGGATACGAGTACGTGCTGGAGATGTCGAGCCGGTAGAAGCGGCACGAGTGACAACGGCACCAGCCTGGAGGGAGCGGACGTGTCAGGCGGCAGCATCGACGACATCCTCGCGCGCATCAAGCGGCTGGAAGCGGCTACCGGACCCGAGTCCGGCCACGAGCTCGAGCCGTCGGAGCCGCAGGCTCCCGAGTCCGTCGACACCGCAGCCGCGGATCCTGGTGAGCCCGATGCGGCGCACGAGCACTTCGACACAGCGAGCGCGGACACGAACGATGAAGCAGCGTTCGATGCGATCGACCTGCTGACACCCGAGACCTATGCGCCCGACGAGGACGATCCGTCGAGCGAGCGATCTGACGAGTCGACTGATCAGGAACCCTCGTTCGAAGCCGGTTCGTCCGACGTGACGGATGCTGAGGCTGATGCCATCGAGCCGGAGCCCGGCGGAGACCGCGAGCCAGATCTCCAGATCGATCTCGATTCCGGGGACACGCAGGAGCACGAAGGCGAACCCGAGTACGAGGCGTCGGACGATCCCATCTTTGATGGTGATGCTCAGACTGGCTCGGATGATGATGCCGGGTCAGAGCCTGAAGCACATGCCGAGCCGGGCAGTGATAGCGGGGCGATGCTGAGCATCGAGCCCGATTTTGCTGACGAACCGGAGCCGGATTCGGAGCAAGCCCCGGATCCCGTGCAGTCGTTTCCGGACGAGTCCGGCGAAGCAGAGGATGAGCCCTGGGTAGTCGGCGCGAACGGCCTGCAGCCTCGTTCGGAGGCGCACCGTTCGGGCTTGGGGGCTGCGGATGAGACCGCTTCGGTTGGGGGCAGCTCCGCCGATGCGGATACACCCTCCGAGGCCGAGGATCCATCGGACCACGACGGGATGGTGAGCATCAACCCTGGCGGGGCGTCCTCGACCGGCATGAGCGACCTGTTCACGCCGGACAGCACGGCGCTGAACGTCACTGGGAACACGCTGGCGGATGTGCTGGCGTCGACGGGGGCGATCTCACGCGAGCAGATCGCCTCGGCGGAGCGCGTCGCGGAGCAGACACCCGGCAAAGACCTCGTCGCGGTGCTGCGCGATCAGGGCGCCGATGAGACCGTTGTGCAGACCGCGCTGGCCCGGCACCATGGGCTGGCGTTCGAGCGGATCGATGTCGATTCGCTCGGCGATGCAGCGTTCGATGGCACGATGCTCCAGCGGCTCGGTCTGCCGTTCTGCGCCGAGCACATGGTCCTGCCGCTGCGCAAGGATGGTGCGCGCGTGGTCGTCGCGACGACGAAGCCGGACTGCGCGTTCGAGCTCGATGAGATCCGCCGACGGCTGAACTGCGGCACGCCGAAGCTGGTGCTGACGACCGCGGCGGACATCACCGCGGCGCTCGAGGTCGCTGGCTTCGGGAGCGAAGAGCGGGCGGCGCAGGACCAGGTCGACCTGTCGGAGATCCTCGAAGACGTCGATGAGGCGGATGTCACCGTCGAGAAGCGCGAGGAACAGACGGTTGACCTTGAGCAGAAGGCCGGCGAGAGCCCGGTCATCCGGTATGTGAACTACATCATCCAGACAGCGGTGAAAGAGGGCGCTTCCGATATCCACATCGAGCCCGCTGAGAAGAAGATCGTGGTGCGGCTGCGCATCGACGGCGTGCTCTACGAGTCGATGAATCCGCCGGCGAACATGTCGGCGGCGATCACCAGCCGCATCAAGATCATGGCGAACCTGGATATCTCGGAACGCCGTGTGCCGCAGGACGGGCGCATCCGCTGCACCGTTCAGGGCCGCAAGCTCGATCTGCGCGTCTCGACACTGCCCGCGGGGTATGGCGAGAAGGTCGTCATGCGTATCCTGGATACCAAGTCGATCAACGTGCAGCTCGAGGACCTTGGCTTCGACGACCACACGCTGGCGATCTGGAAGCACCAGGTCAAGCAGGCGCACGGCATCGTGCTCGTCACGGGCCCAACTGGCTCGGGTAAGACCACGACTCTGTATTCGTCGCTGCGACAGCTTGATAAGAATCGGCTGAACATCTCTACTGCCGAGGATCCGATCGAGTACCACCTTGAGGGGATCACGCAGACACAGACGCACGAGAAGATCGGGATGACGTTCAGCCGCGTTCTCAAGGCGCTGCTGCGTCAGGATCCGGACGTGATCATGCTCGGCGAGATCCGCGACCACGAGACGGCGCACATCGCGGTGCAGGCCGCGCTGACGGGCCACTTGGTCCTGTCGACGCTGCACACGAACGATGCGCCGAGCTCCATCACGCGCCTGGTGAACATCGGGCTTGAGCCGTTCCTGGTCGGCGCCGCGGTGAACGCGGTGCTTGCGCAGCGTCTGGTCCGGCGGCTGTGCGCGCACTGCAAGGAGCTGCGCGATCCGCCGCCGGAGCAGGTCGAGTTCCTCGAGCTCTCGGGCATCGCCGGGCAGCAGATCTACATGCCGGTCGGGTGCGATCGGTGCCGCCAGACCGGCTACTCGGGCCGGGTCGGGATCTACGAGCTGCTTGCCGTCGACGACCAGCTCCGGGACGTGATCGCACGGAATCCGAACGTATCGGAGTTCCGGCGGATGTGTCTGGAGCGCGGGATGCACAGCCTCCGTCAGGATGGCATGAGCAAGGTCGCCGACGGGCTGACGACGGTGGCTGAAGTACTCCGCGTTACAACCGATCATTGAGTCCGATTTGCGCATCCTGCTTCAGGTGTTTCGGTTGCGACCGCGCGCATAAAGCTGTATACACCCGGTTTCCATCCCCTGGATGCGGCTTGCAACGTTTGAAGAAGCCGTTATGCTGCTCTTTACCATCTGTTTATCGAAATAGTGATTGTTGCACTGTTCTGGTGCGGTCAGGGGGTAGGCATGCAGCGAGAACTAATCATCGCAGCCGTCGGGGCGGCGTGGTATGCGGGCGGCGCGTGCGGGCTGGGCGATCGGCCCGAGCCGGAACGGACGGCGTTTGAGCGGGAACTGCTCGCCGACGCGGAGACCCGGAGCCTCGCATCAGCCAACGGCGCCACGACCGGGTACAACGGGCTCTTTTACTTCGAAAGCGATGATGGTCAGCAGCGGCTGAACTTGGGCGGCTACGCCCAGTTCCGCTACATCGCCAACGTGTCCGACAATGCGCCCGGCGCAGATGACTTCGACAGCGGTTTCCAGGTCGAGCGTGCCCGCGTGATCATCTCGGGGCAGGTGCGTGACGGGACAACGTTCCTCTTTCTGCCGTTCACCGGCCGGACCGGCACGGCGTCGATCCTCGATGCGTGGGTGAAGCAGGACCTCGGCGACGGCTGGAGCGTGCAGGCGGGGCAATTCAAGCTGCCGTTTTTCCACGAGTGGCTCGTTTCGGAGCGGTTTATCCAGCCGGTGGAGCGTTCCACGCTCACGCAGGTATACGCGTCCATCTACGCGCAGGGCGTGCAGTTGGCTTACAACGAGGGGCCGTGGCGTGTGTCGGCGGCATAC
The DNA here is from genome assembly GCA_039187315.1 of Planctomycetota bacterium. Classification (GTDB taxonomy): domain Bacteria; phylum Planctomycetota; class Phycisphaerae; order Phycisphaerales; family UBA1924; genus JANQQZ01. The sequence continues at coordinate 14,897 of JBCCZQ010000028.1, read as the reverse complement.
TCCGATGGCCTGCGAACGCTCAACACAGCGTTCACAGGCGGTGGTTCGGCTGTGGAGGCCGACTCGGGCGGCGTGACTGTCGGAGTCGACTACATCGTCTTCGGCGATGGATCGGTGTTCAAGGATCTGACGAGCCTGAAGACGACGGAGCCGGCGCTGATGGTCGGCCTCGCGGGTCACTGGCAGGGCCCAACGAGTTCATTCTTCGGCACCGATGTCAACAACGTCTTCCAGTACACCGCGGATGTTGCGTACGAGGCGGAGGGGTACAACCTGTTCTCCGCGTTCGTCGGCCGGCACGTCGACCTGGCCGGCGGCGGGGGAGAGGAGGACACGTTCGGTTTCCTTGCACAGGGCGGCCTGTTCGTGAGCGATGACACCGAGCTGTTCGCGCGGTACACGGTGCTGATCCCGGATTCTGACGCGATCGGCGACAATCCATTCAACGAGCTGGCCGTCGGCGCGAACTACTACGTTCTCGGCCACAATCTCAAGCTGACCGGCGACGTGGTGTACTTCTTCGACGACACGGCCGGAACCACCGTGATCGGCTTCGGCGCGAACGCGGGGACCGGTGTGGTTGCCTCGACCGGCAGCCAAGCGGCGGCGCGGCTCCAGGTCCAGTTCATGTTCTGATCACGACGCGGCTCACTAGGAGACTCGCATGCCCGATGACAGCAACAACCAAAAAGACAGCTCGGCCGCGAAACGCTACTGGCGGACGAACATCAAGTATCTCTCGATTCTGCTCGGCATCTGGTTCCTTGTGAGCTACGGCTGCGGGATCCTGCTGGTCGATCAGCTCAACGAGTTCAGGCTCGGTGGCGCAAAGCTCGGGTTCTGGTTCGCGCAGCAGGGCTCGATCTATGTGTTCGTCGTGCTTATCGCCGTCTACGTGGTACTGATGAACCGGCTCGACCGCCGCTTCGGGTTTCGGGAGGATTGAGCCGTGGGACTTGACGTACAAGACTGGACGTTCCTGATTGTCGGCCTGAGCTTTGCTCTTTACCTGGGCATCGCGATCTGGAGCCGGGCGGGCTCGGCGGGCGAGTTCTACGTTGCGGGTGGGGGTGTGCCGCCCTTGGCCAACGGCATGGCGACGGGCGCGGATTGGATGTCCGCGGCCTCGTTCATCTCGATGGCGGGCATCATCAGCTTCGCGGGGTACGACGGCAGCGTGTATCTGATGGGCTGGACGGGCGGGTACGTGCTGCTCGCTCTGCTGCTGGCGCCGTACCTCAGAAAGTTCGGCCGTTTCACGGTTCCCGACTTTGTCGGCGACCGCTGTTACAGCAGCGTGGCGCGCGTTGTTGCGGTCATTTGTGCGATCTTCGTGAGCTTTACGTACGTCTCGGGTCAGATGCGCGGGGTGGGCGTTGTGTTCAGCCAATTCCTGCAGGTCGATATCACGCTTGGCATCGTGATCGGCATGGCGATCGTCTTTGTCTACGCCGTGCTGGGCGGTATGAAGGGCATCACGTACACGCAGGTCGCCCAGTATTGCGTGCTGATCTTCGCGTTCATGGTGCCCGCGATCTTCATGGCGTTGTTGCTCACGGGCAGCCCCGTGCCGCAGGCAGGGTTCGTCGGGAACCTCGGCGGCGAGGTGGGCACGCAGATCGCTGCGGACCTGGGGGTTGCCGATGGTCAGAAGATTGCGCTGCTGGATGCGATCGATAAGATCAACGCCGACCTGGGCTTCAACGCCTTCACGGATGGCAGCAAGAGCCGTCTCGATGTGTTCATGATCACGCTGGCGTTGATGGTCGGCACGGCCGGCCTGCCGCACGTGATCATCCGTTTTTATACGGTACCGAAGGTGCGCGATGCCCGGCTGAGCGCGTTCTACGCGCTGCTCTTTATCGCGATTCTCTACACGGCCGCACCGGCGGTGGGTGTCTTCGGAAGGACGAATCTCATCTATACGGTCGAGCACGCGGTCTACAACCCTGAGCAAGCGGGTGATGGCGACAAGGTCATCCCCGACTGGTTCCGCGAGTGGGAGAACACCGGGCTGCTCGCCTGGGTCGACAAGAACGGTGACGGCCGCGTGGACTATTTGAGTGGTCGTGTCTTCACCGATGGCGGCAAGGACAAGCCGAAGTTCGCCACGTCCGAAGACGGGGATGTGGCCCGCGGCGAGCACGGCCAACGCCTTGTGACCAACCCGATCAGTGAGACCGGCAACGAGCTGTATGTCGACCGCGATATCATGGTGCTGGCCAACCCGCAGATCGCGAACCTGCCGAACTGGGTCATCGGCCTTGTCGCCGCGGGGGGCTTGGCGGCGGCGCTTTCGACGGCAGCGGGCCTGCTCATGGTCATCTCCAGCGCGGTCAGCCACGACCTGCTCAAGGGCGTGGTGATGCCGAAGATCAGCGAGAAGCAGGAGCTCTGGGTGGCGCGCATCGCCGCGGCCTTTGGCGTCTTCGGCGCCGGGCTTGTGGGGATCTACCCGCCGGGGTTCGTGGCGGAGGTGGTTGCGCTCGCGTTCGGCCTAGCGGCGAGCAGCTTCTTCCCGGCGATCATGCTTGGGATCTTCAGCAAGCGTGCCAGCCGTGAGGGCATCGTCGCGGGCATGATCGCTGGCATCAGCTACACGATCGTGTACGTGGTCTTCTTCAAGTTCGGCTGGGCAGACGGCGTTCTGAGCGCCATCAGCGGCTGGGAGCCGGGCGAGGACAAGAAAGCGCACTGGTTCCTGGGGATCAGCCCCGAGGGCATCGGCTCCATCGGTATGCTGATCAACTTCGGCGTGGCTCTGGTCGTGAGCAAGCTCACCCCGCCCCCGCCGCAGGAGATCCAGGATCTGATCGAGAACATCCGCGTTCCAAAGGGTGCCGGCGAGGCGCACGAGATGCAGCTCCCGCCCGCCACCGAAGAGGACTTCTAGCGCGACAGGAGCAGAAATATGTCGACCGAGACCGAGCCGATGTTCGCCCCGCCTGCGGCGGCCGACGTGGGCGCCCCGCGCTGGCTGATCCCTTCGATGGACGAGTACAAAGCCTTGTACCGGCGATCCATCGATGACCCGGACGGATTTTGGTCTGACGCGGCCGGCGAGTTGCACTGGTTTCGCACGTGGAGCAGCGTCTGCGAGTTCGAAGCGCCCGATGCCAAGTGGTTTGTCGGCGGCACGACCAACCTCTGCTACAACTGCGTCGACCGGCACGTCGAGGCGGGTCACGGCGACCAGGTCGGCATCGTGTGGGAAGGCGAGCCGGTGGAGAACGGCTCACCCGAGGTGCGGCACCTGACGTACGCCGAGCTGCAAGCAGAAACAGCCAAGTTCGCCGACGTGCTCAAATCCAAGGGTGTCAAGAAGGGTGATGTCGTCACGATCTACATGGGCATGGTGCCCGAGCTTGCGATCGCGACGCTTGCCTGCGTGCGCATCGGTGCGGCGCACAGCGTCATCTTCGGTGGATTCAGCGCGAGCGCGATCGCCGACCGTGTCGCCGACGCCGACAGCAAGGTCATCGTGACGTGTGACGGCGCGTGGCGCCGCGGCTCTGTTGTGCCGCTGAAAGCCAATGTCGACGAGGCGCTGGCGATGCTCCGCAAGGACGGCGCTGATATCGACAGCTGCATCGTCGTCAAGCGGTGCGGCAACGACATCGCGATGGCGGATCACGACGCGTGGTACCACGAAGCGATGGCGTCGGCCTCGGCGGAGTGCCCGTGCGTGTCGGTCGATAGCGAGCACATGGCCTTTTTGCTGTACACCAGCGGCTCGACGGGCAAGCCCAAGGGCATCCAGCACACCACCGGCGGGTACATGGTCTACACGTACCTGACCAGCAAGTACGTCTTCAACCTCATCCCCGACCTCGATACGCCGAAACGTGACGGTGGGCCGGACGGCCAGGTCTACTGGTGCACCGCGGACGTCGGCTGGATCACGGGTCACTCGTACATCATCTATGGGGTCATGGCCAACCGCGTGCCCACACTGATGTACGAGGGGGCGCCCAACCACCCCGATGCCTCGCGCTTCTGGGATATGGTCGAGCGGCACAAGGTCACTCAGTTCTACACGGCGCCCACGGCCATCCGCGCGTTCATGAAGTGGGGCGACGAGCATGTCGAGAAGCACGATCTCTCGTCGCTGCAGGTCCTGGGCACGGTCGGCGAGCCCATCAACCCGGCGGCCTGGGACTGGTACCGAGCGAAGATCGGGCGGGGTATCTGCCCGATTGTGGACACGTACTGGCAGACCGAAACCGGAGGGCACATGATCACTCCGCTGCCCGGGGTGACCGAATGCAAGCCCGGTTCCTGCACGCAGCCGTTCTTCGGTATCGATGCGGCGGTCGTCGAAACCGACGGCACCGAGAAGCCGCTGGGCGAGGACGGGCTCATGGTCGTCCGCAGGCCCTGGCCCAGCATGCTCCGTGGTGTCTACGGCGACCGGCAGCGGTTCATAGATACCTACTGGAGCACCGTTCCGGGCTTCTACACCGCAGGCGACGGTGCCAAGCGCGATGCCGATGGCTGCTTCTTGATCACCGGGCGCATCGATGACGTCATCAACGTCTCCGGCCATCGTTTGGGAACGATGGAGGTCGAGAGCGCGCTTGTCTCGCACCCGGCTGTGGTCGAGGCGGCGGTCGTCGGCATGCCGCACGAGATCAAGGGAACGGGCATCGCGGCGTTTGTCTCGCTTGGTCCCGCGGCCGACGCTGGTGACTCCCTGCGAAAGGACCTCCGCGAGCATGTGGGCAAGCAGATCGGTGCGATCGCCAAGCCAGACCAGATCCGCTTCACCGATGCCCTGCCCAAGACGCGGTCGGGTAAGATTATGCGTCGTCTCCTCCGCTCAATCGCCGCGGGCGAGACAGAGGTCAAGCAGGACACGACGACGCTGGAGGATTTCAGCGTCGTCGCGAAGCTCCAGTCTGAGGATTGATCGTGTTGCATGTTCGATTGCTGGTGTGCATACTTGCATCCGCGATGATCCTGTGTGGATGCGCGCAGAGGCGGACGGTCGATACCGACAAGCTCGCTCTGCAGTCAAAGATAACCTTGCAGGATGTCACGTCCGCGTCGTACGCCGTGCGAGAAGCCCAGCTGAGCGGGGCCGAACTCGAGCGAGCACTCGACCGTATCGCGGTACTCAGGACGACCGTGCTTGGGATCGATCTCATCATGACCGAGGTCGCGGGCCGAACGATCTCCGCTGAAGACGCCGAGAAGATAGAGGTGCTCGTATTCACCGTGTACCGGCATGTGGCGAGCATCGCGTCGCTCCCTCCCGAATCGCTCGCGGCCGATCCGGAAGAAAAGACAGCCAACCGCCAGGAACTCGACCGCGAGCTCGATAAGCTTTTGGATGATCTCAGGCGTGCTGCCCGTTAGAAGATTTGCGGCCTGGCCGCTCCTTCTTCTGCCCGCCTTGGCAGTTGTTGCTTCGGCAGGGTGTGCGCCCAGGCAGGCCGAGGGGTGGTACGGGCACAGCCTTGCGACCGCGCTCAAGTACACCGAGACGTACTACCCGCTCATCCGGGGCGGCCTCGAGAACGAGACCGAGGTCCGGGCTCGGGAGACGATCCGGCTGCTCCAGACCGGCGTCTTCGAGCTGAACTTCATCGGGTCCAACCGTGCGGAGAAGCGGCGGACGGACGAGGACTGGGAGGCGCTCAGCGTCGCGCTGGCCGACGCCTATACCTCGATCGAGGTGGCCTTCGCGGAGCCGGTCGAGTCGCTCGCCCTCGGCGTGGAATCGCCTCCAGTCGCCGAGGCGATGCGGCGTGTGGTGGCCATCCGGGAGCGGTTTGGGGGCGGGCCCCTCGAGGGCACGCCGATCACTATTATCCGTCCATGATGAAGACGCACGCGTGGATCGTTGCTGGCCTGTCCGTCGCCGCTTTGCCGTTGTCGATCGGCGGGTGCGGCGCTGTGGTGGCGGCGGGCGCGGCCGGTGCGGGGACGTACGCCTACCTCCAGGGTGACATCGAGCATCGGATCGATGCCGATGTGCAGACGGTCTGGGAGGCTGTGCGTCAGTCGGCTCGCGAGCTCGAACTCGAGATCACCAAGGACGAGATCGACGGGCTCGAGGGGCGGCTGGTCGCGAACCGATCGGACGGCCAGATCGTGCGGATCAATGCGCAGGGGACCGGCAGCGCGTCGACGATCCTCTCGATCCGCGTCGGTCTGGGCGACAAGAGCAAGAGCCGTGCGATCATGCGACGGGTTGAGCTTGCGTTGCCCCCGGGTACCCCGCCGAGCCGCGAGGCGTCACTGCGCGAAAAGATCGATCTGGTCGGTTAGGGGCCGAAAAGCCTTCGGAAGTGGCTGTAGTCCCCGTCGTCCCATGTCGTAACATCGCGGATCTTGTCTGCGTCCACCAGCGCGACGTGCAGGTCAAAGAACAGGCAGTTCGGGCCCCGGTTGTACCATGACGGCGCAACCCGCATGAGCTGCGTTGTTGTGCCGCTGACGTGCGACGACACGAACACGTCGTAGAGCGCGGTCGTGCCAACATCATCGGTAAACTCGAGCGTCTGGTTGTAGAACGAACCCGACTCGTCCTCGGCAAGGTTTGTCAGGTAGATCGCCGTCGACGTCAGCGGCAGCCGACTGATGCGCGATGCCGGTTTGCGTCGGCGAAAGTTGTTTGAGGTTCCGTTGTCCACGACACCCGCCGATCGGAAGCTGAAGGCGTTGACCACGTAGTTCAGCCGGTGGTCGTCCTTCGGGCGGCTGGGGTCTTTGAAATAGGGCGCCCGCTCGAACTCGTCGTTGCTGTCCGGATCGGTCCAGTAGCCCGGCTCGAACGCGTCATCGATGTACGGTCGCAGAACGACGGCCCACGGCGGTCGGTCGCTTGTCTCGCCATCCGGGTCCGTGTCGAACAGACCGACGCTCTCACGCGGGACGTAGTCGTCGTGGTCACCCGCGTAGTAGTTGGCGGCATAGCCGATCTGCCGCTGGTTGTTCGCATCGACCACGCGCTGGGCGGAACGTCTGGCGCTGGCGAGTGCGGGCAGGAGGATTCCGATCAGGAGCGCGATGATCGCAATGACGACGAGCAGTTCGATCAGTGTGAAGCCCGTGCTGCGCCGTGTTGCTGCCCGAGTCGTTCGCATGCGATCCCCGTCAGGTTGTTGCTCGCGCGTTCCTCAGGTCGTGCCCAGGAGCGCCCGCCGCTGGGCTGACCCGATCGCGAGCGTGCCGAAGTCATCGGGGTGCACCCAGCGGAGCCCATCCCGATCTGGCGGCGCATCGGCCCGGTACACGATGAAAGAGACCGCGCGGTGCGATGTCTGCCAGACGAAACAATCATCTTCGATCATCGACCCGTTTGCAAGGCCCAGTTGGCCCGCTGCGATCGCTTGGTTGATCGGCCGATCCGATTCGATCGCTGGCGGCTGCCAGAGGCCCGCCCAGAGGCCAGAAGCGGGTCGTTGTTCGAGCAGGTACCGCCCGCTTTTGTCGTGGATGCGGAGGCATGCGATGAACAGATCGCGCTTTTTCGGCGCTTTCTTCGGTCTTGGGATCGTGTCGGCCCGATCGGTCGCATGTGCTCTGCAGCGCGTTGCGAGCGGGCACGCCCCGCATGCGGGCGCCGCGGGCGTGCAGATGAGTGCGCCCAGTTCCATCATCGCCTCGTTCATGACCCCGGGCCGGACGCCGGAGGTGCGCGACCGGTGCGCGGCCTGGACCAGCAAGGCGGCCCGCGACCAGCAGTGCTCGGTCGCGTATCCGTCGCTGATCGCAGCGTCGATGCCGTCAAGACGCAGCAGCACGCGTGCGACGTTGCCGTCGACAATCGGCGTCGGGTCATTGTGGACGATCGATGCGACCGCGCCTGCCGTGTACCGCCCCACGCCCGGCAGTGTTTCGAGTGAAGCCGCGTCCTCGGGAAGCCCGCCGAAACGCTCCAAGGCTTCTCGGGCAGCCCGGTGCAGGAACCTCGCCCGCCGGTAGTAGCCCAGCCCCGACCAGAGCGCGAGCACGTCGGCCTGATCTGCATCGGCGAGCGATTCGAGGGTTGGGAAGCGATCGATGAACGCCCTGAAGCGTTCGATGACGCGGCTGACCTGCGTCTGCTGGAGCATCAGCTCAGAGACAAGCGCGTGGTAGGCGTTGCGTGGAGCATCGGGGCGATCAGGGCGCCAGGGCAGATCACGCCGGGCGCTCTGGAACCACGCGCACAGGGCTCGCACGATGCCGCGGTCGCGCTCGCTGGTGCTCATGCGCCGCCGACCGGTTCGGCGTCGCCCAGCAGCCGTTCAGCGAGGGGCTTGATCTCGGACCACGGCGATCCGGGCTTGCGGTTGATGGTCATCCAGTCGGTGTTGATCAGGACGGCACGGACCTTGCCGGTCTCGAACAGCGGGCCGGCGATCGGATCGGCCTTGGCATCGTCGGCGTTGAGGAACGAGCGCGGTCCCGCGGAGACGGCGGCGTCGAGCCGCAGCCGCAGGGCATCGGGGTTAGGCGTGGGGTCGTAGGCGAGCACGCGTGCCATCGTCTGAGCCTATGGCATCGCGCGGGTCGCCGGTCGGCCGTAGACTGGATCCGTGGAGTTCCTGAGCCGATTGACCGAGCTTGCCGAGCGGCTGGGCACCTACCCGCTGTGGGAGGTGCTCGGAGAGCTTCTGGTGATCTGGCTTGTGGTGTTCCTGGTGTTCCGCTTCGTGCAGGGCACGCGAGCCGCCGGTGCGCTCAAGGGCATCCTGGTCGTATTTATCGTTGTCACGCTGCTGGCGAGGATCGTCTCCGGCGAGTCGTTCGCCCGGCTGGCTTTTTTGTACGACAGGTTTCTGGGCGTGGCGACGATCGCTCTGATCGTGATTTTTCAGCCGGAGCTGCGCCGGGCGGTCATCCGCCTGGGCGAGACGCCCTTCTTCCGCCAGACGCCCAAGGACATCGAGCACGTGGTCGATCAGATCGCCGATGCGTGCCGGTACCTTTCCAAGGCCAAGTTCGGCGCGATCATCGTCGTTGAGCGTCAGGTCAAGATCGACGGGCTTATCGAGGGCGGGACACTGCTCAAGGCGGAGCTGTCCAGCTCCATGCTCCAGACGATCTTCTATCCCGGTACGGCGCTGCATGATCTGGCGGTGATCATCCGCGGCCGGGTGATCCACGCGGCGGGTGTGCAGCTGCCGCTCGCCGAGCCGCAGGAGATGCCCGATCCATCGCTGGGCTCTCGGCACCGCGCGGGTGTAGGCATCAGCAAAGAGTGCGATGCGCTCGTGGTCATGGTGAGCGAAGAGAGCGGCCAGATCCGCATCGCTGAGCGTGGCAAGCTCAGCCCGGGCTTTACACCCGGCGTCTTCCGCGCCCAGCTCCGCGGCAGGCTTGTCCGTGACCCGGAGCTCGCCGACGAACAGAGCGCGGGTGAGGATCAAGACACCGGGCTGCGTTCGCCAGGCCAATCCGATACGGAAGACAGCGCACGATCGGAAAGGAGCTCGTCATCGTGACGGCTGGTCTGAGCACTGCGCAGGGCGGGTCGGCCGCGGGCACGATCAGAACCGTCGCTGTTGTGACTGTGCTGGCGCTGCTTGTATGGGTGGTAGCCGAGGGTGAGAGCCTGAGCGTCGCGGGTGTCGAGCTGCCCGTTACGTTGGCGCCGCAACCGAGCGGTTCGTTGGTGATCGAGCCTTCCGGTGGATCGGGCTGGACGGGCAGCGTCTACGTCGAAGTCGGCGGCTCGGCTTCAGCCGTGACACGCATGCGCGATCGGCTTGCCTCTGGGCTTCGGCTTCGGCCCGGCGATCCCGGTGTGCCCACCGAGCCGGGCGAGCACAGCCTCGATGTCGTGAGCCTTGTCAACGCGTCGATGCCGGACGCGGGCGGGGCGGTCTCGATCCGCTCGATCGAGCCCCAGACACTGGCCGTGATCGTCGAACGGATCGAGCAGGATGAGATTGAGGTTGACGTCCTGCTTCCCGATGATGTGAGCGCTTCGGCTGTCGTCGCAGAGCCCCGACGGGTCCGCTTGACGTACCCGTCTTCGGTCGCCGGACAAGTGCAATCGGGGCTGCGGGCCTCGGCGTCGCTCGCGGCCGGACAGTTAGCGGTACCCGCGCTCGGTGACCGGGTCACGGTGCGCAACGTGCTGCTCACGCTGCCCGAAGGCCTGCTGGATCAGCGCTTCGTCCGACTCGACCCGCCCGCGGTGACCGTGATCGCCACGATCGAGGCCCAGATGAGTTCCATCACACTCCCGACCGTTCCCGTGCAGGTGCAGCGGCCGGCGTTTCAGGCTGACCGCTGGATCGTCACGGTGGCACCCGAGGATCAGCTGCTCACCGATGTCACCGTGACGGGTCCGGCGACCCTGATCGAGCAGATCCGTGATGGCATCCTGCCGATCTTCGCGACCGTGCGGCTCTCACCGGATGATCTCGACCGCCGCGTAGCCAGCAAAGAGGTCGGCTTCAGCGATCTCCCAACGCCGCTGATGTTCGAGGTCACGGAACCCACAGTGCAACTTGTCATCTCGCCGACACCCGATCCCTGATACGTAACGCACCGCAGTGCGGCCGGGTTCTGCAAGTCAGGCACGATCCATGCCCTGTTGCGTTCGTCCGCTCTGTCTCTGGCCGCAAGCCGTCGTAGCACAGCAGGTATGGCAGGCCGGGGCAGAAGCAAAACCCGGCCCCGCCGTGAAGCGGGGCCGGGCGTGTGGTTGTGATCTAAGCCTTCAGAGAGTGTTCCCCACGATCACGGGATGTCCGGGCAGAAGCTGCGATCGCCAGGCGCAGCGATGAACTCGGTGACCCATGCGAAGAAGTCTGAATCGTTGCAGCTGCCATCGTCGTTGACGTCACACGCAACGAGATCGGCGGCCGAGGGCGGGCTTGCGATGAAGGCCGTCACCCAGGCGAAGAAGTCGGAGTCGCTGACAGCCCCGTCGTCATTGACATCACCGCAGAGACGGTTCTCACCGCCGCCGTCGCATGGGTTGAGGTTGTTGAAGTCCTCGACATCGTTTCCGTTGACGATTCCGTCGCCGTTGATGTCGCCGTCAGCCCAGCCGCCGGCCTGGCCGCTGTTGCTGTTGATGATGGCCAGGTCAGCACCGTTGGCCACCCCGTCGAGGTTGACATCGCCGTACTCGCTTCCGAGGAAATCGAGGGCCTTGCAGAGGTCGTCGAAGTCGACATCCAGGTCGCCGTCAACGTCCGCCGAGAGGTCGCGGCGGCCGCCATCACGGCGAGGGATCGCGCACTCGGCGGTGTCTTCCCAGTCGAGCTCGCGATCGCCGAGATCGGCGAACTGGAGCAGGATGTAGTCGAGATCGGCTCCGTCGATGATGTTGTCTGCACCGATCGGGTGGAAGCCCGGGGTCGTGCCTGCTGCACCAGCGACGTCGGCGGCCGACGCGCCGGCGGTGTACGCCGCGCCCGTGGCGAGCGTGGTGCCGAAGACGTTGCCCGAGGCCGAGGCGTTGTCGGCCAGAACGAAACCGAGGTGGCGGTCCAGATCGCCGGTCGACGGATCGATGGCGAGGCCGTCGAGGAAGTAGCGGACATCGATGACGTCGAAGCTACCGTCGCCGTTGAAGTCGCCGACGATGTCGAGCACGAAGTCTCCGCTCGGACCGGCCATGCCACTCGGGGGGGTCCAGCTCGCGCCGCCCTCGCGTTCCTCGTACGCACCGACGAGATCGGCGATGTCATTGATGTCGCGCTCGAGGTCGGCGTTGAAGTCGCCCGAGATCTTGTTCCGCATGTCCAGCTGGCTGCCATAGGCAACGATGCTGCCCGCCTCGCTCACGTAGCTGTTGCTCAGCCCGTCGGCATAGACGAAGCTCGTGTCACGGCTTGGGGCGTCGCCTGTCGCGGTGAAGTCGAAGAACTCAAACTCGTCGGCGCCCAGGGCGCTGTTGGCCCGAACGAAATCCTGGAGGCTCTGGTTGAAGTTGCCGGGGACGACCAGATCGCAGGCACCGCCCGGGCCCGCGACGAAGTCCGCGGCACCGTTCGGGATGAACCGGAAGGCGAGGAACTCGCCGGGCGAGAAGATGGTCGTGTCGGTGCCGGGCACGTTCGCGAACGCGGCGACCGACTCGTTGATGTTGCGGAGGTAATCGGCCGCGGCCTGGTTCTCCATGTACTCCGGATCGCCCGGGTTGATGGAGTTCGGCGTGCCAATCGAGGCGATGTTGCCCGGGCCGATGACGATGTAGCCGTTGTTGGCGTCGTTATCGAGGATGTTGTCGATGAAGGGACGGTTGGCGGTGGCGATGGCCTCGTCGTAGCCCGAAGCGGTGTCGTTCTCGATCGCGAGCATGTCGAGTCCGCCGGTGCCGTTGTTCGAGGTCTTGTAGCGGTTGAGCCGCTCGGCGCCGGTGTGGCCGATGGCCAGGCGGCTGTCGAGGACGACGGCGTCCATGCGGCTCGAGCCGCCGAGGTTGGTCGGCTGCCAGTTCGGGCCGAGATTGTCGTTGGAGCTCGACGACTGGCGGGCGCCGACGTTGTCGCCCATGCCCCACGAGGGGTCGAGGCAGATGCCGTTCATGAAGCCGTTGCGGGTACCCGAGCCCGAGTCGCGCGTCGCGAAGACCAGGTTCTCGCCGCTGGGCAGGCGACCCGTCACCAGGCCGTGGCGCAGGTCGCTGGCATCGATCTCGGAGATGCCGACGCCGTAGCTGACGAGCGCACCGACCGGGGCGAGCGTCAGGGCGTTGTCGAAGATGGTGCACTGGTCGGGGTTGGTGGTGTTCGTGTTGGTTGTCGTCAGCGTGCGGAGGCTGTTGTCACGCACATCCATCGAGCCGTCGAGCGAGACGCCCTGGATCGGGTTTGTGCCGTAGCCGGGTCCGTTCGGGACGTCTGTAAAGTCAGGCGTGCCGGCCTGCTCGATGAACCATGCGATCGGCACGTCGGTCGGGGCCAGGTCGATCTGGATGCCCGCGGTGAAGTCGTCGGTGCTGTTGACGGCGGTGTAGCTGCCGTCGGTCAGCGAGCGGAGCGGATAGGCCCGCGGGTTGCTCGGGTTGGCCGGTGGGGCGGTCAGCGTGCCGCCGTTGTTGTACTGAAAGCCGTTAAGGAACGAGAGCGAGACGTTGTTCGCGGTGTAGCCGTCAACGCCCACGAGGCCGGGGCTGCCCGGCAGGCCCGAGAACGGGTTGTCCGGTTTGGTGTCGTTCTGGTCGTCGAAGCCGCGGACGTAGTTCGACTCGCCGTCTACGAAGTTGCCGAAGGCGTCCACGGCGCAGACGCCGCGGGCGTCGAGGTCGGCGATGCCGTTGCCCGAGCCCACCGCGGTGTACTGGATCACGAAGAAGTCGCCGCCGAGCGCGCCGCCGACGGTGGTGCCGGGGCCGGTCAGCGATTCGGCAAAATCGTTCGGCGAGGGGCAGTTGCCGCACAGGCCGTCGCCGTCGAGGTCGCTGAAGTCGTTGGCCGAGGCGGGCGAGGTCAGGAACGACTCGAGCAGCGTGGCGCCCGAGATGTTGACGAGCGTCGGCTGCGCGACGACGGGAGCGGCCAGGCCGCAACACGCGATCAGGCCTGCAATCTTTGCCTTGGTCATGAGATATCTCTCCTACGAGGTGTCTCGCGGCGGAGTCCGGCCGCCACATGCTGCGTGCCACTCGGCACACAAATCGCGCTCCGGAGCGTCAGCTCCGGATCCGCCGATGACTCATGGTCGGGAGGGCTCTCTCTCCTCCCGAGCCGTGTTCAGAAAGACACGGCCCCGTCTTCCGACGAGGCCATGGGACAGGAGTTACCGTTGGGCGAAACGCTCGCGACTGACTTCGGTGCCGTTGCCCGTCAATGCGTAGAATCGGTCACCCCAAAGGCGCTTCTCGACGGTTTCAACCGTCGTGAGTCGGTCAACATGGCCGTCGACGAAGAGGAAATTCCCTTTCCCGCCGTGGACCTGTCCGACCATCAGCAGGCCTTGATCTATTACGGAACCTTCTGGCTTGTCTTCATCGGCCGAGAGAGTTGCGGGATCCTGGTAGAAAAAGCGGGGTGTCCGCGAGCCGTTGTCGGGCTCTTCGAAGACATTTCCTCCGGAGCTTCCGCCGCGGAAGGGTGTGATCGGGCGGTGGCTCTTGACCACGAAAGTCGAGGAATCCTCCGGCGCCGGTGTCTCGCTCGCGCCGTCGGTCGTGGAGATCGACCGCCAGTTGTTGCGGTCGTCGTAGAACTCGGCGGCGAGGATTGTGAGCGAAGCGTTCGTAATCGTTGACGCCTTCACGAGACGGTTGATGCGTAGACTACCAAGGCCGTCCCGGTTGAGCTTGTTCCGAGGGAAGATCGCGCCGTTCCCACCGAACGCCACACGCGGCAGCTGCCGGTCCTGCGGCTGATTCGGGTTGTTGCTGAACTGCGAGCCGGCGTCGTTCTGCTGCCCGTCCTCCCAGTTGTCGGGGTTCGGGCCGGGGTTGGTCCGCGGCGCGCCCCCGTTCGTCACGGCCGGGTTCTCGAAGGCCTCGGCGCTCGTGTCCTCGTTGTCAAAGAGGAACATGGACCAGTGGATGTAGCCGTTGTTGACCTCGGGGTTGGTCTCGTTCTGGTCATCGACGTTCCAACCGAAGCCGGTGGTGTCGTCGGCGTAGACGTACGACGGCGGGATGAATTCGTCGTTCTCGCCGTAATAGGCCGCTGTGGCCTGACCTATGGCGCGGGCGTTGGCGGCGGCGGCGATGGCCTGGGCCGTGGCGCGGGCCTTGCCGAGCGAGGGCAGCAGGATGCCGATCAAGAGAGCGATGATCGCGATGACCACGAGCAGCTCGATAAGCGTAAACCCTTGCCTATCATTGGCTTGGGTCGCTCGTCTCCGGAGGCGGTTCTGCATAGATGCGTCCTTTACTCGGCAGGAAGATGAGAGTGCTTCTTCAAGCACACCAGTTTTCCCGGCCGGGGACGCGCCATCATCAAGGAACGGTGTGAGTTGCGCTAAGAAAGCCCGTGCCTACG